>NZ_CP189561.1:3263012-3581516 GCF_050154705.1 Muricoccus radiodurans | reverse complement strand
GCCCGACGCCCGGGCGGTTGACCGCGCCCGCCGGGACCCCCGCCTCGGCCGCGTCGCTCCTGCCGGACACCACGCCCACCGCCCGCGTCGGCACCACGACGGAGGCCGAGGGCGGTCCCGTCGTCTCCGGGCCGCTCGGCGAGCCGGCGCGGCGGCCCGGCCCGTCCCAGACCGTGTTCGGCGCCAGCCTTTTCACCCGCGCCGCCACCACGATCACGGACACGCCGAACCCGAACTACCGCATCGGCGTGGGCGACCGCGTGTCGATCCGCGTCTGGGGCGCGGTCGAGTCCGAGGCGCTCGGCCAGGTGGACGCGGACGGCAACCTCTTCCTGCCCTCGATCGGCCCGGTGCGGATCGCCGGCACTCGCGCCGGCGACCTGCAGCGCGTGGTCGAGGCCGAGGTGCGCCGGATCTACACTCAGCAGGTGCAGGTCTACTCGGTGCTGCTGAACACCAACCGGGTCGGCGTCTTCGTGACGGGCTTCGTGCGCACGCCGGGGCGGCACGCGGGCAGCGGCGCCGACAGCGTGCTGGACTACCTCCAGCGCGCGGGCGGCGTGGACCCGGCGCGCGGCTCCTACCGGAACATCCAGATCCAGCGCGGCGGCCGCAGCGTGCAGCAGGTGGACCTCTATCCCTTCCTGCTGACCGGCCGCCTGGCGCCCTTCCAGTTCCAGGAGGGCGACACGATCGTCGTCGCGGCCCAGGGCGCCCTCGTCTCCGCCGACGGGGCGATCCGCAACAACTACCTCTTCGAGGTGCCGGGGCGCGCCATGTCGGGGGAGGAGCTGATCCAGCTCGCCGCCCCGCTGCCCTCCGCGACGAATGTCGTGGTGCGCGGCACCCGGAACAGCCAGCCCTGGTCGCGCTACACCACCGTCGCGGAGCTGCGCCGCATCTCCCTGCTGGACCAGGACGTGGTGAGCTTCATCACCGATGCCCCCGCCCAGACGGTGCGCGTGAACATCGAGGGCAGCCGGATCGGGCCGTCCGTGCTGATCGCCGACCGCGACATCGGGCTGTGCCAGCTGCTGGACCACGTGGCCGTGGACCCGGCCATGGCCGACACGCGGTCCGTCTTCATCCTGCGGTCCCGCATCGCCGCCCAGCAGCTCCGCACCATCAACGAGACGCTGGACCGGCTGGAGCGGCAGCTCTTCACCGCCACCTCCACCACCACGGGCGTCGCGGAGATCCGCAGCCAGGAGGCGACCCTCGTCGCCCAGTACATCTCCCGGGCGCGGCGGGTGCAGCCCGAAGGGCGGCTGGTGGTGATGGACGGCCAGGGCCGCTGCACCGACACGCGGCTGGAGGACAACGACACGGTCGTGATCCCCGAGCGGTCCGAGACCGTGCTGGTGGCCGGCGAGGTCACCTCGCCCCAGGCCGTGCTGTGGCGTCCGAACCTGACGGTCGAGGACTACGTGAACCGGGCGGGCGGCTTCACCCAGCGCGGCAGCCTCGGGCACATCATGATCCGCAAGGCGAGCGGCGAGCTGGTCCTGAGCCCCTCCGTGGGCCCGAGCCCGGGCGACGAGCTGATCGCCCTGCCGCGGCTGGACCCGAAGCTGTTCCAGATCACCCGCGACGTGCTGCAGCTCATCTACCAGACGGCGCTGTCGGCGCGGGTGTTCCAGTAAGGGCGGGGCCTGTGGCCTCTGGGGAAGGCTCTGCCTTCCCCAGACCCCTTCCGCCAGGAACCTTAGGTTCCTGGACCTCCATTCTGTAAGCCGACGCTTTGGCCGAGGAACCCGGAACGGGCCCCGCAGCGGCGAGCGCGGCCTCAGCCCTCTGGGATCAGTGGAACGAGGGTCCGGGCCTCCAGATAGGCGATGCGTTCCGCGAGCGAGTGGCCGCGCATCAGGCCGATCGCGTGCAGCCCTAATCCGGCCTCGCGCCCGTCCGCCAGACGCCCCAGCGGACCATCCAGGGTGAGTTCCAGTTCCGGGCCACCCTGCCCGATCTCCAGCGCGAGTTCAGCGGGGCCGGGGGTGAGACACTCCGCGAGCACCTCCTCCGCGCCCGCGCGCCGGAGCGCCAGGTGGGGCCGTGCGCCGAGAGGAACGGTGACGGAGAGGCGCAGGCGGAGCGGTCCGTGCTCCTCCACGCGGAAGCGGAGGGCGGCGGGGCCGCGCCGGGACCAGAGCCCGTCCGGGGCGGGCGGACCCCAGCCCGCGCCCTCGGGGAGGGCCGCGGCCAGGACGGCCTCGGGCCGTGGATCCGGCGTCGTCCCGCGGGCGAGGGGGATTTCCGCCAGCAGAGGCAGGAGGGGGGCGCCGGCCTCGTGCTCCGGCCCGGTGAGCCGACGCGCGGCGGCGAGGAGGTCGGCGGCGACAGCGGACCAGTCGCGCAGCCCGCCGCGGGGCGGGATGCGGGCTTCCGCCGCGACCCGGGCGGCCTCGGGCAGGAGGCTCTCGACGGTGGTGGCGAGGTCCTCGGCGCTGCCGGCGACGAAGAAGACGGCGCCGTTGCGGCCGCTCTCCACGAGGGCGGACGCCTCCGGCACCACCGCCACCTTGCCATGGCCGAGGGATTCCGAGACGGGCAGGCCCCAGCCCTCGTGCCGGCTGGGATACACGGTGAAGAGGCAGGCGGCGTAGAGGCGCCCGACCGCGGCGTCGTCGAGGCCGGGGAGAAGGGTGACGCGGCCGGCGAGGGCCGGGTCCTCCTCCAGCACGGCCATCGCGGCCTCGTCTCCCTCGACGCGGCGTCCGGCCAGGACGAGGCGCGGCGTGGCCGCGGCGCCCCGCCGTGCGATGAGGCGCTGCCAGGCGGCGAAGGCGAGGGCGTGGTTCTTCCGCGGCTCCAGGCTGCCGACGAACAGCACGAAGGGCTCCCCGGGCGCGAGGTCCGGATGGGCGGCCGTGACCGCGGCCGGGCGCCGCAGGCCCAGCGCGCCGAGCGCGCCGCCGAGGACGCCCGGCGCCTCCGCGGCGGGGAGCGGGGCGGGGGCGGCGGGCGGCTCGGTCCATCCGTCCGGGGTGACCACGGCGACGGGCGGGACGGGGGCGTCCGGCAGGTGGCGGGCCATCAGCCGGCGGAAGTCGGCGGCCGTGGCCTGGGACACGGCGATCACGCCGTCCGCCAGGACCGGCAGCGTCTCGAACCAGCGGGCGAAGTCGCGCCGGGCAGCGGGGTCCGTGTCCGGCAGGACCAGCGGGCCGCAATCATGCAGCACGGGGACATGGCGCAGCCCGGCCGCGCGGGCCGCGCGGAGGGCCACCGGGTATTCGGGCAGCCACCAGGCGCTGCCCGGGGTCACCAGCAGGTCCCCCGGCGCGAAGACGAGGTCCGGCGCGCGATCGAGCCAGGCGCCGATGGCACCGAGCGTGTGCTGCCAATCCGCGTCATCCCCCGCCGGGGCGTGGGAGAGATGGCGAAGCCGGAGGAAGGCGGCGACGGGCAGGGCGCGCCAGCCCCGGCCGCCCGGCGGCATGGCGCAGAGCGTCACCGGCGCCGCGCCGGCCAGGGCGGCGGCCGCGATCTCCGACTGCACGCGCTGGATGCCGCTGGGGGTGCGGTGCGTGCCGTGCCAGGAGAGGAGGTCCGAGAGGTCCAGCAGGGTTCCGGCGGGGCGCCGTGGGATGGCGGCGCGCGCCGAGAGGGCGCGCCACTCCTCCCAGGCATGGCGCGCGCCGGGATCAGCGACGACGCCCTTTCCATACGCGTCCAGGGCTTCAGCGAGACGGCCGAGGAGCTTCAGCGCGTGGCCGATCTGGACGTGGATGTCGGCATCCCCGGGCGCCATCGCGGCGGCCTGGTGGTAGAGCGCGAGCGCCGCCTCCGGGTCGCCGGATTCCTTCAGCGCGTGGCCGCGCTGGACGAGGATGCCGCGGTCATCCGGCCGGCGGGCGAGGTACTCGCCATAGGCGGCGGCGGCCTCCGCCCAGCGGCGGGCATCGCGGGCGGCGTCGCCGGCGCGCCGAAGGGCGCGCACCTCCTCATCCCGTCCGCCAGACACGCCGTGCTCCGTTCCGTTGCGGGGCGACCATGCCGTCGAGGCAGGTGCGGCGCCAGGGGCGCCGGCCGATCGGTCGCGATGGCCTGGAGGGAAGCCGTAGCGGAGGCGGGCGACGACGGCGTCCGGCGGGAAGCCGCCGCTCCGCGCCTCGCCCCGCGCGTGCGGTGCGGGTAGGGTGCGGCGCATGGCGCCCCGCATCCTGATCGACGGCTTCAACCTGGCGCTCGAGCACGGCACGGGCGTGTCGACCTATGCGCGCAACCTGTCCTATCGCCTCGGCGCGATGGGGGCGGAGGTGGACGTGCTCTACGGCCGGCACGTCAACCCGGACTGGCCCGACCTGTTGCGCGAGGTGGCCTTCTTCGACGACCCGGCGATCGAGCGGATGACCTTCCGCCGGCGGCTGCGCCGCTTCCGCCGCACGGTCTTCGCCGGCATGCGGGAGCGGGCGGCGGCGATCCCGGTCACGGGGCAGGTGGTGACGGACGTCTACACCTATCGCATGCCGCATTTCGACCGGCTGTGGAACATCGAGGACCTGTTCAACCGCGCGCACAACCGCTTCAAGATGCGCGCGCAACTCCTGCCGGTCGCGGTCGGGCGGAAGCCGACGGTCGCGCACTGGACCTATCCGCTGGCGCTGCGCATCCCCGGCGTGCCGAACATCTACACGATGCACGACCTGGTGCCGCTGCGGCTGCCCTTCACCACGCTGGACCACAAGCGGCGCTACTATCGCCTTTGCAAGATGCTGGTGGATCAGGCCGACCACATCGTGACCGTGAGCGAGGCGTCGCGGTCCGACATCATCAACCTGCTCGGCGCCCATCCGGACAGGGTCACGAACACCTATCAGGCGGTGGAGCTGCCGCCGCACATCGCCACGAAGCCGGAGGACCAGGCGCGGGACGAGGTGCGCGGCGCCTTCGGCCTGGAGTGGGGCGGCTACCACCTGTTCTTCGGGGCGATCGAGCCGAAGAAGAACCTCGCACGGCTGATCGAGGCGCATCTCGTCTCCGGCGTGCAGACGCCGCTGGTGATCCTGGGAAAGCAGGCCTGGAAGAGCGAGGAGGAGCTGCGGCTGCTGAAGCAGCAGCGCGTGCAGGAGCGGCTGGTGCTGCTGGACTACGCGCCGTTCCGGCTGCTCGTCTCCCTGATCCGCGGGGCGAAGTCGGTGCTCTTCCCGTCCCTGTACGAGGGTTTCGGCCTGCCGGTGCTGGAAGCGATGAGCCTCGGCACGCCGGTGCTCACCTCCAACAACTCCTCCCTGCCGGAGGTGGTGGGGGACGCGGCGGTGAAGGTGAATCCCTATGACGTGCGCGCCATGGTGGAGGGGATCCGGGCGCTGGAGAATGATCCGGAGCTGCGCGACCACCTCTCCCATGTCGGGCGACAGCGGGCGGCGCTGTTCAGCGGGGCGGCGTATGAGCGGCGGCTGACCGAGCTCTATGCGCGGCTCGGCGTCACGCTGGGGGATGAGGCGCGGGGGTGGGAGGACCACCTTGCCGCGCCCGCCGATGCCGCGCAGGAATATTCCTGATCCGCTGACGACCGCCGTCCCGCCTAGTGGCCGGCCGCCGTGGGGCGCACGACGATCTCGTTCACGTCCACATCCGCCGGCTGCTCGATCGCGTAGCGCACCGCGCGGCCGATCGCGTCGGGCTTCAGCGCGACCGCCCGGTAAGACCGCATCGCCTCCGCCGCCGCGGGGTCGGTGATGGTGTCGGCCAGCTCGCTCTCCACCACGCCGGGATGGATGCAGGTCACGCGCAGCGCCCGGCTCTCCTGCCTCAGCCCGTCCGAGATGGCGCGCACCGCGAACTTTGTCGCGCAGTAGACGGCGGCCGTGGGAGAGACGGCCAGCGCGCCGATCGAGGCGATGTTGATGACGTGGCCGGAACCGCGCGCCGTCATCTCCGGTAGCACGGCGGCGATGCCGTAGAGCACGCCCTTGATGTTCACGTCGACCATCCGTTCCCACTCCTCCACCTTCATGGAGGCCATGAGCGAGAGCGGCATGACGCCCGCGTTGTTGACGATGACATCCACACGGCCCCAGGCCGCGCGCGCCGCGGCGGCGAAGGCCGCGACATCCGCACGGTCGGTGACGTCCAGCCGCCGGCTCAGCACGGTGCCTCCCTGCGCGTTCAGTTCCCGGGTCAGCGCATCCAGGCGATCGGTGCGGCGCGCACCGAGCAGGAGCTTCGCGCCGGCCGCGGCGAGTTCGCGGGCGACGCCCTCGCCGATGCCGCTCGACGCGCCGGTGATCAGCACGACCTTGTCCATGGTCTCTCTCCTTCGCGAGCGGGACGAGGGTCCCGTGGCCGGGCGTGGAGGTAAGGCAGCCGGATTGGCGTGATAATCGGCTCCCGTTTGCATGGTCTGGTAAGTCCTGCTTACCAGTGCGGATGGACCTGAATGTCCTGATCGCCTTCGTCGCCGTGGCAGAGGCACGAAGCTTCCGCATCGCGGCCGAACGGCTGGGCGTCACCCGTCCCGCGGTGAGCCAGGCCATCCGCCGGCTGGAAGATGGGCTGGGCCTCGCGGTCCTGCGCCGCACGACCCGCAGCGTGAGCCTGACGGAGGCGGGCGAGCGGCTTCTCGGCGACGTCGCGCCCGCCCTGGCCGACCTGCGCACTGCCATGACGAACGCGAGCGACCGGGACGACCGGCCGAGCGGCCTGCTCCGCCTCGCCGTCTCCTCCATCGCGGAGGAGTTCCTCTCGGGCCCGCTGCTCGCGTCCTTCCTCGAAGCGCACCCCGCGATCCGGCTGGACGTCGTCGTGACGGACGTGGAGTTCGACATCGTCGCGGAGGGCTATGACGCCGGTGTCAGGCTGGGCGAGGTCATCGCCCAGGACATGGTCGCGGTGCCCGTGTCGGACCGCCAGCGCCAGCTGGTGGTCGCATCCCCCGCCTATCTCGCCCGCTCCGGCGTGCCGGCGCATCCGCGGGACCTGCCGGCCCATCGCTGCATCGGCTGGCGCCGCGCGCCCGGCACGGCGCCCTATCGCTGGGAGTTCGGGGAGGACGGGCGCGAGTTCGACGTGGCGGTGGAGCCCGAGGTCACCACCAACGACATGTGGCTGATGATCCGCATGGCCTGCGCCGGCGCCGGGCTCACCTTCGGGATGGAGGACACGTTCCGTCCCTGGATGGCGCGGGGCGAACTGGTGCCCGTGCTGGAGGACTACTGCCCGAGCTTCCCGGGCTTCTTCCTCTATTTTCCCAGCCGCCGGAACCTCGCGCCGAAGCTCCGCGCCCTGGTGGACCACGTGGCGGTGCAGCGGCGGCGCGGGACGGCGCGCGGCTGATCCTGCGGCCGAAGCGGCCCGCCGCTCAGGCCCGCATCGCCGCCTGCGGCGCGAGGAGGCGGACGAGGTCCTCCCGACGATAGGGCTTGGCCAGGACGGGCACGTCGGCGGGGACGCCGTGCTGCCCGGCCAGCGCCTCGTTCGTGTAGCCGGAGGTGAGGACGACGCGCAGGCCGGGGCGCAGGCGCCGCGCCTCCACCGCGAGCTGCACGCCGTTCATCCCGCCGGGCATCACGACGTCGGAGAAGAGTACGTCGACGCGCTCCTCGCCGCGCAGGTGCTCCAGCGCCTCGGCCGCGTCCCGGGCGGGGAGGACGTGGTAGCCGAGATCGGCGAGGCTCTCGACCGCGGCGGCGAGCACGGCGGGCTCGTCCTCCACCGCGAGCACGGTCTCGCCCGCCGTGGCGCGACGGAGCGCGGCGGCGGGGCCGCGGGCCGGCGCCGCGGCGGCGGGGGTCTCGGAGGCGGACCAGGGAAGCCAGAGCTCGACCGTCGTGCCCGCGCCGGGGCGGGAGCGGAGGCGGGCGATGCCGCCCGCCGCGCGGGCGAAGCCATAGACCTGGGCGAGGCCGAGGCCGGAGCCGCGGCCGAACTCCTTCGTGGTGAAGAAGGGCTCGAAGGCGCGGGCGAGGGTCGCCTCGTCCATGCCCGGCCCGTTATCCGCTACCGTGATGACGGCGTAGCCGCCGGCGGGGAGGGATTCGCCGGGCGGGTCAGCGCCGGCCTCCTCGGCCGTGCGGGTGGCGTTTCGGCTGGTCACGGCGATGCGGCCACCGGGGCCGACCGCGTCGCGCGCGTTGACGACAAGGTTCAACACCGCGGCCTCGAACTCGCTGCGGTCGAGGCTGGCGGGGTTCAGGCCGGGGTGGAGATCGAGGTCGAGGCGCGCCGCCTCCCCCACCGCGCGGCGGAGCAGGGGCTCGAAGTCGAGGAGGAGCGCGTTCGGGTTCACCGTCTCCGGCCGCAGGTCCTTGCGGCGGGCGAAGGTGAGGAGCTGGCGGGTCAGGCGGGCACCGCGCGCCACCGCCTCCAGCCCGGCCTCGGCGCTGCGGACCACGCGCGCCTCGTCGCCGGGGCGGCGGCGGATCATCTCCAGCCCGCTGCCGACCACCATGAGGATGTTGTTGAAGTCGTGCGCGATGCCGCCGGTGAGCTGGCCGACCGCCTCCATCCGCTGGGCCTGGCGGAGGGCGGCCTCGGCGCGGGCCACCTCCTCCGCCGCGGCCTCGGCGCGGGCGCGGAGGGCGTCCACCTCGTGCAGGTAGGCCCAGAGGATCACGAAGGCGGAGACCAGCGCCTCCACCCGGCCGGCATACCAGCCGATCGTGGCGCGGGCGCCGCCGGCCATGGTGAGGAGGTTGTCGAGGATCAGAAGGGCGAGGCCGGCCGCGATCCACAGCTCCAGCACGGTGCGGCGGCCGCGGGTCGCGCGCCACACCGCGACGAGGGCGACGACCGTGAGGAGCTGCACCGCCGGCCCGACGCCCGAGGTGGTGAGGGCGGCATAGTCATCCCCGGTGACCTGATGCGGCAGCCAGGGCAGGCCCAGGGTGGCGACCGCCGCCGCCCCGCCCGCGAGGGCGAGAGCACCCAAGGCCCCGAGCGCGGCGGCCATGCCGATCCGGTCCGGCGCAACCGGCGCTGCGCGCAGGGTGAGGGCATAGGCGAGGGCGCAGAGCGGCGGCCCGATGTGCCAGAAGGTCCAGAGCCAAGTCGTCGTCTCCGGACCTGCTCCCAGGATGCGGCCGCCGGCGATCACGCCGGGAAAGGAGAGGAGCTGCAGCAGGACGATGGCCGCCGTGTAGAGCGTGCCGCCGGCCGCCAGCAGCAGCGGCATCGCCCCGCCCCGGCGGAACTGGGCGAAGAGCACGAGGGCCGAGAGGGCGTGGGCGATCACGAGCGCCGTCTGGTTGATCAGCACGAAGCCGGGGAAGACGGGCGAGACATGATCCGCGAAGGGGAGCAGGAGGAGCGTCGCGACCCCGGTGGCGGCGAGCAGGATCGTCGCCGCGCGGCGCTGCGTCGGGGTGATGCTGGTCGTGTGGAGAGTAGCCGGCCCCGGGGCGTCGGCGGAGGGGCTGTTCATCAGGCCGGTCCGATCGGGAGGCGCGGAGCATAGCACTGCCGCTCGCACTATCGAGAGCGCGCACCGGTTAAGAGGTGGTGAAGGCCTGCTCCGCGCGCAGGATGAGCATGCGGGCCGCGCCGTGGCCACGTTCGGCCAGGAGCTCCCATCCAGGGAGAGCGGGAGACGACTCGTCCCGGCCGACCTCCAGGCAGGCGAGGGCGGCGGGGGCGATCCAGCCGCCCGCCGCAAGGGCCGCCAGGGCGGCCGGGCCGAGCTCCTGGCCGTAGGGTGGGTCCAGGAAGAGCAGGGTGCAGGGGGCTTCCGCCCGCGGGGGGCGGAGGGCATCGGCGGGGAGGATGCGTGCCTCCGGGCCGATCTTCAGGGCGGCGATGTTGGCGCGGAGGGCGGCGAGGGCAGCACGGTCGCGCTCGATGAAGGTGACGCGGGCGGCGCCACGGGAGAGGGCCTCCAGGCCGAGGGCGCCGGTGCCGGCGAAGGCGTCCAGGACTGTCGCCCCATTGATCAGGGCGCGGCCGGCCCAGGGGGCGTGCCAGAGCTGGTCGAACAGGGCCTGGCGGACGCGGTCCGCGGTGGGGCGGGTGGCGGCGCCCGGCGGGGCGGCCAGGGCGCGGCCGCGGAAGCGGCCGGCGACGATCCTCATGGGCGTGAGGGCGGCCATGGGGGAAGGAGAAGGAATTCTCCCTCCCCCAGCCCCCCACCCTCATCTTCTTCTGTCTGGCTGCCGCGGAAGGCGGAGAGGGGAGAGCCCATCGACGGATCGCGCGGCAGCCAGACAAAACGAGATGACAGGGGGTCTGGGGGAGAGAATTCCTTCTCTCCCCCAGAGTCGCCGGACGGAACCATCATTCCTTCCCGCTGCGCGGCTTCGCCCCCCAGGGCGTGCGATGCGGGTCGCCGGCGCGGCGGGCTCGGGGCGGGCGGGCGCGCGGCGGGGTGGCGTCGGGCGGGGCGGGGGTGCGGTCCACGCCGCGCTGGATGCGGGGGGCGGTGCCGATGCCGAGCTGGTCGCGCATGATCTTGGCATTCACCTCCTCCACCGCGCCCTTGGGCAGGGTGCCGAGCTGGAAGGGGCCGTAGGCCACGCGGATCAGGCGCGTCACCGAAAGGTTCAGGTGGGCCATCACGCGGCGGATCTCGCGGTTCTTGCCCTCGTGCAGCGAGACCGTCAGCCAGGCATTGGCGCCCTTGCGGCTGTCGAGCCCGGCCTCGATGGGGCCGTAGGAGACGCCGTCCACGGTGATGCCGCGGGCGAGGTAGGCGAGCTGCTTCTCGTCCACGTTGCCGAAGACGCGGACGCGGTAGCGGCGGAGCCAGCCGTTGGAGGGGAGCTCCAGGCGGCGGGCCAGCTCTCCGTCATTGGTCAGGAGGAGCAGACCCTCGCTCGTCAGGTCCAGGCGGCCGACGGAGACGAGGCGCGGCAGGGCGGCGGGAAGGGCATCGAAGACCGTGGGGCGGCCCTGCGGGTCCTTGTGCGTCGTCACGAGGCCGTCGGGCTTGTGGTAGCGGAACAGGCGCGTGGGCTGCGGGGTGGCGACGGGCTGGCCGCGCACCATCACCGTATCGCCGTCCGCGACGAAGGTGGCCGGGGTCTCCACGATGCGGCCGTTGAGGGCGACGAGGCGCTCGGCGATCAGCGCCTCGGCGTCGCGGCGGCTGGCGATGCCGGCGCGGGCCAGCCACTTCGCGATGCGCTCGCCGCGCGGGGAATCGGCCTCTTCGGTCATGGGGCGTCCTCGACGGCGTCACGGAGAGATTGCTCGGGCAGGCCGAGGACGAGCAGGAAGGCGGCGGTCATCACCACGCCGCTGAGGGCGAAGCAGCCGGTCAGGGCGGTGCGGTAGGCATCGGCGACCAGCCCGTGCTGCTCCGGCGTCAGGGAGGCCATGGCGCGGACGCCGCCGCGCACCACGGCTTCCATGTCCACCCCCGCCAGGCGGTCCCGCCCGGCGGCGAGGCGGGAGGCCATGACGGCGCCGGAGACCGCGACGCCCACCGCGCCGCCGAGGGAGCGGACGAAGGTCATGGCGCCGGTCGCGGCGCCGAGCTCCTTGTGCGCCACCGCGTTCTGCACGGCCGTGGTGAGGTTCGGCATGCCCATTCCCATGCCGAGGCCGAGCGCACCCATGGCGACGAGGAAGAGGGCGGGCGGCGCGGCGGTCCAGGCAAAGAGGCCGAGGCCGGCGAGGGCCGCCGCTTCCAGCCCCAGCCCGGCGAGGAGGAAGGCCTTGTTCCGGCCGAGGCGCGAGACCATCCGGCCGCCGATGATGGAGGAGAACACCATCCCGACCACCTGCGGCAGCACCATCATCCCCGCCTGCGCCGGCGTCATCCCGAGGACGAGCTGGAAGTAGAGGGGCAGGAAGACCGTGGAGCCGAGCATGGCGAAGGTCATCATGCCCCCGACCCCCACGCCGCGGGCGAAGACGCGATTGCGGAAGAGGGCGAGGCGGATGAGCGGGTCCGGCGCGCGCCGCTCCTGCCGGAGGAAGAGGGCGAGGAGGACGAGGGTCAGCAGGGCGAGCCCGGCCGTGGGAGCCGAGAGCCAGGCGAACTCCACCCCTCCCCAGGCGAGGAGAAGGAGGAGGGCGGCCGTCCCGCAGGCGAGGAGGAGGGTGCCGATCAGATCGAGCGGGCGCGCCGCGCGGGGCGTGCTGCGCGGCAGGCCCGTGAGGATGAGGAAGAGGGCGACGGCCCCGATCGGCAGGTTCACGTAGAAGACCCAGCGCCAGGAAAGGGCCTGGGTGATGAAGCCGCCGAGCAGCGGCCCCGCGACGCTGGCGAGGGCGAAGGTGCCGGTGAAGAGGCCCTGGTAGCGGGGGCGCTCCCGCGGGGAGACGACGTCCCCGACCGAGGCCTGGGCGAGCACGAGAAGTCCGCCGGCGCCGAGGCCCTGCAGGGCCCGGAACGCGATGAGCTGGCCCATGGACTGGGCGGCGCCGCTGAGCAGGGAGCCCGCCAGGAAGACGAGGATGGCGACGAGGAAGAGGCTGCGCCGGCCGTAGAGGTCCGACAGCTTGCCGTAGAGCGGTGTGGTGACGGTGGAGGCGAGCATGAAAGCGGTCACCACCCAGGAGAGGTGCGCCATGCCGCCGAGGTCGCCCACCATCCGCGGCAGGGCGGTGTTGACGATGTTCTGGTCGAGGGCGGCGAGCAGCATCGTCAGCAGCGCCCCCGCCATGGTGATGCGGAGGGAGACCTTGGACGTGGCCGGTCCGGCGGCGGGGGCCTCGGCAGGGACGGGCGGCGGGGCGGCGGCGATTCGCTCCGGGGACTGGACCGGCGGTTGGGTCACGCGGCGGCGCGGCGGTCCGGGCGGCGGGCGGACTCCGTCACGAAGGCGTCCAGGATCGCCTGGTCGCGCGGGTCCACGGCGTATTCCGGGTGCCACTGGACGCCGAGGCAGAAGCGGTAGCCCGGGTGCTCCAGGCCCTCGACCACGCCATCCGGGGCGCGGGCGTTGACCACGGCGCCCTGACCCGGCCTGTCCACGGCCTGGTGGTGGGCGGAGTTCACGGCCATCCGCTCCGCGCCGACGATGCGGTGCAGGAGGGTGTCGGGGGTCAGGGCCACCGCGTGGCCGGGCTCGGTGCGGGGGTTGGGCTGCTCGTGCGGCAGGGCGTCTGGGACGCTGTCCGGGATGTGCTGGATGAGGGTGCCGCCGAGCGCGACCGCCAGGAGCTGCTCGCCGCCGCAGATGCCGAGGACGGGGAGGTCCCGGGCGAGGGCGCCGCGGAGGATCGCCAACTCGAAGGCGGTGCGGCCCTGCTTCAGCGTGACGGTCGCGTGCATCGGGCCGCCGCCGTAGAGGGCGGGGTCCACGTCGAAGGCGCCGCCGGTGACGAGGAGGCCGTCGATGCGGTCGAGATAGGCGCCGGCGAGCTCGGGCTCGTGCGGGAGGGCGACCGGCAGGCCGCCGGCGGCGGTGATGGCGGAGAAGTAGTTCTGCCGCAGCGCGTACCAGGGCAGCTTCGAGTAGCCGCCGGGGGATTCGGCATCGAGGGTGACGCCGATGAGGGGTCGCGTGGTCATGGGGTGGGTTGATAGACCCCGGGTGGTCGCGGCGGCCAGGGGCAATGCGGAGAGTTCTGTTGCAGGAGGCGGGGAGCCCGATGGAGGCCGCGCTGGACGAAGCGCGGGCGGCGGCGGCGCGCGGGGAGGTGCCCGTGGGCGCGGTGGTGACGGATGTGTCGGGCGTCGTGCTGTCGCGCGCGGGGAACGAGGTGGAGGCGCGGCACGATCCGTCCGCCCATGCGGAGATGCTGGCGCTGCGCGCCGCGGCAGACCTCCGCGGGGACAAGTGGCTGGCGGATGCGACGCTCTGGGTGACGCTGGAGCCCTGCCCGATGTGCGCGCAGGCCGCGTCCTTCTTCCGGGTCCGGCGGGTGGTGTTCGGCGCCTATGACCCGAAGGGCGGCGGGGTGGACCACGGGGCGCGGATCTTCACGGCGTCGTCCTGCCATCACGTGCCGGAGGTGGTGGGCGGCGTGCGGGAGACGGAGAGCGCGGCGCTGCTGCGCGGCTTCTTCGCGGCGCGGCGGTGATGGTTTCCGCCGGGGCGGCAGGGTAAGGCGGGGCCATGCGGGTGATCGGATTGGACGGTGCGCTGGCCCGGGCCTCGGCCGCGCTGCTGCAGGACGGCGTCGTGGTGGCGGAGGCGCGGCGGGACGGCGCGCGCGGGCAGCCGGCCGCGCTGCCGGCGTTGGCGGCGGAGGTGCTGGCGGCCTCTCCGGGGCCGGCGGATGCGGTGGCGGTGGTCGTGGGGCCTGGTGGGTTCACCGGGCTGCGGGCGGCGATCGCGCTCGCCCAGGGGCTGGCGGCGGGATGGGGCGTGCCCTGCCTCGGCGTGACGACCGGGGAGGCGCTGGCAGCGGCGCTGCCGGAGTGGCAGGCGGCGGGGCGGGCCGTGTGGTCCGCCACCACGGCCGGGCGCGGGCGCGTGGTGCTGGAGCGGCCGGGGGAGGAGCCCGGGCTCTTCGACGAGCCGGGCCTTCCGGCTCCGGGCGGTCCGGTGGTGACAGTAGGCGATGCGGCCCCGGTGGTGGCGGCGCGGCTGCTGGCGCGGGGCGCGGACGTGTTGTTGTCGGATGCGCGGTTGCCGGAGGCACGGGACGCCGCCGCCTTGGTGGCGCTTGCCTTGGCAGAGGGGCGGCCCGGCCGGCCAGCGGCGCCCGTGTATGCGGAGCCGGTTTACGTCCGCACCTCCCACGGGGCGTGATGCGGGAAGACCTTCTGCTGCGCCTGGCCCGAAGGGAGGATGCGCTGGACCTGGCCGCACTGCACGCCCGCGCCTTCCCGCCCGCGGAGCGCTGGGACCTTGTCGCGATCACCGCGATGCTGGCCATGCCCGGCGCCTTCGGCGTGATGGCGGGGGAGGGGCCGGAGGGCTTCATCCTCGCCCGCGCCGTGGAGGATGAGGCGGAGGTGCTCACGCTGGCCGTGGATCCCGACGCCAGGCGGCAGCGGATCGGCGCGACCCTGCTGGCCGCGGCGAGCGCCGAGGCCGCGCGGCGCGGCGCGGCCTGCCTGTTCCTGGAGGTGTCGGAGGCCAATGCCGCCGCGCGGGCACTGTATGCTGCGGCGGGCACGGCGAAGGTGGGACGGAGACGGCGGTATTACGCCGATGGCAGCGACGCGATCGTGTTGCGGCTGGAACTTGATGGGGCGGGGTTAAGGCTGGGTGAGTGAACTCCCCCAGACCCCCTCCTTCTTCTATCAGGCTGCCGCGGCATTCGGAGATGGGGTGTCCCCGTTTCCACCCTCCGCGGCAGCCTGAAAGAAAAAGAAGGGGGTCCGGGGGGATGCCTCCCCCCGGCCTTGCTCAGGCTCCCAACCGCCGACGCAGCGCCCGCACCGCGCTGTCCGGCGTGGTCAGCACGGGCTTTCCGATAGCGGCCGCGACCATCGGGGCCGCGCGCGCGAGGCTGAACTGGCCGAGGGCGATCGCGTCGCAATCGGAGAGGGACTGGGCGGCCTCGGCGGCCAGCCGATCGTGGGTGGTGGTGTCGCCCCGGTCGAGCGCGGCGAGGGCGCCCTCGGCCAGCTTGGAGACGACGGTCACGCCGGGCGGGAATTCCGGCGGAAGGCTCTCCGCGCTGGGGCCGAAGGTGGTGAGAAGGCCGATGCGGCCGCCGATCGCGACGGCCTCGTCGATCATCGCCTCGTTCGGCTTCAGCACGGGCATGGGGGCGAGCGCGCGGGCGCAGGCCTCGATGCAAGGGCCGAAGGCGGAGCAGGTGAAGAGGATGCCGTCCGCGCCCGTGGAGGCCGCGTAGCGCGCGAGGGTGAGGAAGCGCTCGGTCATGGCGGGCGTGAGCGCGCCGTCGCGCGCGCGGTCGGCGGAGAGGCTGTCGTCCAGCAGGTTCATCAGGGCCGCCTCCGGCCAGAGGCGCGCGAAGGCGGCCTCGATCGGCGGGGGCGAGTGGCGCAGGCCGTGGATGAGGGCGATCCGCATGCGGCCATCCTGCCGCGTGTTCGCTATTGCAACAAGTGTTGCATAAAACCGGGATTGATGATCTGATCGTTTCATGAAGCCGGCCAGTCCGCTTGCGCGCCTGCATGAGGTCCTGCCGGGTCTGCCGCCGCGGCTGGGACATGCCGCGCGGTTCCTGGCGGACCACCCTTTCGATGCGACCACGCGGTCGATGCGGGACCTCGCCGCCGCCGCCGGGGCGACGCCGGCCAGCTTCACGCGGCTGGCCCAGGCGCTGGGCTATGCGGGGTGGGAACCGCTGCGGGCGGCCCTGGTGGAGGCGCAGCGGCCGGCGGCGCCCTTCTCCGCCCGTGCCCGGTCGGGGCAGGAGGATCTGCCGGCGGCGATGCTCCTGGCCGATGCGGCGGCGGTCGCGGCGCTGGACCCGACGCCGGTGGCCGCCGCAGCCCGGGCGCTGCACAAGGCGCCGCGCCTGTGGTGCGCCGGGTTCCGATCCTGCCGTGCCGTGGCGGGGCTGCTCCACTACCAGCTCCGGCTGTTCCGGCCGGAGGCGCGATTGGTGGGGGCGGAAGGGCCGGAGGAGTTCGACCTCGATGCCTTCCGGCCCGCGGACGCGGTGGTGGTGACGAGCTTCGCGCCCTATTCGCGGGAGGCGGTGCGGACCGCCGCCGCGGCGCGGAGTGCGGGCGCGACACTGGTGACGCTGACCGATTCCCCCGCCGCGCCGGTCGCGCGCGGCGCGGCCCATCTGCTGCGCTTCGAGGCGGATGGGCCGGGCTTTTTCCATTCCCTGACGGGGGCTGTCTCGCTCGCCCAGGCCCTGGCCGCCGCGGTGTTCGCGGCCGGCGGCGCCGCGTCGCTGGCGCGGCTGCGGGAGACCGAGGCGCGCCTGTCCGAACTGTCCCGCTATGCGCCCGAGGAGGCCCGAGCATGACGTCCCGCCTGTTGCACCGATCCCTGAACGGGGCGCCGCCCACCGCCGTGGGGGGGAAGGGGTCCTGGCTGCACCTGGCGGACGGGCGGGAGATCCTGGACGCGTCCGGCGGGGCGGCGGTGTCGTGCCTGGGGCACAACCATCCGGCCGTGGTGGCGGCGGTGCAGGCGCAGGCGGGAAAGCTGGCCTACGCCCACACCGGATTCTTCACGACCGGGCCGGCCGAGGAATTGGCGGAGGTGCTGGTAGGGCATGAGCCGGGTGGGCTCTCGCTGGCTTATCTCGTCTCCGGCGGATCGGAGGCGATGGAGGCTGCGCTGAAGCTGGCGCGGCAGCACTTCGTGGAGAAGGGGGAGCCGGGGCGGACGCGCTTCATCGCGCGGCGGCAGTCCTATCACGGGAATACGCTCGGGGCGCTGGCGGCGGGCGGGAATGCGGCACGGCGGGCGCCCTATGCGCCGCTGCTGGCGGACACGTTCAGCCATGTCTCGCCGGCCTTCGCGTATCGCGGCATGCGGGACGACGAGGACGAGGCGGGCTATGTCGCGCGGCTGGCGGCGGAGCTGGAGGCGGAGTTCCAGCGGCTGGGGCCGGAGAACGTCGCGGCCTTCGTCGCGGAGACGGTGGTGGGCGCGACCGCGGGCTGCGTGCCGCCGCCATCCGGCTATTTCCGCGCGGTGCGGGAGATCTGCGACCGCCACGGCGCGCTGCTCATCCTCGATGAGGTGATGAGCGGCATGGGCCGCACCGGTACGCTGCACGCGTGGGAGCAGGAGGGGATCGCGCCCGACATACAGGCGATCGCCAAGGGGCTGGGCGGTGGGTACCAGCCGATCGGGGCGATCCTGCTGAACGAGCGGACGATCGCGCCGATCCGGGCGGGCTCGGGCGCCTTTGCGCATGGGCACACCTATCTGGCGCATCCCGTGGCCTGCGCGGCAGCGCTCGCGGTGCAGAAGGTCATCGCGGAAGAGGGGCTGCTGGACCGGGTGAAGGTGCTGGGCGCGCGGCTGGAGGCGGGGCTGACCGAGCGCTTCGGCAACCACCGCCATGTCGGCGACATCAGGGGACGCGGGCTGTTCCAGGCAATCGAGTTCGTGGAGGACCGCGCGACCCGGAAGCCCTTCGATCCCGCGCGCCGCCTGAACCTGCGCGTGAAGGAGGAGGCGCTTTCCCGCGGCCTGGGCGTGTATCCCGGAGGCGGAACGGCGGATGGGAGAGCCGGCGATCATGTCCTGCTCGCGCCGCCCTACATCGCGACGGAGGCGGAGATCGACCTCGTTGTGGAGCGGCTGGGTACGGCCGTGGATGCGGCGCTCGCCGCATGATGCCGCAGGCGACGCCGCTCTATGCCGGGCTGCTGGGGCTGCTGTTCCTGGCGCTGTCGGTGCGCACGATCATGGCGCGCGGGCAGGCCAAGGTGATGCTGGGCACCGGCGGCGTCGCGGCGCTGGAGCGCGCGGTGCGCGTGCACGGCAATTTTTCCGAGTACGTGCCGATGGTCCTCGTCCTGCTCCTCATCGCGGAGCTGATGGGTGCGTCATCCTGGTTGCTGCACGCGGCCGGGCTGTCGCTGCTGGTCGGGCGGGTGCTGCATGCGCTGGCGATCGGGGGCGCGGTGCATGTGTACCAGCTTCGGGTGGCGGGGATGATGCTGACCTTCCTGCCGCTTGCGCTGTTGTCGATTTCGTTGATCGCGCGCGCTTTTCTCTGACCGGTGGCACGCGTGGCCTTCGGGGGAGAGAAGGAATTCTCTCCCCCGGCCCCCTCTCATCTCTTTCTTCGAGGCTGCTGCGGAAGGCTGACAGGGGGAGCGAGCCCGTTTCCGCCTCTCGCGGCAGCCTGGTAGAAAAAGATGAGGGCGTGGGGTCCGGGGAGAGGGAGAATTCCTTCTCTCTCCCCGGAGTCACCAGGCCCACCGGTTCAAACCGAACCCCAAGGAAGAGATCTCATGAAACGCCTTCTCCTGGCCGCCGCGGCGGCCATCGGCCTCACCGCCGCGGCCTCGGCCGCGACGCTCGACACGGTGCGGCAGCGCGGGACGCTGGCCTGCGGCGTCTCCACCGGCTTCGCCGGCTTCTCCGTTGCCGACAGCCGCGGGGAGACGCGCGGGCTGGATGCCGACTACTGCCGCGCCATCGCCGCCGCCGTGCTCGGGGATGCGACGAAGGTGCGCTTCGTCGCGCTGACCGCGCAGAACCGCTTCACCGCCCTGCAGTCCGGCGAGATCGACGTGCTGCTGCGGAACTCCACCCAGACCTTCCTGCGGGATGCCTCGATCGGGCTGAACCAGGGGCCGGTGAACTTCTACGACGGACAGGGCTTCGCGGTGCGGCGGGATGCCAATGTGCGGGACGTGAACGGGCTGAACGGCGCGACGGTCTGCGTGGCCCAGGGCACGACGCATGAGGTGACGCTGGGCGACGTGGCCCGCGCACGGCGCATCACGCTGCAGCCCGTGGTGTTCGAGCGGGTGGACACGATGTACCAGGCCTTCTTCGCCGGGCGCTGCGACGCGATGACGCAGGACGCCTCGGCGCTGGCCGGCGCGCTGTCCACGGCGGCGCCGAACGCGGCCGACTACGTCGTCCTGTCCGAGACGATCAGCAAGGAGCCGCTCGGCCCGTTCACCCGCAACGGCGACGACCAGTGGTCCAACATCGTGGCCTGGGTGCATTACGGGCTGGTGGAGGCCGAGGAGGCCGGCGTCACCCAGGCGAATGCGGAGGAGATGTCGCGCAGCGGGCCACCGGTGGCGCAGCGCCTGCTGGGGACCACGGGGGAGTTCGGGGCGCGCCTCGGCCTCGACAACCGCTGGATGCTGAACGCGATCCGCGCGGTGGGGAATTACGGCGAGGTGTTCGAGCGGAACGTCGGCGGGGGCAGCAGCCTGAAGCTGCCGCGCGGGCTGAACGGGCTGTGGAACGCGGGCGGACTGATGTACGCGATTCCCTTCCGGTGAGGGCGGGGCTGGCCGGTTGAGGCGAGCGTCCTGCCGACGGAGCAGCGGCTTTCTGAGGCAAGGGTCCGCGAGCCGCCGCCAAGGTTCATCGCTGCACGCCATCCCGGGAATGGCGTGCAGCCGGTCAGCCACCGCTTAACCGCGGCTCAATCATCTTCCCTTAGCCGTAACCCGTCAGATCCCAGAATGGGTGGCTCTCATGCGGCGGTCCGCGGCGGCGCGATCACAACGGGAGGTGCATCGGTGACGAGCATCTCCTCCAGCACCGGCTCCCCTGTCCCGACGCTCAACGGACCGCCGGTCCGTCGGCCGGGAATGGCGTTCACTCTTCCGGACCTGCCGTCTCGGATGGGAACGGGCAGCCTTCCGGTCGATCTCGCCTCCATGCGGTCGCTGCTGCGTCTGCAGGAGGGATTCTCCAGCCGTCCCGTGAGGCCGTCGCCGGTCGGATCGCCGGGATCGGCGGCGGCCGCGCAGAGCGCGCCCGTTCCGGTCGGCCCCGCGCGCCGGGCGGCGGTGAACGGGCTGTCAGGCCTGTTCGGCCGGTCCGTCGGCTCCGGCCAGTGCGTGGCGCTCGTCCAGGCCGCGAACCCGGCGATCGGCCCGACGCGGGGCTGGAGCCGCGGCGCGGCGGTGCGCGGGAACGTCGCGCTGCAGCCCGGGACGGCCATCGCGACCTTCGACGCGTCGGGCCGCTACGCCAATGCACGGAACGGCAGCAGCCACGCCGCGATCTACCTCGGGCAGGATGCGACGGGCATCCAGGTCCTGGACCAATGGGCGGGGCGGGCCGCCGCGGTGCGGACCATTCCCTGGTCGGCCCGGGGCGCGACGGCGGCGAACACGGGCGAGCGCTTCCACGTGGTCGTCTCGGCGACGGCGGGCTCCCCGGGACAGGCCAGGGCGTTCCAGACCGCCCAGCTCAGTCCGGCGCGGTAAGCCCGCGCCGTGGCGTCGCGGCGCCCGTCTGCGGGCGCGCGATCCGCGCGCGGCCGGTCAAGGCCGCCGCTAACCCGTGCAGGCCACGGTCGCGAGGGTTGCGGCCCACAGCCCGAGGGTCGCCCACACGATGGATTGCATGCCGGATCTCCTTCCGCCTGGCCTGCGTAACGCGTGACCGTGCCGGTCGTCGGCAAGCCGGATGCGCGGCGGCGTCCTCAGTAGGCGGGCTTCAGCGGGAACCAATCCGGCCTCTTTGGATCGAGGTATGCGCCCTCGATCCGCTCCACCGTGAAACGATCCAGCGCGGCCTCGTCCACCGTCACGCCGAGGCCGGGTCCGGCCGGCACGGGGAAGCTGCCCTCCTCCAGCAGGAACTCCTCCCGCACGACGTCGGCGGAGAGATAGGCGCGCTCCGTGTCCACGGAGTGGATGAGGTTCGGGATGGAGGCGGCGAGGTGCAGGTAGGCGGCCTGCGACAGCCCGAGCTCCCCGCCGGAGTGCAGGGTCACGGGGATGCCCGCGCTCTCGCAGATGGCGGCCTGCTTGATCACGGCCCAGCACCCGCCCGCCTCGTGCGGGTCGAGCAGCACGACGTCGGCCGCGCCCATGCGGACGATGTTGCCCACGTCCTGCAGCGTGTAGGCGCTCTCATCCAGCGCGATCGGCACGGGCTGGGATCGCCGCAGCTCCGCGTGGCCGATCAGGTCGTCCAGCTCCAGTGGCTGCTCGATCCAGGACAGGTCGTAGGGCGCCAGCTTCGCGAGAAGCCGCCTTGCCGTGCCCGGCGTCCAGGCGCCGTTCACGTCGGCGCGCAGCGGCAGGTCGCCGATCACCGCGCGCACCGCCGCCACCAGCGGCACGTCGGTCGCCTCGCTCATCCCGATCTTCACCTTGAAGGAGCGATGCCCGGCGGCCAGGAGCCCGCGCGCTGCCGCGGCGGCGTCCTCGGGCGCGGCGGCCAGGATGTAGCCCACCATGGGAACGTGTTCCCGGAACCGTCCGCCCCACAGCGCGTGCAGCGGCCGGCCGCAGGCGCGTCCCAGCGCGTCCCACATCGCCATCTCCACCGCCGCCATCGCCATCACGGCGGCGCGCTTGTGGTGGTAGTAGCCGGCGCCCAGCACGTGACGGGAGAAGGCCTCCGCCTCGTCCACGCGGTGGCGCAGCGCGATCGGCGCCACGGCGCGGTCCAGCACGGCGGGGATCGCGTCCAGAAGGCAGATCGTCTCGCCCCAGCCGACGGTGCCGCCCGCCGTCTCCACCCGGACGATTAGCCGCGTCGCGCCGCTGCGGGTGCCGGAGCCCCACTCGATCAACGTCCGGAAGGGCACCCGCACCAGCCAGTGTCGGAGGGACACGATCCGCAGGTCGTCCAAGGCGCGCTCTCCCCAGGGGTGGGACGCAGCGTAGGAAGGATTGCGGCCGGGCGGTATGCCCCGGTCCCCATGATCCCGGAGGAGCGGCGCGAGGGGGAGTTCACGCCCGCCGCCGTCCGGCTACCCTCCGCGCACGGAGGAAGCCACCATGCCCATCTCACGCCGCGGGGTCCTGGCCGCGAGCCTTGCCATCCCGGCCATCGCCCGCGCCCAGGGGGGCTGGGCGCCGGATCGGCCGATCCGGATCGTCGTGCCCTACACCGCCGGCGGCGCCTCGGACATCTCCGCCCGCCTGATCGCCGAGCGTCTCCGTGCCCGGCTTGGCCAGCCGGGCCTCGTGGAGAACCGTCCCGGTGCCTCGGGCATCATCGGCACGGACCTCGTCGCGAAGGCGCCGGCGGATGGGCACACCCTCGCCCTCGTCGCCTCCTCCCACGTCGTGAACCGGGCGCTCTTCCCGACGCTGCCCTATGACCCGATCGCGGATTTCGCGCCGATCATCCTGACGGCGAACGTCCAGCTCGTGATGGTCGTCCCGGCGTCCCATCCCGCGCGCGACCTTCGCGCCTTCCTCGACTGGGCGAGGTCGCAGGGCGGCCGCGCGGCCTATGCCTCCTCGGGCAACGGCTCCAACCCCCACATCTTCGCCGCCGACCTGCTGCGCCGCGCGAATGTGGAGATGGAGCATGTTCCCTATCGCGGCTCCACGGCCGCGCATGCGGACCTGCTGGCCGGCCGCACGCAGATGATGTTCGACGCCTATGCGGCCGTGCAGCCCCATGTGCAGGCGGGGGCGCTCCGCGCGCTCGCCCTGGCCGGGCCGCGCCGCTCCGCCCTGCTGCCCGAACTGCCGACGGTCGCGGAGAGCGGCTTCGAGGGCTATGGCGCGACCTCCTGGGGGTGCCTGCTGGCGCCGGCCGGCACCTCCGTGTCCGCCCTCGCGGCCCTCAACGCCGCGGCGGCCGCCATCCTCGGCGAAGCGGACATCCGGGAGCGCCTCGCGCTGCTGGGGGCCGAGCCGGCGGGCGGCACGCCGGAGGAGCTCGCGCTCTTCATGCGCGCGGAACAGGCCCGCTACGTGGCGCTGGTGGGGGCGCTGGGCATCAAGGGGACGGATTGAGGGGGGCAGGCGATGCAGCCCGTTCACCTCGCCGTCGTGGGGGCCGGCCTGATCGGCCGGCGTCATGCCGAGCACATCCTGGCGGAGCCCGAGGCGTCTCTGGATGCGGTGCTGGATCCCTCCGAGGCGGGACGCGCCTTCGCGGAGGGGATCGGGGCCGAGTGGTTCCCAGATCTTTCCGCGATGCTCGCGTCCGGCCGGCGGCCGGAGGGGGCGATCATCGCCACGCCGAACCAGCTCCATGTGGCGAACGGGCTGGCCTGCGTCGCGGCCGGCATTCCCTGCATCGTGGAGAAGCCGCTCGCCGATGACGTGGCCGGGGCGGAGCGGCTGGTCGCCGCGGCGGAGGCGGCGGGCGTGCCGCTGCTGACGGGGCATCACCGCCGCTACAACCCAATGATCGCGGCGGCCAAGCGCGCCATCGAGGAGGGGCGTCTCGGCCGCGTTCTCACGGTCCAGGGAAGCTTCTGGCTGTTCAAGCCCGACGACTACTTCGACGCCGCGTGGCGGCGGGAGAAGGGCGCCGGCCCGGTCCTGCTCAACCTCATTCACGACGTGGACCTGCTGCGCCATCTTTGCGGGGAGGTCGAGAGCGTCACCGCGCATGAGAGCAACGCGGTCCGGGGACACGCGGTGGAGGACACGGCCGCCATCCTCCTGCGCTTCGCGAATGGCGTGCTCGGCACGATGAGCGTGTCGGACACGGTCGTGGCGCCCTGGTCGTGGGAGATGACGACAGGGGAGAACCCGGCCTACCCCCACACGGATCAGGCCTGCTACCAGATCGGCGGGACGCACGCGTCCCTCTCCATCCCCTCGCTCGATCTCTGGCGGCATCGCGGCGCGCGGTCCTGGTGGGCGCCGATCCAGGCGGAGCGCCTGGCCTATGAGGCGGAGGATCCGCTTCGCCGCCAGGTTCGCCACCTTTGCCGTGTCGTGCGCGGCACCGAGGCGCCGCTCGTCTCTGGCCGGGAAGGGCTGGAGACGCTGCGCGTGATCGAGGCGGTGAAGAGGAGCGCGGCGACGGGCCGGACGGTCGCCCTGGGGCGGGCGGGCGCGTGAACCAACGCGGGGCGGCGGTTGACCGGCGTGCCCGCGGTGGCGGCTGGTATCCGGCGGCGGTGCCGTCCAGTCTGGGCGCCTGATCGCGGGACGGGGCGGGATGCCGGATTACGACGTGGTGGTGACGGGCGGCGGCGCGGCCGGGATCGGTGCGGCGGTCGGTGCCGCGCGCGCGGGAGCGCGGGTGCTGCTGGCCGAGCGCCACGGCTTCCTCGGCGGGGCGGCGACGAATGCGGGCGTGCTGACCTATTGCGGCCTTTACGTGAACCGGCCGGAGCCGGTCCGGGCGGTGGGCGGCGTGGGGGCGGAGGTGATGGCGCGGCTGGCGCGCCGCGGCGGGCAGGTGGCGCCCTTCCGCGCGCGCTCCGGCAACTGGATCGTCATGTTCGACCCGGAGGCGCTGAAGCTCGTCCTGGACGAGGTGCTGGAGGATGCGGGCGTGACGTCGCTGCTGCACGCCCGCGTCACCGGGGCGGAGGCGGAGAACGGCGTGCTGCGCCACGTCCGCATCACCGACCATGCGGGGGACCGGATCGTCGTGGCAGGCGCCTTCGCCGACACGAGCGGGGAGGGCACGCTCGCGGCGCTGGCCGGCGTGCGATCCGCGGTGGATTCGGTCCGCGGCGACCATGTCCAGCCCGCGAGCTATCCCTTCCGGGTCGGCGGCGTGGAGGGCGACGGCCCGCTGGACCGCGCGCCCTTCGCCGCCGCGGCGGCAGCCGTCGCGGCCTCCGAGGGGGCGGGCGTGCGGGCAGATGGGGGCGTGATCATCCGGCAGACGACGAATCCCGAGATCTGGTGGATGGCCGTGGACCTCGCGACCGACGGGCTGACGGCCGAGAGCCTGTCGGCGGCGGAGCGCCGGGGGCGGCATCTCGCCGCAGCCCTCGTCGCGGCGCTGCGGCGGCAGCCGGGGATGGAGCGCGCCTATCTCATCGGCACGGGGCCGCAGCTCGGCATCCGGGAGACGCGGCGGCCCGCGGCGCGGCTGATCCTCACCCAGCAGGACGGGCGCGAGGGGCGCCGGTCGCCGGAAGGCGTCGCCCGCGCGGCCTGGCCGATGGAGGTGCATCTCGCGCCGGGGAAGTCGGTGTTCGAGGACGTGGGCGGCGAGGGGTTCTTCGACGTGCCGCTCGACGCACTGCGGCCGGTCGGGATCGGGAACCTGTGGCTGGGCGGGCGGGTGATCGGCGCGGATGACGCGGCCTATGGCTCGGTGCGCGTGATGGGCACGGGCTTCGCGACGGGACAGGCGGCGGGCGTCGCCGCCGCGCTGGGCGCGCGGGGCGGCTCCCCGTCCGCGGCGGCCGTGCGCGAGGCGCTGGCGGGGCAGGGCGGCATCGTCTGAGCGGGCCCGGGAACCGGCCGCCGGGCGCCGCCGGGCCGGGCCGCGGGGCCCGGCGGTCAGTCCGTCCCTATCGCGTGACGCCGAGCGAGGGGTCGGTCGTGGGCAGCCCGAGAAGGGAGTCGACGCGGGCGACCACCGTCGGGGTGAGCGAACGATTTGCCGCCCGGGACAGGTCCTGGGACCGCGCCTGGGCGATCGCGGCTTCCCGTGCCGCCCTCTGTGCCGGCGTCACGGCGGGCATCGAGAGGGCGGACAGCATCGACCGCTCGTAGGAGGCGATCATGCCGACGCGGGAGTTGGGTGCGGCATTGGCTCGCGCCGTCGGGGAGGCGTGGGCGGCGTTGAGCGCCCCGAGGGCGCTCGCCAGGGAGCCGCGGTTGGACGCGCGGCCGGAATCGGACCGCCCCGCATAACCGGAACTTCCGCGCCCGAGGCCCGCCGTGTCGCCGCGGCCATAGCCGCCCCGCCCGCCGCCGACGCCCATGGAGGCCGCCGCGCTTCCCGCATAGCCGCCGCGGCCACTCCCGCCCGAGCCGAGGCCCACGCCCGGCGAGGCTGTCGCCATGCCGCTGTGATCGCCGCGCCCGCCATAGCCCCCCAGGCCGGCCGGCGCGGAGCCGAGCGACACGCCCGGGGAGGCGGTGGCCATGCCGCTGTGGTCGCCCCGGCCGCCGAATCCGCCGCCGAAGCCGCCACCGACGCCGCCGGCATAACCGCCGCCGGACTGGCCGCCCGACCCGACGCCCCCGCCGTGACCGCCCGCATTGCCACCGGCGTTGCCGCCCCCGTGCCCGCCGCCATTCCCGCCGCCATTCCCGCCGCCGTTGCCGCCCCCATTGCCACCGCCGCCACCCCCGCCGCCACCGCCACCGCCGCCGCCACCGCCCCCTCCGCCACCACCGGCGGCCCAGGCGGCGTCAGAGCCTCCAAGCCAGGATTGCAGGGGAAGCGCGGTAAGGGCGGCTGTGCCGGCGAGCAGCACGGTGACCCGGAGGAAGGAAGTGGCTCGGGATGGCATGGCGCGTCTCCTGGACCGTTGCGTGGTTCCTTCGGGACGGCTGGCCGGTCACTCGTCAACGCCTCCGGCCTTCGGAGAGGGGCAGGCGCACGTCCCGTGATGAGGGCCTGCGACCGGGACGGAGCCTTGACGCAGGCGGTCTGAGTGCCTCCGCAGAACGTCGCGTCGGGTTCGTGGTTGCCGTGGCCCGCCTCTCCTCCCTTCGGGGGCCGGACCGTGCGAGGCCGGAGGCACCGCTCCGGCCCCCGGCGCGGAAGGGGCGCTTTCCTGCGCGGCCGAATCCGAAGAAGCTTCCGGAAAACGGAGGTCGGACCATCGCGAGCATCCTGACGCGCCTTGAGCAGGACATGGCGCGCGACGATGATCTCATCACCCAGCAGGAAGCCCTCGTGCGCCGCCTGGAGCGGCGTTCATCGCCGAAGACGCTGTCCGCGGCACGCGATCTCCTCGAAGCGTTCAGGACGGCCCGGGCGATCCGGCAGGATCTCCTCCGGACGCTCGGCGCGCGCTGCACGCCCTGGTGGACGGGCGCCGACCCGGTCTTCCGCGCGCTCCCCGAGGCGGGGATCCGGTCCTATGTCGCCGCGGAGATGGCGGAGCTGGCCGGCCGTGCGACGGAAGGGGAGCGGGAGATCGCGGCCGCCTTCCTCCAGGAGGTGGTTCGCCAGTACCTCACCCTGTCCGCCTCGGCTCAGGGCGGGAGGTGCGCCGTCAGCCGGGAGCGGGAGCGCGGCTGAACCGCGTGCCGCGACCGCGCGGGAGCTCGCGCGATGGCGGCAGGAACGCGTTCGCGGCGCCGGCGGTCGCCGGAGCGCCCGGCGATGACGGAACGTGCGCTAGCGACCGGCCAGGAGGGACGACAGGGCGCGGATCAGCTCCCTCGGGTTGTGCGGCTTCTCCCAGTGCGGCACGGCCTGGTAGGCGGTCGGGATCGCGGTTTGATCATAGCCGGTGGCGAAGACGAAGGGCACGCCGCGGTCCCGGAGCGCGTCGGCCACCGGATAGATCATCTCGCCGCGCAGGTTGACGTCCAGCACCGCCGCATCCGGCGGTGCGCCCTTCGTCAGCAGCGCCAGGGCCTGGCTGGGCGTCGGCACGGGGCCCAGCACCTCCGCCCCGGACTGCTGGAGCGCGTTCGCGAGGTCGTCGGCGAGGAAGTACTCATCCTCCACGACGAGCACGCGGCGCCCGGCGAGCGGCGAGAGGGTATCGGCGGCGTCCTGCTGCGTGGCCGGGACGGAGGCCGTGCGTGCCGGGGCGGGATTTCCTGGACACATCGGGGCGTCTCCTTCAGCTTGCCGGCCCCGAGGATCACTGACCAGCTTGAGCCTGTCCACCAACGACCTTGTCGCCCGCAAGTTTGGGCAGTTCACGCGGCTGTCCCCGGGGGACCGCCTCGCGATCTCGAGCTTGACGGGAGAAGGCATCCGCCAATTCGCGGCGCGGACCGACATCGTCCGGGAAGGCGACACGCCGACCTGCCTTCGCCTGTTCCTCTCGGGCTGGGCGTGCCGCTACAAGATGCTGGAGGACGGGCGGCGGCAGATCGTCGCGTTCCTCCTGCCCGGCGACCTCTGCGACCTGAACATCTTTCTCCTGCGGGAGATGGATCATTCGATCGGCACGATCGTGCCCGTCACCCTGGCCGAGATCGCGCCCGCGGCGATCGAGCGGGTGATGGACGCCCATGCCCGCGTCGCGAAGGCGCTGCTGTGGGAACAGCTCGTCACGGCCGCGATGCAGCGGGAGTGGACGCTGAACCTCGGGCAGCGCTCGGCGCTGGAGCGCGTGGCGCATCTCTTCTGCGAGCTGTTCCTGCGCCTGCGCGGCGTGGGCCTGACGGAGGGCGGCCGCTGCGAGCTGCCGCTGACCCAGGCCGATATGGGAGAGGCGACCGGCCTGTCCACGGTGCACATCAACCGCACCGTGCAGGAGCTGCGCAGCCGCGGCCTGATCGTGCTGCGCGGCAAGGAGCTGGTCATCCCCGATCTGGCGGCGCTGCAGGATGCTGCCGGGTTCAACGTGAATTACCTGCACCTTGACCGGGAAGGACGACAGTTCGACACGAATGAGGGCTGAACCCGCATCGCGCCCACCCGTTGAAGCGCCTGACTGCAGGTTTGCGGCACGGGGCGCCGCCGCTCCCGTCGTGGCTCGCGGGATACAAGCCGAGACTGTGAGAGGCGTGCCCGATGCAGCAGGATGATGCTGGAGCGCCCGATCCCGGCGCGTCCGTCCCGGAGGAGGCGGCCACGCTGGAGGCGGAGAACGCGGGGCTGCGAAGCCGCCTTGCCGAGGCGGAGCGGCTGACGGCGGTGCTCCGGAGCGAGTTGCAGCACCGGGTCCGGAACGTGCTCGCCGTTATCCGGTCCGTGGCGCGCCGGACGGGGGAGACGAGCGAGACGGCCGAGGACTACGTCATGCACTTCGACGGCCGGCTGGACGCGATCGGCCGCGCGCAGTCCATGATGATGGGCGATCTCTCGGCCAGCGTGTCGCTCGACCAGCTTCTGGCGGATGAGCTGCTGGCCCATGCGGCGCGGGAGGGCGACCGGCTCACCCTCTCGGGCCCTCCGGTGCGGCTGGCGCTCAAGGCGGCCGAGATGCTCCGGCTGGCGGTGCACGAGCTCACCGTGAACGCGGTGAAGTTCGGCGCCCTGTCGGATTCCCACGGGCAGATCCAGGTGGAATGGGAGGTGGAGCCGGCGCCGGACCGGCCGGGCGGCGGGATGCTCCGGCTGGTCTGGGAGGAGAGCAACGGCCCGGCGCCGGCGCCCGCGCCGCGACGGCGCGGCTTCGGGACGGAGATGATCGAGCGCACCCTGGCCTACGAACTCGGGGCCGAAGCTTCGCTCGAGACGCGGCCGGACGGGCAGCGCTGCGTGATCCGCGTGCCCTTCGGCGAGAGGGTGGCGCTCGGCGGGCCGGGGGGCTGACGCCGGCGGCGGGGACCGCAACCCTGGCCGGGCCGCGCGGTTGCTGAAGACAGCGCCAGGCTGGCGTGGTGGGGCGGCCATGGCGCAACGCGACATCCTCGTGATCGGCGGCTCCACGGGCAGCGGGGCCGTGCTCCGCCGCCTGATCGCCGGGCTCCCCGCGGACCTGCCCGCCGCGGTGTTCATCACCACCCATGTTCCCAGCGCCGGCCCCGGCTACCTGGCGGAGCTGCTCGGCGCGGCCGGTCCGTTGCCGGTCAGCCAGGCCGTGGACGGCCAGCCGGTGGAGCGCGGCCGCGTCACGGTGGCCCGGCCGGATCGCCACCTCCTGCTCATCGACGGCACGGTGGTGCTCGGGACGGGCCCGCGGGAGAACCTCGCCCGCCCGGCGGTCGACCCGATGTTCCGCTCCGCCGCCCTCGCCTACGGGCCGCGGGTGGCCGGCCTGATCCTGACCGGGCTGATGAATGACGGCGCCGCCGGGCTGCACGCGGTGAAGGCGGCGGGCGGCGTGACCGTCGTGCAGCACCCGCTGGATGCCGAGGCCGACGAGATGCCGCGCGCCGCCCTGGAGGCGGTGGAGGTGGACCATGTCGGCCGGGTGGACGAGCTGGCGGGGCTGGTGACCGCGGTCATGGGCACGCCGGCGGGGCCGGCCGGGCCCGCATCCCCCGAGCTGGAGCTGGAGGTGGCGATCGCGGCCGGGCGGCGGCTGGGATCGGACCAGTTGCGGAGCGTGGCGCAGCCCTCCACCCTGACCTGCCCCCACTGCCAGGGCGTGCTGTCGGAGATGAAGGTCGGGGGGCCGCTCCGCTACCGCTGCCAGATCGGCCACGCCTTCACCGCGGAGGCGGTGGTCGCGGCGCAGGAGGAGGGGGTGGGCGAGGCCGTCCGCATCGCCATGCGGATGATGGAGGAGCGGGTGGAGCTGGTCACCCGCATGGCGCGGGACGCGCGCGGGGCCGGGCGCACCGCGGTGGCCGAGCTTTACGAGGCGCGGGCGGCCGAATATGCGGGCTATGCTGCCACCCTGCGTCGCGCCGCGACGATGGAATTGCGCATGGCGCGCCCGAAGCCATCGCAGCCGCTTTAGCGACCCCGCCGATGGCAGGATAATATCCCGGACGATCGAGGAGTTCCGTCGTGTTCGAGCAGGATCCGCCGGGGGGGCGAGAGAAGGCCGTGAAGCCCGTGGCGGTGGTCGGCCTGGTCGCCTCGACCGCCGCCTTCCGGTCGCTGGAGCAGCTCTTCGCCCTGATGCCGGTGGACAGCGGCGCCGCCTTCATCATCGTGTCCGGATCGGCCGATCCGCTCGACACCGCGGCCTTGATCGGGGTCCTGAACGCGCATGGCGGCCCCCCCGCCCACCTGGCCGTGGACGGGGAGAGGCTGGAGGCGAACCGCATCGCCGTCGCGCCGATCGGGATGATGACCACGCTGGAGGACGGGCACCTGCGCCTGGCCGAGACGGAGCAGGCGCCGGGCCATCGAGGGACGGTGGACAGCTTCCTCATCTCGCTGGCGGAGCAGCAGGGCCAGGCCGCCGTCGGGATCATCCTGGCGGCGCTGCAGGATGCCGGCAGCCTCGGCATCGCGCGGCTGAAGGCGTGCGGCGGCCTGGCCCTGGCCGAGGCGGCGCCGGGCCAGGGGGAGCCGGAGCCGAGCGCGATCGAGGGGGCGTCCGGCATGGCCGACAAGCGGCTGCCCCTGGCCGAGATCCCCAACCAGTTGCTGACCTATGTCGCGCATCTGCGGGAGCTGGACGAGACCGCGGAGGCCGTGACGATCCTGCGGGACGGGGAGAGCCGGATCCCCGCCATCGCCACCGTGCTGCGCAATCGCACCGGGCACGACTTCCACGGCTACAAGGTCAACACCTTCCTGCGCCGCGTGCAGCGCCGCATGCACGTGCTGCGGATCGACGACCTGGACGACTATGTCGAGCGGCTGCGCGCCGATCCGGACGAGGTGCAGGACCTGTTCCAGGACCTGCTGATCGGCGTCACCCAGTTCTTCCGCGACCCGTCCGAGTTCGCCGCGCTGGAGGCGCGGGTGCTGCCGGAGCTGCTGCGGGGCAAGGGGGCGGGCGACACGCTGCGGATCTGGGTGCTGGGCTGCTCCACGGGGGAGGAGGCCTATTCCCTGGCCATGCTCATCCGCGAGGCGACGGCGCAGATGGACGCGCCGCCGCACACGCAGATCTTCGCGACCGACATCGACGCCCGCGCCCTGGCCGTCGCGCGCAGCGGGCGCTACCAAGAGAGCATCGCGAAGGATGTCCCGCCCGAGCGGCTGGCGCGGTGGTTCGTCAAGGAGGGTGCCACCTACTGCATCCACAGGGACCTGCGGGAGATGTGCATCTTCTCCGCGCACAACGTCATCCGGGACGCGCCCTTCTCCCGCGTGGACCTGATCTCCTGCCGCAACCTCCTCATCTACCTCAACCCGGAGCTGCAGGACCGCGTCATCCCCCTGTTCCACTTCGCGCTGCGGCCCGGCGGGCACCTGTTCCTCGGGCCGTCGGAGAACGTCACCCGCCAGGCGAAGCTGTTCCAGCAGATCGACCGCAAGAACCGCATCTTCCGACGGCTCGACACGACCGCGCGCGTGCTGCCGGAATTTCCCCTCGGCGCCCGCGCGGACGTCCCGCGCCTGCCGGGCGAGGCGGCCGTTCCGCTCCGGGCCGCCGCCGTGCCCAACCTGGGAAAACGGGCCGAGCGCGTGGTCGAGCGCTACGCCCCGGCCTACGTCATCGTGGACGAGGAGCACCAGGTCCTGAACTTCTCCGGGCGGACCGGGCCCTTCCTGAACCCGATCAGCGGCGCCGCGAACCTGAACCTGCTCAACCTCGTGCACCGCGACCTGCGGCTGGATCTCCGCGCGGCCCTGCTGCGCGCCGCGGCGGACCGCCGGACCGTGCGCGTGGCGCCGCTGCGGATGGGCACGAACGGGGAGGCGCGCCGCGTGGGCCTTTCGGTGGAGCCCCTGGTGGACAACCCGCAGGATCCCCCGAGCTTCGTCGTGCTGTTCCACGACTACGGCGCGGACCTGATGCAGGATGTGGACCCGCTCCACGATCCCGCCGTGCTGCGGGACGAGCATGTGGCGCGGCTGGAAGGCGAGCTGCGCGTCACGCGGGACCGGCTGCAGGCGACGATCGAGGAGCTGGAGAGCACGAACGAGGAGCTGAAATCCTCGAACGAGGAGTACCAGTCGGTCAACGAGGAGCTGCAATCGGCCAATGAGGAGCTGCAGACCTCCAAGGAAGAGCTGCAATCGGTCAACGAGGAGCTGCAGACCGTCAACGGCGAGCTGTCCCACCGCATCAGCGAGCTGGGGCGCTCCAACAGCGACCTGAAGAACCTGCTGGAGGCGACGCAGATCGCGACGCTCTTCCTCGACAACGAGTTCCGGGTGAAGAGCTTCACGCCCGGCATGACCGAGCTGTTCCACCTGATCGAGGGCGATATCGGCCGCCCGATCGGCCATATCGTGGCCCGCGTGCCCTATCCCGAGCTGGACGACGACGTGCGCCGGGTGCTGCGAACCCTGACCACGATCGAGCGGGAGATCGGCGCATCCCAGGGGCCGCATTATCAAGTGCGCGTCCTGCCCTATCGCAGCACCGACAACTTCATCGCCGGCACGGTCCTGACCTTCCTCGACGTCACCTCGGCGACGAATGCCCAGCGCGCCCAGAGCGCCGCCGAGGAGCGGGCCCGCCTCGCGACCCGGGCGGCGCGCATCATCGTCTGGGAGCTGGAGGTGGCGACGGGGCGCTTCGTCCACTCGGAGGGATTCGAGAGCACCTTCGGCTTCGCGCCGCCCGCCTCGCTCGCCGCGCTGGTCGCCGCCGCGCAGGCGGAGGACCGGGACCGCCTGTCCCTCGCCTTCGACGGGGCGATCCAGGCCCATGAGCCGCTCGACGTCGAGGTTCGCCTGATGGGCGGACGGGGAGAGGTGTGGGCCCATTTCAGCGGCGCGCGCCATGACGGCAAGCTCATGGGAGTGACGCAGGACGTCGACGAGCGCCGCCGGGCCGCCGCGCAGCAATCGCTGCTGATGGCCGAGCTGCAGCACCGGGTGAAGAACATCCTCGCCGTGGTGCGCTCCCTCACCAGCCGGTCGCTGCAGGACGCGGTGTCGCTGGAGGAGTTCGGCGCGCATTTCTCCGGCCGGATCGACGCGCTGGCGCGGACGCAGAGCCTGCTGGCGAATCGCGGGGCGGGGGGCATCCGCCTGGACGAGCTGGTGCGGGAGGAGCTGGCGGCCAGCCTCGGGCGGGAGAGCGGCCAGGTGGTGGTGGAGGGGCCGGCCATCCTGCTGAAGGACAAGGCGGCGGAGGCCTTCACCCTGGCGGTTCACGAGCTGACCACGAACGCGATCAAGCACGGCGCCCTGTCCCGCGCGGATGCGAGCGTCACGGTCCGGTGGCGCGTGACGAGCAACAATGGCGGCGGGTGGCTGGTGCTGGAGTGGAGCGAGAACGGCGTGCCCCTGTCGGACCTTCCGCCCGCCCGGCACGGGTTCGGCCGCAAGCTGATCGAGCGCGGCCTGCCCTATGACCTGGGCGCGGACACGACGCTGGAGTTCACGCCGGATGGGGTTCGCTGCACGGTGGAGCTTCCCCTCGGCCCGCGCGTGATCGCCCTGGACGAGAAGGGGTGGTCCGAGACCTCCGGGGATCAGGGCGCCGGGACCGACCCGGCCCGCTGATGCGGCTGTCAGCCCGGCGTCAGCCCGGGGCCGAGAAGCGCAGCAGGGTGGATGAGCGGAAGGTCTCGCCGGGCCGCAGCACGGTGGAGGGGAAGTGCGGGTGGTTCGGGCTGTCGGGAAAGTGCTGCGTCTCGAGCGCGAGACCGTCGCCCTGCCGGTAGGTGCGGCCGCCCGGGCCGACGAGGCTGCCGTCCAGGAAGTTGCCGCTGTAGAATTGCAGGCCCGGCTGGTCCGTCAGCACCTCCAGCACGCGTCCGCTGGCCGGGTCCCGCAGCCGCGCGGCGAGGCGGGGGCCGGGGGTAACGGGGTCCCGGAGCGCCCAGTTGTGGTCGTAGCCGCGGCCGACCAGAAGCTGCGGGTCCGCCGCGCGAAGGCGCGCGCCGATCCGGGTCGGGCGGCGGAAGTCGAAGGGCGTCCCCTCCACCGGACGGAGCTCGCCGGTCGGGATCGCCGTGGAGTCGACGGGGCAGAAGCGGTCCGCGGCGATCTCCAGCTCGTGGTCCAGGGCGGTCCCCGATCCCTCGCCGGAGAGGTTCCAGTAGCTGTGGTTGCTCAGGTTCAGCACCGTGGGCCGGTCGGTCTCGGCGCGGTAGCTGATCCGCAGGGTGCGGTCCGCTTCCAGCGCGTAGCGGACCGAGACCTGGAGGGTGCCGGGATAGCCCTCCTCGCCGTCCGGGCTGATGCGGGAGAGCTGCACCTGGCGGCGGTCCCCGTCATCGACGTGCCAGACGTGCTTGTCGAAGCCCCGGTTTCCGCCGTGCAGGCTGTTCGGCCCGTTGTTGCAGGCCAGCCGGTGCTCGCGCCCGTCCAGCGTGAAGCGGCCGCCCGCGATCCGGTTGGCGTAGCGCCCGACGATCGCGCCGAAATAGGGGCTGACCCGGCTGTACGCCGCGAGGGAGCCGAGGCCCAGCACGACGTTGTCCATCCGGCCCGCGCGGTCCGGCACCTCGAGCCTCTCGAGGATGCCGCCATAGGTCAGCACCGCCACGCGGAGGCCGGCCGCTTCCAGGACGAGGCGTTGGACCGGCTCGCCGCTGTCCAGGAGCCCGGCATGTTCAGCTTGCATCGGCCTGTGTCCGAAGGGGGCTTGCCGGCGTCCCGGCCACCACTCCGTAACGCCGGGCCGGAGGCTTTGCCAATGCGGGCGGCCCCCTTCGCCAGCTTGCGGGGCGGCCGGCGCCGGGCGCTACAGCGCCGCGCAGAGCCCCGCGACGGCCGGCCCCGGGAAGCGGCCGAGGGGCAGCTTCGCCGGCAGGGGGAAGGCCCCCGCCGGGATCCTCGCGCCGATCCGGAAGGGCCCGACCGGGGCCTCCTCCTCATCGGCTGTCTCGGGCTCCATCGGGGAGGCGAGCGCGCAGAGGAGGGCCCGCGGCGGCGTGGCCCGCGGCGGCACCGCGCGCAGGTCCTCGGCCCGGTCCCGCTGCCAGGCGGCCAGCGCGCCGACGGTCCGGGCGGCCTCCCGCTCCACCAGCGGCCGGGGCCAGGAGGGGTGGTGCAGGGCGAAGAGGTCCACCGCCTCCGCCCAGGCGATGCCCTGGGGTACGCCGCGCGCGACCGCGGCGGCATACTGCCGGGCCGCCTGCCGGGCGGCGGGGACGTCGAGGTCGCTGGGCGGCGCGTGGGTGTCGTCCGGGAAGAAGGTCATCGGGAGCCCTATAGGAACGAACAGGGAACACGATAGACAGGACTCCCCTTGGTCGGCAAGGGCCTTGCCGTCCGGTGCCGTGGCGGGGTGGCCTCAGTTCCGCGGCCAGCCCGCGCCAGGCGAGCGAGACGAGGTCGAGCCCGACCTCCCGGAAGGTCGGCACCTCGGGGAACTCGGGCAGGCGCTCCTCCGTCATCGCGCCGATGGCGCGCAGGCGCCCCCGCCATGCCGGGATCGGCGACCGAGGCCGGGCGCACGACGACGAGACCCACCTGCCCCGACAGCACGCCGATCACCCCCGGCGGCGTGCCGTTGAAGGGGATGTGCAGCAGCGCGATGGCGGCCGCCTCGTTCCAGCGCTCCAGCGAGATGTGGAAGCGGGAGAGGATGCCGTTCGTGCCGCAGGAGACGGTGCCCGGCGCGGCCTTCGCGCGCCCCCGGCGGCGAAGGCGCGCATCTCATCCGTCGGGCGCGAGGCGACCTCGACGTGGGTGTGGGCGTGGCACAGGAACGCCTCGCCGGCCGCGGTCGGCCGGACGCCGCGGGGCAGGCGCTCCAGCAGGGCGACGCCGCACGCCTCCTCGAGCAACTGCACACGACGCGCCGCCGCCGAGGTGGCGATGGCGCAGTCGCGGGCCGCGTGCGAGAGGCTGCCGGTCTCCGCAGCGCGAACGAGGATCCGGATGGTCAGCCATTCGGGGGCGATCAGCCTCCGATCGGGCATCGTCGCTCTCCTCTGGCGATTTCGCCCCCATGGAGGAGATCTCTCGTCGGCGTCATGGTGATCCGCGATGCAGGGGAGGCGAGCGGAAGTCAGGGATGCTCACGGGCCGGGGCCTGCCTCAGGACGCGTCCCAGTAGGGCGGCGTGCCGAAGGCGTGGCGCAGGCAATCGGCCAGGGCGCGAAGCTTCGCGGAGGCGCGCCGTCCTTCGGGGTGTGCCATGTAGATGGACTCCGGTGCCGCCTCGATCCCGACATCCACGGACACCAGGGCACCGGACCGGATGGCCTCGCCGACAATGAAGGTGGGCAGGAGGGCGATCCCGACCCCGGCGATCGCGGCGTCGCGCATCATGTCGCCGTTGTTGACCCGCAGGCCCGGCCGGCCGCGCACGATGGACGCGCCGCGCGCGCCGACGAAGCGCCAATCGGCGGCGCCCCGGTTCGTGTAGACGATCCCCGCGTGCTGCTCGAGTTCGGTGATGGAGGCCGGCGTGCCGTGCTGCGCGAGGTAGGCGGGCGCCGCCACGAGGACGCGGCGGCTCGCGGCCATTGGCCAGGCCACGAGGCGGGTGTCGCCGACCTCTCCATGGCGCACCACGGCGTCGTATCCGTCGGCCGCGACGTCGACGCGGCGATCATCGAGATCGAGCGTCAGCTCGATCCGGGGATGCTGCCGCACGAAGGGGTAGAGCGCGGGGCCGAGATGCATCCGGCCGAAGGTCACCGGGGCGGAGATGCGCAGCGGTCCGGACAGCGTGCCGCGGCGCTCCGCCATGTCGGCCGCGGCCTCCGCGACCTCGCGCGCGATGCGGGAGGCCCGTTCGAGGAACGCCGTCCCGTCTTCGGTGAGTGAGAGATTCCGGGTCGTGCGATGCACCAGCACCGTCCCAAGGACACGCTCCAGCTCGACCAGACGCTCGCTGACGACGGACTTCGAGAGATTGAGGCGCCTGGCGGCCGCACTGAGCGATCCGGCCTCCGCCACGGCGACGAAGGTGTGAATGCCATCCAGCTTCATCATCGTTCGGCAAATCCGGATGCGAGTTCCGCCGATGCCAGTCTGATCCGAACGTGAATGCCACGCCATAGTCCGGCCGCCAGGGGCTTTCCCCCGCCGGGAGATGAGAGAGATGCGTCACTTCGCCTTGGGTGTCCTCGGGGCGCTCGCCCTGGCCTTACCGGCTGCGGCCCAGGTCCAGCCCTTCCCGGCCGGATTCCGCACCGAGGCGATCCAGGCCGCGGATGTCACGCTGCACGTCCGCATCGGCGGACAGGGCCCGGCCGTGGTGCTGCTGCACGGGTATGGCGAGACCGGCGACATGTGGGCGCCGATGGCGGACGAGCTGGCGCGCGACCACACGGTCGTCGTGCCGGACCTGCGCGGCATGGGGCTCTCGTCCCGCCCCGCAGGAGGCTACGACAAGAAGACGCAGGGGCAGGACATCGCGCGGGTGCTCGATGCGCTTCGCATCGACCGCGCCGCGCTCGTCACGCACGATATCGGCAACATGGTGGGCTACGCCTTCGCGGCGCAGTTCCCGGCGCGGGTCACGCGCTTCGTCCTGATGGATGCGCCGCTTCCCGGCATCGGGCCCTGGGAGGAGATCCTGAAGAGCCCGCTCCTCTGGCACTTCCGCTTCGGTGGTCCGGACATGGAGCGGTTGGTGGCGGGACGGGAGCGCATCTACCTGGACCGGTTCTGGAACGAGTTCTCGGCCGATCCGCGGCGCTTCAGCGAGGCGTCGCGCGCGCATTACGCGGCGCTCTACGCCCAGCCCGGCGCCATGCGCGCCGGCTTCAGCCAGTTCGCGGCCTTCGATCAGGACGCGTTGGACAACCGGGCCTTCCTGTCGGCGGGACGACTGACCATGCCGGTGCTCGCCATCGGTGGCGAGAGGTCGTTCGGCGCGACCATGGCCGTGGTGATGCGGGCCGCCGCGACGGACGTGCAGGAGCAGATCATTCCGGATGCCGGGCACTGGCTGATGGAGGAGCAGCCGGCGGCGACGGTGGCCGCTATCCGTGCCTTTCTCGATGGGGGGCGGTGATGGTGGGTGTCGGGAGGCATGAGGGACGTTCTGGTTAGCCGCTGCAGCACCTTCGCCCGAGACAGTTTGGGGGACACACGGGGGTTGCGAATGTCCGGCCTCCGCCACCCCAGGTAGCGCCACACCACATTCCGATGTGGCGTGCTGGCGCGGTGACCTGGGTTCACGAGGGCGCCCCCCAACTCTTCCTGCTCCACAATCCGTGGCCATCCTCAGGCAGTGACCTCGGATGAGCGAGATCCCACCCCCTTGTCAGACCAGTCGTGCAGGCCGTCCGTGAAGGCGAGGCCCATGGATGATCGGAAGGGCCCGGGCATGCTGTAACGGATCTGTGATCTTCAACCTGAGGTTGGTAGACCGAAACATACCTGCCTCGATATGTTCATTTCTGAAAAGAGAGGTCCTCCATCGCAGCCCGCATCTCGGGCCCGTTGAGGCAGACCTTCTCATCGCATCAGTGATTTCGCGAGTCGCGACATCGTGCGCATACGGGGGACATGAAGTTGTCGATCCAATCTCTTGGCACGCCAACCGTGACATACAACTCCGCCACGAATGTGCTCACGATCAGTGGCTCGGTAACGACCAACGGTCAGGGTGGTACACTGACATTTACCCTGAACGGGCAGACGATCACGGCAACGACGTCTCAGGTTATTTCGGGTGGTCAGACGAATTACAGCTTCACCTTCAATGGTGATCGAGATGCAATCTTTTCAGACCCAAACAGCGACACCATTCTTGTTTCGGACGGTGAAAATGGTGGCAGCTTAACCACAGCTCAAACGAGCACAGTCACCGTCGTATGCTTCATGGCCGGTACGCTGATCTCGACGACGAAGGGCGACATCGCTGTCGAGGCCCTTTGCCCTGGCGACGCCGTCCTGCTTGCAGACGGGCGGACCTTGCCGGTCCGGTGGATCGGCCAGCAGACCGTCAGCAAGGTCTTCGCCCATCGCCTGCACAGTCGCCCGGTGCGCATCCGCGCCGGCGCGCTCGGCGGCGGCCTGCCGCGGCGCGATCTGCTCGTCTCTCCGGGCCACGCGATGGTCATCGACGGCGTTCTGGTCGAGGCCGGGGCGCTGGTGAACGGGACCTCCATCGTTCGCGAAGAGAACGTTCCCGACGTCTTCACCTACTACCACGTCGAGCTGGACGAGCATGCGGCCATCCTCGCCGAGGGCGCACCGACGGAGTCCTTCGTGGATTACGTGACCCGCGCGCGCTTCGACAACGGCCGCGAATACCTGGCGACGATCGGCGACAAGGTGATCCCGGAGATGGATCTGCCGCGCGCGCTGTCGGCGCGGCAGATCCCGGCCGCGACGCGCCGGCGCCTGCAGGACGTCGCCGCGTCGCTGCTCGGCGCGGAACGCGCTGCGGCCTGAGGCCCGGACGCCGCGCCTCATCCGCAGGGGTGGACGCCGCACGCTGACGGTGTCCTTTCCCGCCGATTCGGTCTCGCCTGTGCGTGGGGCGAGCCGTCCGGTGATGCCTGCCGGTAGGATGCCCTGACATTTCCGCTCTCGGACGAAGGCCGGAGGCCATCCCAACCGCGCGGGAGCGGAGCGATCTCGGCAGGGCCGCGGAGGAGCGGGGCGACGCCGAAGGCGCGCTCGCGCTTTTCCAGGCGGCGATCGCGCTGCAACCCGGACGCTCCCGCTACCTGATCGACGCGGCGCGGGTGCTGATTCAGCTCAGGCGGCTCGACGAGGCTGAGCCCCTCCTCCAGGAGGTGCTGGCAAAGCAGCCGGGTCACGCGCGCGCCCTGCGCGACCTCGCCCGCGTCGCCACGGCCCGTGGCGACGTGCGAACCGCGGTGGAGCTCCTTCGTGAGGCGGCGGCGAACGCCCCCGAGAACGTCTCCATCCTCGTCGACTATGGGGACGCGCTTCGCGAGGCCGGGCATCCGGACGAAGCCGCGGAGGCGTATCGTGCCGCAGGGGTGCTCGATCCCCGCAGCGAGCGTGTGGGCCGCAGGATCGCGGGGATTTCCCGGGAGCCGCCCGACGACGCGGGGCAGGCCGAGGCAGGCCGGCCGGAACAAGCCGCGCCGTCGACCGGGGAGCCGCCCTTCTCCGCCGTCCTCCCCGGGGCATTGGCCCCTGGATCGGAGGCCGTCCCGGCCGACACCGACAGGGAGGCGGAACTCCGGGCCGCCCTGGCCCGGCTGGAGGCGATGCCGCCCACGATCGAGAGCCTGACGGAGATCGCCCGTCTCGCTCTCTCGCTCGGCCACACGGCGCGGGCGGAGCAGGCCTATCTCGACCTGCGTGTCCAGAAGCCAACACGGGTCCTGCCCGTGCTGCAGCTCTCCCGCCTGGCCCGGGACCGGGACGATCCCGCGGCGGCGGAACGCCATCTCCGGGACGGGATCGCTTCCGGCATCCGGGATTCCCGCCTCTTCCTGGACCTCGCCCGCGTCCTCCGGAACGGCGGGCGGCTGAACGAGGCGTACGACGCCTACGCCGCCGCGCTCTCCACCGCGCCGGATGAGCCGCGCGCCGCGCAGGAGCTGAGGGAGATGCTGCGGGAGTCCGGAGGCATCCCGGCCGCTCTGCCGCAACTCGAGGCCGTTGAGGCAGCGGGGAACCATGCGCCCGCGCTCCGCTGCCTGAGGATCGATCTTCTGCTGGAGATCGACCGTCCGGAGGCGGCGCGTTCGCTCGCGGAGGAGGCGCTGCGATCGCACGGGCCGTCGGTGGACATCCTCCTCCGCCTCGGCGCGATGGAGCGGGCCTCGGGGGACGGTGCAGCGGGCCTGGAGCGGTTGCGCGCCGCCCACCGGCTCGATCCCGGCTCGGCCGACGCCGTGGTCAGCCTCGGCCGCGCGCTCCTCTCGGATGATCTCCTCGACGAACTGGGAGGGCTGACCGTGGCCGTGACCGCGGGTCAGCAGATCGCGCTGGCGCGGGCCCTCCGGTTGGATGGGCGGGGCGACCTCGCGAGGCTCCTCCTCGGCCAAGTTGGCGCGCGGATGCCGACAGCCGTGCCGGATCTTCTCGCGCTCGGCAGCGAGTGCGCCGCGGCCGGGTTGACGAAGACGTCTGAGAAGGTCCTGCACCGCGCCGCCGACGCCATGCCGGACGATCCGGACGCGTGGCTCGGCCTCGGCCGGCTCTGGCGGACGACGCAGGGCCCCGGGACGGCGGAGGGGTTGCGCGCGCTTCGGCGGGCCGTGGACCTCGCGCCGCAGCGCGCGGAGCCCCGCGCGGAGCTGGCCCGCGACCTCTTGGAGATCGGCCGGGCCGAGGAGGCGGAGGCGGCGCTGCGGGACGCGCTGGACCGGGAGCCCGATCACCTGCCCGCGCTCCAGGTCGCCCACCGGCTGCTGCGCGCCCTGGGCCATGACGGGGCCGCCGCCCTCCTGTGCGACCGCATCCGGGCCGAGCGGCCAGGGGCGGGCTGGGCGTGGTCGGCCGCCGTGGACGCCCGGTGCCGGATCGGGGCGTGGGAGGAGGCGCTGGCACTGCTGGACGAGATGGACGCCCGGAAGATCGTGCCGGACGCGGCCAGGGTCCAGCGGATCGGCATCCTGTTCCGGCGCGGCCGAACGGCGGAGGCGCTGCGCCTTCTCGAGGCGGCTCGCGAGGCCAGGCCGGCCGACGCGGCGCTCTGGTGGCTGCAGATCGAGCACTGGATCCGGACGGGCCGCACGCGGGAGGCAGCGGAGGCGCTGGACGATGCCCCGCTGTCGGAGCGCGGCAGGACCCGGTTCCTCCACGCGCAGGCCCTGGTCGCCGAGGCGGAATGGCGGATGGAGGATGCGGCGCGGCTTGCCACGTCGGCGGTCCGCGCGGACCCGCGCCACGGGGCCGCGCTCGAGACCTGCGTGCGGACCTGCCTGTCGCTGAACCGCCCGCGCGACGCGCGGGCCTGGCTGTCGGATCAGGCGGCAGACCGGCTGTCGCGCCGCCTGCCGGATGCGCGCGTGCCCAGGGTCTCGTCCGGGTTCCTCGGGCGGCTGACGGAGGAATACCTGCTCGATGCCGAACTGGAGGAGGTGCTGCACCGCGCGCAGGCCCTGCCGTTCGAGGCGCGCCTGCCCGCGCTGGTGGACGCGTGCCGCACCTGGCCGGACCAGACATCGGCGGCCATGGCGCTCCTGCTCCACCTGCGACGCGCCGGGCTGCTGGAGGCCGGGGCCGATCGGCCGGGGCCGGATGCCCGGTCGCCCATCCCGCAGCGGGTGATCCAGTACTGGCAGGATCCGGTGCCGCCGGCCGACGTGGACGAGCTCATGCGAAGCTGGGCGGAGACCAACCCGCATTACGCGTACCGGCGCTTCGACGCGACCAGCGCTTATGCCTATCTGCAGGCCCATGCTTCCCCGGATGTCTGCTCCGCCTTCCGGCTGGCGCGGCAGGCGGCCGAGCAGGCCGACCTGTTCCGGCTCGCCGTCCTGGCGCGGGAGGGCGGGTTCTACGCCGATGCGGACGACCGTTGCCTCACGCCCCTGGACGCGTTGCGGGACCGGTTCCCGACGGCGTGCCTGCTCACGCAGGAGCGCATGGCGAATCTCGGCAACAACATCATCGGGGCAGCACCCGGGCACGCCCTGATCGAGTCGGCACTGCGGCAGGCGGCCGACGCGCTCAACCGCGGCGACCGGAGCGGCCCGTGGCTCGACACCGGGCCGGGGATGCTGAGCCGGTGCTTCGTCGCGCAGCTGCTCCGGCCCGGCGCAGGGCTGATGGACGGGTTGCGCGACGTCACCATCCTTCCCCTGCCGCAGCTGCGGCAGAGCATCGCGGTCGGCCTCTCCGCGGGGTACAAGTCCACCGGGAGCTACTGGCAGAACCACGCGCGCTCGCCCGTTCGCCGGGAGGTCACCCCCAGGCTTCGGCGGGCCTTGCGCCTTCCGACGGAGGGGGACGGGGACGGACCCTTGACGAACGGGGGATCCGAGCCGGCCGGCTGATCAACGCGAGGCCGGAAAGGTCAGCCTTGTCCGCCCCGCCACCGCCCGGGGCCTCGGCCGGCTGATGGCGACGGCGGTGCGTGTCGTCATCGTGGAGCCGAACACGGAGATGGCGACCTGCCGGAGCAGCGGCGGCTGGAGGCGCTGCACGCGGACGGGTGGTACGCCAGCATCACCCGCGAGCTGTTCGGCTGACGCGCCCTCAGGGCTGCGCGGCCGAGCGCTCCCGCAGCCAAGCGACGAGCGCCTCGAGCCGTGCCTCGTCGCGCAGGCCTGGATAGGCCATCGTGCCGCCCGGGACGACCTCGCGCGGGTTGCGGAGATAGGCGCGGACGGTCTCCTCGTCCCAGCGCAGCCCGGCCTCCGCCTTCGCGCGCATGGCGGCGGAGTAGCGGAAGTTCTCCGCCGCGCCCGCGGCACGCCCCCAGAAGCCGGCGAGGCCCGGGCCGACGCGGTTGCGGGCGTCCATGCCGTGACAGGCGGAGCAGTCCCGTCGGAAGATCGTCTCGCCATCCGGCGGGGTCTGCGCGACGGCGACCGTCGGCAGCAGCAGGAGAGCGGCGAGGGCGATGCGGATGGACAAGGGCGGATTCCGATCTCAACAGGCAGGATCACTGAACTAGGGACAGTCCCCACGCAGCCGCAAGGTGTTGGAGAGCTTGCGGACAGGCGCCCGTTCGATGAAGCGGGGCCACGTTGCATTGCAACATGGAATGACGCTATGAGATCGCACCTGCTCGGACCCGGTGAGATCCCGGGTGGCTCTTCCGGCCGCTGATCCGCCGGACAACGCAAGCGACGCGACATCGCCGCCCTTCGTTCCACGACGGGCAGCCCGTGCGCCTTCTGCGGACTTCTCCTGCATGACACCGTCTTCTTCCTGGCGTCGCGAGTGGTTCCTCAACATTCGTGGCGATGTGCTGTCCGGCATCGTCGTCGCCCTGGCCCTGATCCCGGAGGCGATCGGCTTCTCCGTGATCGCCGGCGTGGACCCGAAGGTCGGCCTTTTCGCGTCCTTCGCCATCGCTTGCGTGTCGGCCTTCGCCGGCGGGCGCTCCGGCATGATCTCGGCCGCCACGGCCGCGACCGCGGTGCTCATGGTCACCCTCGTTCGGGAGCACGGTCTGCCATACCTCTTCGCCGCCACGATCCTCATGGGCCTGCTGCAGATCGGCGCCGGCTTGCTGAGGCTCGACCGGCTGATGCGCTTCGTGTCGCGATCGGTGATCACCGGCTTCGTCAATGCGCTGGCCATCCTGATCTTCATGGCGCAATTGCCGGAGCTGGTCGGCGTGCCGGTGCAGACCTACGGCATGGTCGCGGTCGGGCTGGCGATCATCTATCTCTTCCCGCTTGTGACGAAGGCCATCCCATCTCCCCTGGTTGCGATCGGCGTGCTGACCGCTGTCGTCTGGTGGTGGGGCCTGGATCTTCGCACCGTGGGGGACCTGGGTGAGTTGCCCTCGACCCTGCCGGTTCTCGCGCTGCCCGGGGTTCCACTCACCTTCGAGACGCTGAGGATCATCTTTCCCTACTCGGCGGCGCTGGCGGCGGTCGGGTTGCTGGAATCGTTGCTGACGGCCCAGATCGTGGACGACATGACGGACACGCCGAGCAGCAAGAATCAGGAGTGCTTCGGGCAGGGCGTCGCGAATATCGGCTCTGCCCTGATCGGCGGGATGGGCGGCTGCGCCATGATCGGACAGTCGGTCATCAATGTGAGGTCGGGCGGCCGCGGCAGGCTCTCCACCTTCGTGGCCGGCGCCTTCCTGCTGTTCCTCATCCTCGTGCTGGACGATCTTGTCCGCATCATTCCCATGGCGGCGCTAGCCGCCGTGATGATCATGGTCTCGGTCGGCACCTTCTCCTGGCGCTCGATCCTCGACCTGCGGCGGAACCCTCCGTCGTCCTCGGCCGTCATGCTGGCCACGGTGATTACGGTGGTCGCGACCCACGACCTGGCGAAGGGCGTCCTGGTGGGAGTGCTCCTCTCCGGCGTATTCTTCGCCGGCAAGGTCGCCCGGCTCGTCAGGGTGGAGAAGGTGCGGTCGGAGGACGGGAAGGAGTGCGCCTACCGGGTGCGCGGGCAGATCTTCTTCGCTTCGGCGGAGCTGCTCGCCGCCAGCTTCGATGACCAGGACCGGCCGGCGCGGGTGGTGATCGATGTGAGCCAGGCCCACTTCTGGGACATCTCGGCCGTCGCGGCGCTCGACAAGGTTGTCATGAAGTTCCGACGCCGCGGCGCCGAGGTCACCGTGACGGGCCTGAACGAGGCCAGCGCGACGATGATCCACCGCTTCGCCCGGCATGACAAGGAAACGCCCGCGGCGTCCACTCCGGCGCACTGAACGGCCGTCCCGGTCGAACGCTCCGGCCGAGACTGCCGGCGCAGCATCCCGCGGAGGCCGTGTTCGAGGGCTACGGCCACTTGCCGTGGCCGTGCCGTCGCTGGCGGGGCTGCTCCCCAGATGATGGGATGAGCAGCCCTCCCTCGGGCGTCGCGACGAGGCGGCCGATCAACCGGCCTTGGCCGCCTTGCGCTTCGCCTTCTTGGCTCCGGCGAACGCGGCCAGCTTCAGCGACGGGCTGGCCTTGAACTTGACGGTGGCGCCGGCCTTCACCGCGACCTTCTCTCCCGTCCGCGGGTTCAGTGCGGTGCGCTTCGGCGTCTCGCGCACGGTGAAGGAGCCGAAGTCCGGAAGGGAGAAACGGCCGTTCTCGACGATCTCTTCCTTGATGGCGGCGATGATGTCGGCCGCCAGTCGCCCGGCGGCCACGCCGGTCATATCGGACGACTGCTGGATCACGTCGGTCAGGAACTTCTTCGACAAGGTCGTCTCTCCAAATCGGCACGGACCCTGAACCGCTCAGGGCAAACTTCGCCTTGGGCGCCCTGGTAAGGTCCAACACCGGACCCGTAAAGTGCGATGCTCCGCATGGCGCCTGGGATATTCCGATCTCATGAACCGGGCGGAGCGCGCGCGATCCGCGCCTCAGCGCCGCGCTGGGTGTCGCCGGAGCCCTTTGCGGGAATCGGTTCACGGGTGCTGCGGCGGGATGGAGAAATCTTCGGGCGGGACCACGGCAGCGGTGCTGGAACACTCCTCGGGGCGGGACTGTCCCCATCCGGCATCCCCGTTCGTCCCGCATCGTGCGGATCAGAGATCGTGATCGCAAGGTGCCCTGACCTCATCTCCGAGACCGGTTGTTGGGTCATTCAGCGATCCGTCTCGGGAACGATTTGGTGTTGCCACGAATAGAACGGGCCATCATGCTTTCGGAGACGAGGAGCGTCCGGATGCGCCAGATGGCTTCGCCGGCATCCCTGCTCGCCGGCGCGGTCGTACTGATGATGGCCACGGCGCGGGACACGTCGGCGCAGCCCATGCCGACGACCTATGAAGACGCCCTGATGATGGTCCTGAACGACTACAGCCAGGAGGTCGAGGCCGGGAACCCGAACTCCTGGCCGCGCGTGACCTCCGTCACCCGGCGCCCGGGCCATCGTCGCGACATGTGTCCGCCGCCGAACGACGGCAGCACCATGTACGACGAATCGTCGGAGATGGAGGTGACCGGCTGCTCGGCCGTGCTCCGCACGGTGCGACGGCAGGGACGGGACGCGGTCCGTCAGGAGAACCGGGTCGACGTGCGGGCCTATGTCGGATTCCTGCGGTCGGAGGGCGCCGCCTTCACGCTGCGAGCGGGCCGGTACGGCACGGCGCAGGGCGATGACGGGGATGGCCGCCCATCACGGTCCCCCTTGAGACAACGGCCACGCGGGTGACCGCCGGACAGCCCGGCTTCAACACGCTGCGGATGCTGGACTGGATCGGGCGCAACCATTGTCCGGCGATGGCCGCCGCCTCGGCGCCACCGGCGCAGGCCGGCAAGCCGCCCGCGCTGGTCCCGGCACCGTCTCCGGCCGTGGTGCCTGCCGGCAAGCCTCCTGCCCTGGAGGCACCGGGGACCGCCAGCCCGGCCGTTCCGCCCACGCGTCCACCGGCCGTCGCGGTGCAGGTCCCAGCCCTGGAGGACGCGCTCATCCGCTTCCTCGGCTGGTTCGGCGACGAGCCGCGGGTCGACCACACCGAACCGTCGCTGCGCCTCGCGGCGATCCAGCGCCGGCCTGGCTACGTGCGGCACAGCTTTCCGCACCCGGTCGCGGGCGAGGCGGCCTATCGGGTGTCGGTGGAGGTCTGGGTCACCGGTTGCTCCGCCGAGTTCCGCAGCGTTCGCCGGATCGGCGGGCGGACAGTGCAGGAGGAGCAGCGCGTCACGTCCGGGCCTCACCGGGCTTCTCGCTCAGGACGGGCCGGCGCTGTCGCTTCTCGAAGGGCCGATCGGGACCAGCCGGGTCGATGAGGGGGATGGATCCCCGCCGCTGGAGGGACCCGCCAACATCGACGCGTTCCGCGCGGCGCCCGGCGCGACCGGATAGGGGGGCTCGCGCTCCTCCCAGCAATCGCGAGGGATCATTGTGCGCCGGTGGCCGGGACGCCGCCACCGGCCGCTCCGGGCGCCGTGCGCGACCTGATGCGCCGTTAGGCGGCGCCCGCTTCATCCGTCGCCACGCGGGCCGCGCTGGCCGGTCCGGCCACCACCGACCCGTTGGGGATCGGCTGCGGCGAGGACGCGGCGAGCCACGGATCATGGCGCCCACCGCCTTCCGAAGCAGTTCGGCGTGAGTGTGAGAACGCGCGACGGCGCGCCGATCACCCCTGCACAGTGGCGCCGGGGCTACCGACAGTCTGTTGGATGCTGAACGTCGTCTCCACGACCGGTTTTGACGAGGTGCAGAACGGCCTGATCACAGGTTGCGGTTCCCACATCCGAGTGTTGGGCCGATGCCGCTTCCGCCCAGGATTCCCGTTCGATATGGTCGGGTTGCTGCACTTGCGAAGGCGGAGATCCGATGTCCTACGGAGGTCGTACAACCGAAACCATGCTGGCGGAACTGGTTCACCATATGGCCGAGCTGGTGAAAGCTCAGCAGCAGACCAATGAGCTGCTGACCCAGATGCTGCGGGCGCAGCAGACCGGCCGGTAATCGACGAGGTCCGCTGACGGGCGATCCTTGGATCAGGGCCGCTCGCTCTCCGCCCTTGGAACGCCGGACAACGGATTACCATCGGCCCGTTAGGCCGACACCTCGGGCCTGTTGAATTTGAGCACGGCCACGAGTTCCAAATCTCTGACCTTCTGGCGCGCCAGCGACTTGCCGTGGTCGCGCCCTGACGGTGTCGCTGGTCCGTGGACGGCGATCCGGCCGCGTGACGAGGTGCCTGCCGCCCGAAATGACCCGATCGAGAGATTGACGGTGCTGCCCGCAGCTCTCGACCCGTTGCGAGAGATGTCGTCGCGCAGCACCGCCATCAGACAATGCTCTCAGGGGACCTTGTGAGTCGGCGGCGTCGCTCCGTCGGCTGCCTAATTGGCCCAGCGCTTCGCGCGGGTTTCGTTCATATCACAACGGCCAAATGTTTCCCGCACCGTGTCACGCTGTTCTCGTGCCGATGGGCCGACGAACGGATGCCATGCTCGGTGGCTTCTTCGGCGCGTCGCGAGAGCCGTAGAGAGGGAATGGGAGAGTCAGGCTTCGTATATGCTCCGCATCACACCATCGCTCAAATGTCAGACACTCGGCGCGGCATCGAGACAACGATCACGCGCGGATGGCGTTAGGCAGTGCTGCAACGGCTAGGACAGCCCTGGCCCAGGAGGACATGATGAAGCGAGCCATCCTTGGTGCGATGATTGCGGTCGGTGCGTCGCTGGCGGCGGTTCCCGATGCGCAGGCGCAGGGCTATGGGTACGGCCCTCGGGACCGTTTCGAGCGGCAGGCTTTCGAGCGCCACATGGCGCGGCGGGAAGCGCGTCGCGAGTTCCGCCGCGAGCGGCGCCAGATGGCGATGCAGCGGGCGTATGAAGCGGGCCGGCGCGACGCTTACCGGAGCCGCTGACCCCCGGGCGCTGCGGCGCTCTCTTCCACGATGCCACGGGCCGGGTGGCGGCCAGGTCTGTCCGGAACGCCACCCGGTGCATGCTGAAGTGGGTGCGGTCATCCGGAACAGGCCCCTGATCAGGCGCCCGATCTGGCGACGGACGAACTTCTGGCCCTGGAAGCCGACGCGGGCGACCAGGGACCCATCCACCGCCGGCCACGACCTGGCGCGGAGCGATGCTCTGGCGCTTCTCCGCTCGACCGGCTGGGGCGCGAGCAAGGGCGAGCCCTGCCGGACGATCCGGGAGCGTCAGCTCCGCAGCAGGATGACCTGTGCCGGATCGATCAGCACGCCGACGGGAGCACCCGGGGGCAGGGGATCGGTCCCGCGGCGGTGAGGCTCCTCCGCCACGAGGCGCAGGTGATCGCCGGCCGCGAGGGTGTAGCGGACATGGGCGCCGAGGAACTCGGCGCGCAGGACTCGGGCCGGCAGGGCCTGGGCACCCGGATCGCGCAGCAGCTCTAGGCCCTGCGGGCGGAGGGCGAGCGTGGCCGGGCCCGGAGCGCTGCCGGCCGGCACGGGCAGGCTGGCGCCTGCCGTTCGGAACCGCCCGTCGACGACACTGCCCTCGAACAGGTTGGCCGTGCCGAGGAAGTTCGCGACGAAGCGGCTGGCCGGCCGGTCGTAGAGCTCCGTCGGCGCGCCGACCTGCAGGACGCGCCCGCCCTCCAGCACCGCCATGCGCTCGGCCGCGGCGTTCGCCTCCTCCTGGTCATGCGTCACCAGGATGGTCGTCAGGCCCAGGCGGCGCTGCAACTCCACCAGCTCGGTCCGGACGCCGGCGCGCAGACCGGCATCGAGGTTCGAGAGGGGTTCGTCCAACAGCAGCACCTCCGGCTCGATCGCCAGCGTCCGGGCGATGGCCACCCGCTGCTGCTGCCCGCCCGAGAGCTGCGCCGGCCGCCGATCCATCAGGTGGGTCAGGCCGACGAGATCCAGCGCCGCGCGGACGCGTCGCTCCCGCTCCGCGCGCGGGACGCGGCGGCGTTCGAGCCCGAAGGCGACGTTCTGCGCCACCGTCATGTGGGGCCAGAGGGCGTAGTTCTGGAACACCAGCCCGACATTGCGCTTCCAGGGCGGCTCCCGCGTGGCGTCGCGGCCGCCGATCAGGATGCGGCCGGAATCCGGCGCGCCGAAGCCCGCCACCAGCCGCAGCAGCGTGGTCTTGCCGCTGCCCGAGGGGCCGAGGAAGGCGAAGAACTCGCCCTTCGCGATCGACAGGGACACGTCCTGCAGGACCGGCGTGGTGCCGTAGCCGAAGGAGACGTTCTCGATCTCCACCCCGGCCGCGTGGATCGTCATGCCCCTGTTCCCCCAGCCCGCATGCGCCGGCTCCGTTCCCGTTCGGCGATGCGGTTGGCGGCGAAGGTGCAGACCGCCACCGTCGCCACCGCGATCACGCCCAGAGCCGCGCCCGGCCCCCGTCCCGCCGAGCTCTGCATGTAGACGTAGATGCCGTAGGACAGCGGGGCTTCCACGTCCCGCGTGGCGAGGACGAGCGTGGCCGAAAGCTCCACCGCCGCGGTCGCGAAGCTCGTGACGAAGGCGGCGGCGAGGCCACCGGCCATCAGGGGCAGGATGATGCGCGTCAGGGTGACCGCCTTGCCCGCGCCGAGGTTCTCCGCCGCCTCCTCCAGGCTGCGGTGCAGCTGTTGCAGGGCTGCCGTCGCGGCGCGCAGGGCGTAAGGCAGGCGCCGAACGGCGTAGACGATCGTCAGCATGATCCAGGAGGTGGCGAGCGACGTCCCGTCCGGCAGGTGGACGTCGAAATAGGTCCGCAGGACGCCGATGCCGAGCACCAGCCCCGGCACCGCCAGCGCCGACATGGCCAGCAGGTCCAGCAGCTTCCGCCCCGGCAGCCGCGTGCGCAGCACGAGCCAGGCGATGACCACGCCCAGCACCACGTCGATGGCACCGGCCAGGCCACAATAGAGCAGCGTGTTCGTGAGGAACTGCGGCGTTTCCCGCAGGACCGTGGCGTAGTGCGCCAGCGTGTAGCCGTCCGGCAGCGGGTCGAAGGACCAGATGGTGGCGAACGAGAGCAGCAGGATGCCGATATGGGGCGCCAGCACGAGCAGCAGCACGGGCACGACGAAGCACCAGGCCAGCACGCGTCCCCCCGGCGACATGGGCCGGCGCGCCAGCCCGCCGCCGCCCCGTTGCTGGGTGGCGAAGTCCCGTCCCCGCAACAGCAGGGCGGAACCGGCCATGGCCGCGACCGACACGGCGACGAGGACCACGCTGATGACATAGCCCATCGGGTCGCCCAGCCCGACCGAGGTGACGCGCAGATAGGCCTGGGGCGCGAGCATGTTCGTCACGTTCAGCAGCAGCGGCGTCGCGAGGTCGTCGAAGACCTTCACGAAAACCAGCGAGGCGCCGGCCACGTAGCCCGGCAGCGCCAGCGGCAGCACGATCTTGCGCAGCAGGGTGAAGCCCTTCGCGCCGAGGTTCTGCCCGGCCTCCTCCATCGAGACGTCGATGTTCGAGAGAGAGGCGGTCAGGTTCATCAGGATGAAAGGAAAGTAGTGCAGGGCCTCGACGAAGATGACGCCGTTCAGCCCTTCCATCAGGGGCAGGCGGATGTCGAACAGGTCCATCAGCAGCAGGTTGACCGTGCCGTTGCGGCCGAAGACGAGCTGCATGGCCACCGCGCCGACGAAGGGCGGCATCACCAGGGGCAGCACGCCGAGCGTGCCGATCAGCGCCGCGCCGGGAAAGCGGAAACGCGCCAGGATCACCGCCAGCGGCACGGCGATGAGCGAGGCCACGACGACGCTCATGGCCGCGACATAGAGGCTGTTGCCGAAGCTCTCGATCATCAGCCCGGTGCGGAAGAAATCGGCGAAGTGAACCAGAGTCAGGCCGCCCCCCGGGGCCGCGAAGGCGGCGGCGAAGACGCGGACGACCGGAACGACGAGGAAGGCGATGAGGAAGGCCGCGACGAGCAGCGCCGCAAGGACCTGCCCCGCCGAGGCCTCGGTCCGCAGGCGCGCGCGCCAGCCGCGCCGAAGGGCGGGCGTGGCCGGAAGCGTCGTGGCGGACAAGACGCTCAGCGGGCCCGCTGGGCCCGCTCGGCGAGCGACTTCGCCTCGGCGTAGGCGGCCAGGGCGGCGCGGTCCCACTCCTCCTCGTACTGCGCCTGGCGCTGGGCGGCCGGGCGCTCGCGGCTCGTGGCCTGGAAGGCGCCGGTCACGGCCGGGTCCTTGGACTGGGTCTCCGTCACCGGCACGGCGGTCAGGCGCTGCCGGGCCTGGGCGACGAGCTGGCGGCCCTCGGCATTGTCGCGGCGGGCCAGCGCGGCCTCCGCGGCGTGGACGGCCTTCCAGGCCTCGGTCAGCTCGCGCAGGCGGAAGGTGATCAGCCGGTCGAAGAGGGAGTTCAGGAGTTCGTAGCGTCCCTCCGACAGGTCGGAATCGAAGGCGACGCGGGCGCCGAGGTTGCGGTCCTGGAAGGGGTTGGGGAAGCCAGCCGGCGCTCTGGCATAGCTCTCGGCGCGCACGGGAAGGCGCATCACCTTCGGGTCCAGCAACACCTCCTGCCCCTCCGGCGAGAGGAGGAACTGGATGAAGGCGCGCGCGGCGTTCGGGGCGCGGGCCCCTTCGATCATGGCGATGCTGGCGGGGACGAGGGTGGTGACGGAGGGATAGACGAACTCCACCGGGAAGCCGGACGCCTTGGCCGAGAGGCCGAAGAAGTCGATGACGATGCCGATCCCGTACTGGCCGCTGTTCACCGCGTCCGGCACGCCGAAGCTGCGGTCCGAGACCTGGGCGAAGTTGCCCGCGATCTCCATCAGCTGCGCCCAGCCCGGGCCCCAGCCCTCACCCTGCAGGATCGTCTCCACCGTCAGGTGGGTGGTGCCGGAGCGGCTGGGCGAGCTGATGCCGACATGGCCCTGATAGGCCGGGTTCTTCAGGTCCGCCCATTCCCGCGGGATGGGCAGCCGGTTCGCGCGCATGTAGCGCGTGTTGTACATGATGCCGTAGCCCGAGACGGCGAAGCCGAAGTAGTGGCCCGCCGGATCATGGGTGGGCTGCGCGCCCACGCGCTCCGGGATTCCGGTGGTGTCGATGTTCGGCTTCGCCAGGAGCTGGGCCTGCTTCAGGACCTCGAAGGCATCGGGCGCGCTGGCCCAGAAGAGGTCGGGCGGGCTGCTCCGCGTTTCCCGGATGAAGGCGACGGCAGCGGTGGTGCTGCGGTTCTGCACCTCCAGCTTCGTGCCGGGGAAGCGGCGCTCGAAGGCCTGCTGGAACGGGGTCGTCACGTCGCGCGAGAAGCTGGTGATGACCGTCACGCGGGGCTCGAGCGCCTGGGCGGTGGCGCCGCGCGGGCCGAAGGGGAGGGCAACGCCGAGGCCGGTCGCGAGAACCGAACGGCGGGATGCTTCACGGCCTCGCATGGGTCTTCCCTCCACTCGCCGCACCTTGAATCGGGCGTGGCGTTCGGAAGGGTCTGCAATAAACGCCTTGTAATCTCAAGCGCCCCACCTTCCGGTCGGGCCGGGCGGGATGGTGCAGGACGTCGCGTGTCGCGGGAGGATCCGGCCTGCCGCGGTTCCGGACGTGCCCGGAGCGGCGCCGTGCCGCACGGCTCACGCTGTGGCTCGCCTTCCGCCCGGGCGCTGCGTCCGGTCCGGCGCCGGCCCAAGGGCGGCTGCTTCAGCCGCAGCGCTGCGACGCTCGCCGGCTCGGCGTGAACGCTGTGGCCGCCAGCCGGCGGGCATCGTGGATGATCGGGCGGCCATGCAGACGCGCGCTCACTCCAAGTCCACCGAGATGTTTGTCTGGAAATCGCTCTGGTTCCAGCCTTTCGGGACAGCCTTTCAAGGGGCCTTCTTCGCTGAGTTTAACGTGTCCTAACGACTCAACAACAAAACTGACGTGTAAAGCGTTCAAACACTCGTGAAAAGTTAATCTCTCCCATTTCCAGCAACTCAGGGTAGAAAATTTGGTTAACGCCCGCACCTGCGGGACGCAACGGTCGGGAAAACGAGCATGGCCTACGGCAACCGTGTCACCGGCACCGTCTTCCTGGACCAGGACGCGGACGGGCTCCGGGAAAGCACGGATGTCGGGCTGAGCGGCATCACCGTCCGGCTCGTGAACAGCCTCGGGCTGGTGTATGCGACCACGACCACCGCGGCCGACGGGACCTACAGCTTCTCCGAGATCCTGCCGGGAACCTACCGGGTCCAGGTCGTGGCCCCGACCGGCGACGACTTCTCCCCTGTCGGGACGAGCACGACCACGCCGAACAGCGTGGTCTCCTCCACCGGTTCTTCGCCGAACTTCTCGGTCGCACTGAACACCACCGTGTCGAACCAGAATGCCGGCCTCTATGAGCCGGTGTCCGTACGCGGGACCGCCTTCACCGATCTGGACAATGACGGCGTCGTCGATACGGGCGAGAGCGTGCGCGCCGGGGTGACGGTGCGGCTGCTCAACGCCGGCGGCACGGTCGTCTCCACCACCACCACGGCAACGAACGGGACCTACAGCTTCACGGACTTGGCGCCGGGCACCTATTCCGTGCAGTTCGTGGCGCCGTCCGGCGCGGTCTTCTCGCCCCGCGGCACCAACACCGCGCCCCAGCCGGTGGGAGGGTCGATCACGGCCCAGAACAACCTGCTGACGAACGGGAGCTTCGAGACGACGGCGACCGGGGGGCGTCCGGGCTATGCCGGCTGGACGGTCAGCGGCAACACCACCTCCACGCCGTATGGCAGCGGCCCCGGCCAGGGGCCGGAGCAGGCGCTGACCGATGGCAAGACCGCCTTCGCGACCAGCGGCAGCAGCACCAACAACTACTCCGGCGTCGTCGCGCCCGATGACGCCAACCCCTATTATGCGGGCGGATCCGGGACCCACGCGGCCTTCTTCGTGGATGACGGCGCCATCGAGACCATTTCCCAGTCGGTGAACCTGACCACGGGCCAGGTCTACGAGGTCGGCTTCGACGTGTATCAGGCCCTGCCGGGATCCGGGAATGCGGGGGCCTTCACGCTGACGGCGCGGATCGGCAGCCAGACCCTCCTGATCGGCGGGTCCAACACGGGCACGATCATCGCTGCCGGCGACTGGACGCATTTCGCGTCCATCTTCACCGCCCAGACGACGGGCACCGTCACCTTCTCCCTCACCTACCAGACAGCGTCCGGCGCGGCGAAGGACGTGCTGGTGGACAACGTCTACGTCACCGCGGGCCAGACGACGCGGGACCTGACGACAAGCTCGCAGGTGGAGACGAACGGTCAGACCTCCAGCTTCACGCTGACCTCGGGCCAGAGCATCGGCAACCAGAGCGCGGGGCTGTACTTTCCCCCGGCCACCATCACCGGCAACGTCTTCATCGATGCCAACGCCGACGGCAGCAAGGCGGCCAGCGATGCCGGCCTCTCCGGCCAGACGGTGCGCCTGCTCAGCGGCAGCACGGTCGTCGCGACCACCACGACCGATTCCTCCGGCAACTATACCTTCGGGAATCTCACGGCCGGGACCTACACCGTGCAGGTGGTCGCCGCGAGCGGCAGCACCTTCTCGCCCTCCGGCAGCAGCGGCTCGCTGCCCAACAGCTCGGTCGGCAGCACGGGGACGGCGAGCGTCACGGTGGCGAATGGCGCAACCGCCACGGTCAATGCGGGCGAATACGCACCGGCCACCATCAGTGGCGTCGCCTTCACTGATGCGAATGGCGACGGCATCCAGGGCAGCGGCGACAGCATCATCGCCGGTCAGACGGTCCAGTTGCTGAACGCGGCCGGGACGGTGGTCGCGACCACCACCACCGGGACGACCGGCGCCTACAGCTTCACGGGCATCGTCCCGGGCTCTTATCAGGTGCAGTTCGTGGCCGCGGCCGGCACCAGCTTCACGGGCCAGGACCAGGGCAGCAACGACGCGGTCGACAGCGACGTGAACACGGCGGGCCGCAGCGCCGTGGTCACGGTCACCTCGGGCCAGACCGTCGCCAACCTCTCCGCCGGCAGCTACACGCCGATCAGCATCAGCGGCACCGCCTTCACCGATACGAATGGCGACGGCGTGCGGGGCGCCGGCGAGGGGACCGTGGCCGGCGTGACGGCGCAGCTGCTGAACGCCGCGGGCACCGTAGTGGCCACGACCACCACGAATTCAAGCGGGGCTTACAGCTTCACCGGTGTGGCGCCGGGCACCTATTCCGTGCAGTTCACCGCGCCCAATGGCACCGTCTTCACGGCCCAGGACCAGGGCACGAACGACGCGGTGGACAGCGATGTGAATCCCACCACGGGCCGCACCGGCTCGATCGTCCTCACCTCCGGCGGGGCCGCCACGAATGTGGCCGCCGGCCTCTACACGCCGGCGACGGTGAGCGGCGTCGTCTTCACTGACGCGAATGCGGACGGCATCCAGGGAGGCGCCGATGCCGGCCGGACCGGCGTCACGGTCCAACTGCTGAACGCGGCCGGGGCCGTCGTGGCCACCACGACGAGCGGCACGGGCGGTGCGTACAGCTTCACCGGTGTGGCGCCGGGCACTTATCAGGTGCAGTTCGTGTCCCCCACCGGCACGGTGTTCAGCCCTCAGGACCAGGGCAGCAACGACGCGGTGGACAGCGACGCGAACGTCACCACCGGCCGCACCGCCAGCTTCACCGTCGCCTCCGGTGGCAGCGTAACCAACCTCTCGGCGGGTATCTATGCGCCGGTGAGCGTCAGCGGCACAGCCTTCACCGACGCGAATGGCGACGGCATCCAGGGGACGGGCGAGGCGGGCATCGCCGGCCAGACCGTGCAGTTGCTGAACAGCGCCGGCACGGTGGTCGCGACGACCACCACCGGCACGGGGGGCACCTACAGCTTCACCGGCGTCGTTCCCGGCACCTATCAGGTGCAGTTCACCGCGGCGACGGGCACCCGCTTCACCGCGCAGGACCAGGGCGGCGACGACGCGGTGGACAGCGACGTGAACGCCACCGGGCGCACGGCCGCGATCACCCTCACCTCTGGGCAGGCGGCCACGAACGTCTCGGCGGGCAGCTACACGCCGGTGTCGCTCAGCGGCCAAGCGTTCGTGGACACGAACGGGGACGGCATCCGGGGGAGCGGGGAGGCGGGCACGGCGGGGGTGGCCGTGCAGCTGCTGGACAGCGCGGGGGCGGTGGTCGCGACCACCACCACCGGCACGGGCGGGGCGTACAGCTTCACCGGTGTCGCGCCCGGGAGCTACCGGGTGCAGTTCACCGCGCCCACCGGCACCGCCTTCACGTCCCAGGACGTGGGCACGAACGACGCGGTCGACAGCGACGTCAATCCCGCCACCGGCCGCACCGGGCTGGTCACCCTCACCTCCGGCGGCAGCGTGGCCAACCTCTCGGCCGGCGTGTTCACGCCGGTGAGCGTCAGCGGCACGGCCTTCGTGGATGCGAACGGCGACGGCGTCCAGGGCAGCGGCGAGACGGGCACCGCCGGGCAGACGGTGCAGCTGCTGAACAGCGCGGGGGCGGTGGTTGCGACCACCACCACCGGCACGGGCGGGGCGTACAGCTTCACCGGCGTCGCGCCGGGCACCTACCAGGTGCAGTTCGCGGCGGCCTCCGGCGCCGTGTTCACGGCCCAGGACGCGGGCGGCAACGACGCGGTGGACAGCGACGTGAACGCCACCGGGCGCACCGCCGCCTTCACCCTCGCCTCCGGCCAGGCGGCCGCGAACATCTCGGCCGGCAGCTACACGCCCGGAACCCTCAGCGGCCTCGCCTTCACCGACACCAACGGCGACGGCATCCGCAACACCGGCGAGGCCGGGCCAGCCGGCCAGACCGTCCAGCTGCTGAACAGCGCCGGCGATATCGTCGCCACGACGACGACAGGGAGTGGCGGGGCGTACAGCTTCACCGGCGTCGCACCCGGCACCTACCGGGTGCAGTTCACCGCCCCCACGGGCACGGTGTTCACGGCGCAGGACCAGGGCACGGACGACGCGGTGGACAGCGACGCCGGCGCCAACGGGCGCACCGCGTCGGTCACGCTGAGCTCCGGCGGAACCGTGTCCAACCTGGACGCCGGGACCTACACGCCGGTGAGCGTCAACGGCATCGCCTTCACCGACGCGAACGGGGACGGTATTCAGGGCACCGGCGAGACGGGCCTGGCCGGACAGACCGTGCAACTGCTGAATGGCGCGGGCACGGTGGTCGCGACCACCACCACCGGCACGGGCGGGGCCTACAGCTTCACGGGGGTCGCCCCGGGCACTTATCAGGTCCAGTTCAGCGCCCCGTCGGGCACCAGCTTCACGGCGCAGGATCAGGGCGGCAACGACGCCGTCGACAGCGACGTCGGGGCCACGGGCCGTAGCGCCGCCTTCACCCTCGCATCCGGCCAGACTGCCGCCAATCTGTCGGCCGGCCTCTTCACCCCGGCCACGATCTCCGGTGTGGCCTTCACCGACACGAATGGCGACGGCATCCAGGGCGCGGCGGAGAGCGGCCAGGCCGGCGTGGCGGTCCGCCTGCTGAGCACGGACGGCACGGTGGTGGCGACGACCACCACCGGCACGGGAGGCGCTTACAGCTTCACCGGCGTCACCCCGGGCAGCTATCAGGTGCAGTTCGTCGCCCCCACCGGCACCGCCTTCACGGCCCAGGATGTGGGCGCGAATGATGCGGTGGACAGCGATGCCAACCCCACCACGGGCCGCACCGGCGTCCTCACCGTCGCCTCCGGGCAGGCCACGGCCAATGTCTCGGCCGGCCTCTTCGTGCCGGGCAGCGCGAGCGGCTTCGTCTTCTCCGACAGCGATGGAAACGGGGTCCGGGATAGCGGCGATCCCGCGGTGGCCGGCGCCACGGTGCGGCTGCTCAACGGCGATGGAACGCTTGTCGCGACCACGACCACGGGCAGCGACGGAGGCTACAACTTCGCCAACCTGACGCCGGGCCAGTACCAGGTCCAGTTCGTCGCCCCGAACGGCACGGTCTTCACGGCGCAGGACCAGGGCAGCAACGACGCGATCGACAGCGACGCGAACGCCGCCACCGGGCGGACCGCGCTGTTCACCCTCGCCTCGGGGCAGGATGTCACCGACCTCGCCGCGGGCGTCTTCACCCCGGCTGCCACCGGCACGGGGAACGTGTTCTTCGTGGACGCCAACGGCAACGGCATTCGTGATGCCGGGGAGGGCGGCGTGGCCGGCGCCACGGTCCGGCTGCTGAACGGCGCGGGCGCGGTGGTCTCGACCACGACCACCGATCCCGACGGGATCTACAGTTTCGCGGGTGTGGCGCCAGGAACCTACTACGTGCAGTTCGTCGCGCCGGGCGGCACCGTCTTCACCGCGCGGGACCAGGGGTCGAACGAGGCGCTGGACAGCGACGTCAACCCGGCGAACGGGCTCAGCGGCAGCGTCGTCGTCTCCTCTGGCGGCACCATCTCCAATGTGGGCGCCGGAATCTACACGCCGGTCACGGTCAGCGGCCTGCTCTTCACCGATGCGGACGGGGACGGCCTCCGGAGCAGCGGCGAGGCCGGGATCGCGGGTCAGACCGTGCGGCTGCTGAACGCGTCCGGAACGGTCGTCGCGACCACCACCACGGGCACGGGCGGGGCCTACAGCTTCACCGGCCAGCCGCCGGGCGGGTACCAGGTCCAGTTCGTCGCGCCCAACGGCACCGTCTTCACGGCCCAGGACCAGGGCAACTCCGACGACAACGACAGCGACGCCAATCCCGCGACCGGCCGGACCGGGCTCATCACCCTTGCCTCGGGGCAGGCCCAGGCGAATGTTTCCGCGGGGGTCTATGCGCCGGTCAGCCTCAGCGGTGTGGCCTTCACCGATACGGACGGCGACGGCATCCAGGGCAGCGGCGAGACGGGCACCGCCGGGCAGACGGTGCAGCTGCTGAACAGCGCGGGGGCGGTGGTCGCGACCACCACGACCGGCACGGGCGGGGCGTACAGCTTCACCGGCATCGCGCCGGGCACGTATCAGGTGCAGTTCGCCGCGGCTGCGGGAACGGTCTTCACGCGGCAGGATGTCGGCACGAATGACGCGGTGGACAGCGACGTGGCGCCGACCACCGGCCGCACGGCGCCCATCACCCTCGCCTCCGGCCAGGCCGCGACCAATATCTCGGCGGGCAGCTACACGCCGGTGACGCTCGGCGGCACCGTGTTCGCCGACACCAATGGGGACGGCATCCGCGGCACCGGCGAGGCCGGGATCGCCGGGCAGGCTGTGCAGCTGCTGAACGCGGCCGGCACGGTGGTCGCGACCACGACGACCGACGCGGATGGGGCCTACAACTTCGCCGGCATCGCGCCAGGGTCCTATCAGATCGGCTTCGTGGCGCCCGGCGGCACCGTCTTCACCGCGCAGGACCAGGGGGCGAACGACGCGATCGACAGCGACGCCAACCCCACCACCGGCCGCGCCGGCCCGATCATCCTGTCCTCCGGCGGGAGCGCGGCCAATGTCTCGGCCGGCATCTTCACCGCGACGACCATCAGCGGCACCGCCTTCACCGACGCGAATGGCGACGGCATCCAGGGCAGTTCCGAGGTGGGCACAGCCGGCCAGACCGTGCAGCTGCTGAACAGCGCGGGCACGGTGGTCGCGACCACCACCACGGACAGCGACGGCACCTATCGCTTCGCCGGCGTGACGCCGGGGACCTATCAGGTTCAGTTCGCGTCCCCGGCCGGCACCAGCTTCACCGCCCAGGATCAGGGCGGCGATGATTCGGTGGATAGCGATGTCAACGGGACCGGGCGTACCGGGCCGATCACGCTGACCTCCGGCCAGGCGGCCGCGAACGTTTCCGCGGGCACCTATACCCCCGCCCGGGTCAGCGGGCTTCTGTTCACCGACCTGAACGGCGATGGCATCCGCGCCACGGGCGAGGCGGGCATCGCCGGCCAGACCGTGCAGTTGCTGAACAGCGCCGGCACGGTGGTCGCGACGACCACCACGGCGTCCAACGGCACCTACAGCTTCGGCAGCGTCACGCCGGGGCAGTACCAAGTGCAGTTCACCGCGCCGGATGGCACGGTCTTCAGCCCCCAGGATCAGGGCGGCAACGATGCGGTGGACAGCGATGCGAATGCCACCGGGCGCACGGCGCTGCTGACGCTGACCTCCGGCCAGAACCTGGCCAATGTGTCCGCCGGCGCCTATGCGCCGACCGGCATCAGCGGCCAAGCGTTCGTGGACACGAACGGGGACGGCATCCGGGGGAGCGGGGAGGCGGGCACGGCGGGGGTGGCCGTGCAGCTGCTGGACAGCGCGGGGGCGGTGGTCGCGACCACCACCACCGGCACGGGCGGGGCGTACAGCTTCACCGGTGTCGCGCCCGGGAGCTACCGGGTGCAGTTCACCGCGCCCACCGGCACCGCCTTCACGTCCCAGGACGTGGGCACGAACGACGCGGTCGACAGCGACGTCAATCCCGCCACCGGCCGCACCGGGCTGGTCACCCTCACCTCCGGCGGCAGCGTGGCCAACCTCTCGGCCGGCGTGTTCACGCCGGTGAGCGTCAGCGGCACGGCCTTCGTGGATGCGAACGGCGACGGCGTCCAGGGCAGCGGCGAGACGGGCACCGCCGGGCAGACGGTGCAGCTGCTGAACAGCGCGGGGGCGGTGGTTGCGACCACCACCACCGGCACGGGCGGGGCGTACAGCTTCACCGGCGTCGCGCCGGGCACCTACCAGGTGCAGTTCGCGGCGGCCTCCGGCGCCGTGTTCACGGCCCAGGACGCGGGCGGCAACGACGCGGTGGACAGCGACGTGAACGCCACCGGGCGCACCGCCGCCTTCACCCTCGCCTCCGGCCAGGCGGCCGCGAACATCTCGGCCGGCAGCTACACGCCCGGAACCCTCAGCGGCCTCGCCTTCACCGACACCAACGGCGACGGCATCCGCAACACCGGCGAGGCCGGCCTCGGGGGCGTCTCGGTGCGGCTTCTGGACGCCAGCGGCGCCGTCGTGGCCACCACGACGAGCGCGAGCTCCGGGACCTACAGCTTCCGGAACGTCGCGCCCGGCCAGTACCAGGTGCAGTTCGTCGCACCCGATGGCACGGTCTTCACCGCCCAGAACCAGGGCGCGAACGACGTGACGGACAGCGAGCCCGATCCGACCACGGGCCGCACGGGGCTGATCACCGTCACCTCCGGCCAGACGGCCGGCAACATCTCCTCCGGCTTCTACACCCCGGTGAGCGTCAGCGGGACGGCCTTCGTCGACACGAATGGCGACGGCATCCAGGGCACGGGCGAGACGGGGGCGGCGGGCGTGACGGTGCAGCTGCTCAACAGCAGCGGCGCCGTAATCGCGACCTCCACCACCGACACGAACGGCGCCTACCGCTTCACGGGAATCGCACCGGGCACCTACTCGACCCAATTCGTCGCACCCCGCGGGACGGTCTTCACCGCCCAGGACCAGGGGACGAACGACGCGACGGATAGTGACGTCAACCCGACCACCGGCCGGAGCGCCGCCTTCACTCTGGCATCCGGCGGGAATGTCACGGATCTCTCGGCCGGCCTCTTCACCGCCGCCCGGGTCAGCGGGTTCGCCTTCACCGACACGGATGGCGACGGGATCCGCGACAGCGGCGAGCCCGGGACCCCCGGCGTCACCGTGCGCCTGATCAACGCGGCCGGCACGGTGGTCGCGACCACCACCACCGGGGCCGACGGCACCTACAGCTTCGCGGACGTCGACCCCGGCACCTATCGGGCCCAGTTCGTCGCGCCCAATGGCACCGTGTTCAGCGCGCGGGACCAGGGCACCAACGACGCCCGGGACAGCGAGGTGGATGCCAACGGCCTGAGCAGCAGCTTCACGGTCGCGTCCGGCGGCAGCGTGACCAACCTGTCCGCCGGCACCTACAGGCTGGCGAACGTGAGCGGGGTCGCTTTCACCGACACCAACGGCGACGGCATCCAGGGGGCGGGCGAGGCCGGCACGGCGGGCGTGGCGGTCCAGCTGGTGACCACCAGCGGAACGGTGGTCGCCACCACCACGACCGGCGCGTCGGGCGCCTACAGCTTCGCCGACGTGGCGCCCGGCAACTACCAGATCCGCTTCACGGCACCTTCCGGCACGGTCTTCACCGCGCGTGACCAGGGTGGCGACGACGCGCTCGACAGCGATGTCGCGAGCAACGGGCGGACCGGGACCATCAGCCTCACCTCCGGACAGTCCCTGGGCTATGTCTCGGCCGGAACCTATACGCCGGGGCGGATCGGCGGCACGGGGGGTGTCGTCTTCGCGGATACCGATGCCGACGGCATCCGGGAGGCCTCGGAGCCCGGCATCGCCGGCGCCACCGTGCGCCTGCTCGACGTGAACGGGAACCTCGTCGCGACCGCCACCACGGCCAGCAACGGAAGCTACAGCTTCACGGGCGTGGCCCCGGGCACCTATCAGCTGGAGTTCGTCGCGCCCAACGGGACGCTCCTGACCGCGCAGGATCGGGGCGACAACGACACGGTGGACAGCGACGCCGACCAGCTCAACGGCCGCACGGCCCTCTTCGAGGTCGTGTCGGGCCAGGTGGTCAGTGGCATCGCGGCCGGCGTCTTCAGCCCGGCCACGACAGGCGAGGGCAATATTGTCTTCGCCGACACGAACGGGAATGGCATCCGCGACAGCGGGGAGGGCGGTGTCGCGGGGGTCACGGTCCGGCTGGTGAACAATGTCGGCGACACCGTCGCCACCACCACCACGACCGCGGATGGCACCTACAGCTTCGACTCCTTCACCCCGGGCCAGTACCAGGTCGAGTTCACGGCGCCCGATGGCACGGTGTTCACGGCCGCCCACCAGGGCAGCAACAACGCGGTGGACAGCGACGCCGACCCGACCACGGGCCGCAGCGACACGTTGAATGTGCTCTCCGGCAGCACCATCGCGAATGTCGGGGCCGGCATCTATGTCCCGGTCAGCTTCAGCGGCGAAGCCTTCTCCGATGTCAACGGCAATGGCCTGCATGATGACGGTGAGGCCGGGCTGGCGGGGGTGACGGTGCGGCTGGTGGACCGGTCGGGCGCGATCGTTTCCTCGACAACGACCGGGGCCGCGGGCGCCTACAGCTTCGCCGGTGTGGCGCCGGGCATCTACCAGGTGGAGTTCGTCGCGCCGACGGGGGCGCAGTTCACCGGGCAGAACCGGGGCGGCGACGATGACCGGGACAGCGACGTCAACGTCACCACGGGGCGCACCAGCTCCATCACGCTCGCCTCGGGCGGGATCGCCGACCATCTCGCCGCCGGCTTCGTCACCTCGACCAGCATCGACCGCTCGGGCAGCATCGTCTTCAACGATCTGAACGGTAACGGCATCCGCGATGCCGGCGAAGCCGGGGTCGCCGACGTCACCGTGCGCCTGCTGAACGCGGCCGGGGACCGCGTGGCCACAACAACGACCAACAGCGGCGGCACCTACGCCTTCAGCAACATCCTGCCCGGCCAGTACCGGATCGAGGTGGTCGCTCCGTCCGGCACCGCCTTCACCCAGGAAGATCAGGGAGGCGACGACACGCGGGACAGCGATGTCGACCCCAGCACCGGCCGCTCCGATCTCTTCACGGTCACCTCCGACTCGTCCGTCTACAACGTGGCGGCAGGGCTCTACACGCCGACCACGATCATCCGGACCGGCAGCATCGTGTTTGATGACCGGAACGCCAACGGCATCCGCGACGCCGGGGAGGCCGGCATCGCCAACGTCACCGTGCGCCTGCTGGATGCCGATGGCAGCGTCGTGGCCACAACTGTAACGAACAGCGGTGGGACCTACACCTTCACGGGCCTTCAGCCCGGCCAGTACCGGATCGCAGTCGACGCCCCCACGGGAAGGCTGTTCAGCCCGCAGAACCAGGGGGGCGACGATGCCCGCGACAGCGACATCAATCCCGCCACGGGCCTCTCCGACCTGTTCACCGTCTCCCCGGGAACCAGCGTCTACAATGTCGCCGCGGGCGTCTTTGTCCCCGCATCCGTGTCGGGCTCCGGCAACATCGTCTTCAACGACGTGAACGGCAACGGCATCCGCGACGCGGGGGAGACCGGCTTGGCCGGGGTCAGCGTGCGCCTTCTCGATGCGAGCGGCGCGGTCGTCGCGAGCACCACGACGGGCACGGGCGGCACCTACGGCTTCGACGGCATCCGGCCTGGCGAGTACCGGGTGCAGTTCGTCGCGCCGTCCGGAACCGGCTTCAGCAGCCAGGACCAGGGCGCCAACGACGCGCGGGACAGCGACGCCAACCCGGGCACCGGCATCACCGATGCCTTCACCCTTACCGCCGGCCAGGCGCTGAACGATGTCGGCGCCGCGATCTATACGCCGGTCACCCTCAGCCGGACGGGCAGCATCGTCTTCAACGACCTGAACAACAACGGCATCCGCGATGCCGGAGAGGCCGGCATCGCCGACGTCGTCGTGCGGCTGCTGGACGCCAGCGGTGGCCTCGTGGCCACCACCACGACCAACAGCGGCGGCACCTACAGCTTCGTGAAGGTGCAGCCCGGCCAGTACCGGATCGAGGTCGTCGCGCCGGCGGACACCCTGTTCAGCGCGCAGAACCAGGGCGCGGACGACACGCGCGACAGCGACGTCGACCCGACGAGCGGGCGTTCCGATCTCTTCACGATCACCTCCGACACGACGATCTACAACGTCGCGGCCGGCCTCTACACGCCGCCGGACACGGAAGTGGGCGGTGACGTCTGGCTGGACGTGAACGGCAATGGCGTCCGCGACGCGCGCGAGCCGTTGCTGGCGGGCGTCGAGGTCCGCCTGCTGAGTGCGGACGGTGTCCCGCTCGGGCCGACGACGGTCACGGATACCTCGGGACATTACAGCTTCACCGGCCTGGATGATGGGATCTATCGGGTCCAGTTCGCGCCGCTGATCGGCACCGCGTTCACGGCCCAGGACCGGGGAACCAACGAGGCGCTGGACAGCGATGCTGCGCCGGATACCGGTATCTCGAGCCTTCTCGTGCAGATCACCGACGGGGTCGTCGACCTGCGCAGCGGGGCCGGCCTCGTGCTCGCGCTGAGCCAGACGCCGGCGGGTTCGACGGTGATCAACCTGGGCGACGGGAATGACGGATACCCGGGCAACGACCAGCCCGAGATCGTCCGCGGCAATGGAGGCAACGACAACATCAATGGCCTGGGCGGGAATGATACCTCCTACGGGGACGACGGAAGCGACGCGCTGAACGGGCATGACGGGAACGACTACCTCGACGGCGGCCGCGGCGATGACAACGTCCAGGGTCAGGCCGGGAACGACGTGATCCTTGGCGGAGACGGCAACGACATCGGCGAGGGTGGTTCCGGCAACGATACCCTGATGTCCGGTGCCGGCGACGACAACATGCAGGGCGAGCTGGGCGACGACTCTCTCTTCGGGGGAGACGGCGACGATCTGCTGACCGGCAACGAGGGCAACGACGTCGTCGTTGGCGGGGACGGTTCGGACTCTCTCCAGGGGGCGGATGGCCTGGATCTCGTGATCGGCGGCCGTGATGCCGGGCGCATGCAGCTCGACGCGGAGGGCCATGTTACGGGCGTGGGCGTCGGTGACGTGCTGGAAGGCAACGCCGGGGCGGACCGCTTCATCTGGCAGGCCGGCGACGGCGTCGACCTCCTGCTGGACTTCAATCCGAACGAGGGCGACACGCTGACCATCTACGGCTACAGCGGGTTCAGCGTGATCGAGCGCACGCCGGAAGGTCGCATGGCCCTGTATCTCGGGCCCAATGCCGGGTTCATCCTTAATAACGATACCTTCCAGGGCGCCACCACCGGGAGCGTGCTGCCGGGTGTCGAGTTCATCGCCTCGAATGCCGACGCGCCGAGGGGCATCGTTAACGGAAACCAGATCGTGCCCGTTCTGGTGGAGAACTGGATCTCGGAGTTCCTGGGTAACGGTCCCATCAACGTCTCCCAGGGCTTCCCGCCCGATCAGGTGCTGTGATCGGCTCAGCGCCTTCGGTCCGGCGCTGAGCGACAGACCCTCGGTGCACCGCTACTGTCTGGGGTCTTCTCCGTACGGAAGCCGCCTGGTGCCTGCACTTGGTGGCGCAGGCACCGAGCGCGAGGCATCGATACGGCGGGGATGTTGGCGGTAGTTCCGACGGCGGCCGACGCCCGTGCTGGGGTGCAGGGAGTGATCACCGGGTCACTCCACCCTGTGTTGCTGCCCATCCCGCCCTGACCCGGCGATCTTCCCCAAGACCGCAAATCCTCTAGGATCGGGAGCGTTGGGGGGATCGGATGCGCCTGATCTACGTGCTGTTCGACAGTCTGAATCGGCATGTTCTCGGCGCCTATGGTGGCCAGGTGGTTCCGACACCGAACTTTGACCGCCTCGCGGCCCGCTGCGCGACCTTCGAGACCCACTATGTCGGCAGCCTGCCCTGCATGCCCGCGCGCCGGGACCTGATGACGGGGCGCCTGAACTTCCTGCACCGCGCCTGGGGACCGCTCGAGCCCTTCGACAATGCCTTCCCGGAGATCCTGCGCTCCGAACGGGGCACGTACAGCCACCTCATCACCGACCACTACCACTACTTCGAGGATGGCGGCGTCGGCTTCCACGGCCGCTACTCCTCCTGGGAATTCTTCCGCGGACAGGAGAAAGATAAGTGGAAGGGGGTGGTGGACCTGCCGATCGAGCGGATGCGCGGCACCTACCACGCGAGCCAGTTCGACGGCCGCACGGACCCGAACGCCAACATGCCCTACTACGTCTCGCGGGAGGCGATGGGCGAGGAGGAAGCGGGTTACCCGATCGCCCTCTGCACGGCGTCGGCCCTCGAGTTCCTCGACCGGAATGCGCAGGCCGACAACTGGCTGCTGCACCTTGAATGCTTCGACCCGCACGAGCCCTTCTTCGCCGCGCGCCGCTTTCGGGAGGGGCTGCCGACGAATTACCGCGGACCTGTCCTCGACTGGCCGCGCTACGGCCGGGCCGATTACCGGCCCGACGAGGAGGCGGAGCTGCGCGCGAATTATCTCGCACTCGTCGCCATGTGCGACGAGTATCTAGGGCGCGTGCTCGATTGGATGGATGGGAATGCCGCCTGGGACGACACGGCGCTGATCGTCTCCACCGACCACGGGCTGCTGCTGGGCGAGCACGAGTACTGGGGCAAGAACCGTCCGCCCTTCTATGAGGAGGTGGCGCGGATTCCGCTCTTCGTCCATCACCCGGCCATTCCCGCCGCCGGCGCTCGCCGGCGGGCGCTGACGCAGACCATGGACCTGATGCCGACGATCCTGGAGATCTTCGGGGCCGCGGTCCCGCCAGAGGTGCAGGGCCGTTCCCTGCTGCCGGTGCTGCGGAATGACACGCCGGTCCGCGGCGCGGCTCTGTTCGGCCAGTTCGGCGGGGCGGTGAACGTCACGGATGGGCGCTACGCCTACATGCGCTATCCGGAAGGCGTGGAGGCCGAGACCCAGCTCCACCACTACACCCTCATGCCCCTGCATATGCGGACCTTCTTCGAGCCGAAGGAGATAGCCGGCGCGGAGCTGGTCGGGCCGTTCGGCTTCACGAAGGGCATGCCGGTGCTGAAGTTGCCCCTGGTGCCCGATGCGGCCGCGAACATGCTGCACCGCTACCCCCTGCTGGAGGCCCGCACCGCGCTCTACGACCTGTCCACCGACCCCGGGCAGCTGCACCCGATCGCGGACCAGCCGGTGGAGACGCGCCTGACCGGCCTGCTCCGGGATGGCATGGCCGGCCACGAGGCCCCGGCGGAGGCGTATCGGCGCCTCGGGCTGCCGGAGCCGCGTCCGGCCGGCGCGGGACCTCACGGGGGAGGGGATCGATGATCCGGAGACATCTGCTCGCCACCGGGTTGGGGGTGGCGTTGGCCGCACCGAGGGCCGGAGCCCAGCCCGCCTGGCCGGACCGCCCGATCCGGCTCCTCGTCGGCTTCGCGCCCGGCGGCACGGCGGATCTCATCGCCCGCCTTCTCGCGCAGGCGATGCAGGCGGAGTTCGGCCAGACGATCGTCATCGAGAACCGCTCCGGCGCCGCCGGCATGATCGCCCTGCAGGAGGCGGCGCGCGCCGCACCGGACGGGGCCACCTTCGCCTATGCCAATGTCGGGCAGATCGTGCTCACGCCCCTGCTGCAGCCGGGCGTGGCCGATCCGATGAAGGATCTCGTCCCGGTCGCGCACGCCGTGAACATCCCCTTCTTCGTCGGCGTCTCGTCCCGCGTGCCGGTCCGCACCCTGGCCGAACTGGTCTCCTATGCGCGGTCCCGGCCGGGGGAGCTGAACTACGGCTCCTCCGGGGTCGGGCAGATGACGCATGTTGCGGTGGAACTGCTGCGCGCCCGGACGGGCATGGATCTGACCCACGTGCCCTATCGCTCCGGCGCCATGGCGGTGCAGGAGATGGCGGCGGGTCGCATCCAGCTGGCCATGGAGGCGCATTCGGTGCTGCGCGGCCCGGAGGAGGCCGGGCAGGCCCGGATCCTGGCCGTTGCGGCACCGCGGCGAAGCGCCCTGGCTCCGGACATCCCCACCGCGGCGGAGGCCGGCGTGCCGGATTATGCAGTCTCGGGATGGCAAGGCTTCTTCGCTCCCGCGAACGTCCCGTCGGCCATCCGCACCCGTTTCGCAGGCGCGGTCCGGCGGGCGTTGGACAGCGGCCCGGTCCGCGAGAGCTTCGCACGGCAGGGCTTCGAGCCGGGGGAAGGCGCCAGCTCGGAATTCGCCGCCTTCGTGGACGCGGAGGCCCGGCGGTGGGGCGAGGTCATCCGTCAGGCCAGCATCACCGCGAGCTAGCTGTGCCGGAGCCGCAGGGCTTCGGAAAGCGGGCCCTGGCCGGCGTCGTGCACCACGCACGACCCCGCGCGGGCCAACCAGGGAGCGGCGCGGCGGCGCCCTGCGACGCTTCAGATCGGACCGCAACGCGCTGAAATCCGGATCGGCCCTGCCGCAACATTCGGACGCAAAGCGCCACGGCGGCGGCGCGATTCGGCCCTCGTCTCGACACCCCCGGGACGTTGTATCGGAACAAGGCAAGGTGCCACCGGCATTCCGCCGCGGCAGCCTCGCCAGGGAGGTTCTGATGAACCGCCGCTCCTGGATTGCGCCCGCTCTGACTGCCATCGTCGCCAGCGCCACGCTCGCGGGCTGCGCGGTCTATCCCGGTGGTCCCTATGGCTACCGCGGCGATCACGGCTACGGCCGTCACCACGGCTACGCCAGCTCGGCACCGGGCTGGCGCGGGCGCGAGGGAGGCTGGCGTGGTGAGCGCTACGCCGATGGCTGGGGCCGGCGGGACGGCTGGCGCTGACACCCGCAGGGCGGCCCCGCGCCGCCCTGCGAAGCGTCCCGCTCTCCGCGCGGCTGATGCTGGCGCCGGCCACCGCTCCCCGACCAAGCGCGCATCGGGTAAGGACCTTGCGCCGCGGGGAAGCGGCCAGCCAGGCCATCGACCCCGGCGACAACAGGGTTGACGACCGGCTGCGTCAACGACCGGTCGGGAGACTTCGATGGACGATCCACGTGCCAGGGTGCTGATCACCGCGAGCGCGTTGGCGGACCGCCTTCACGCCGCGGAAGACCTGGTCATCCTCGCGGTGCGGAATGTGGGCCGGCGGGATCTCTCGGCCTTCGCCGGGGATGAACGCATCCCCGGCGCGGTCGACATCGACATGCCGACGGAGATGGCCGGTCCGGGCGGCGGCACGAACGGATCGCGCCCGCTTCCCGCAATCGCGGAGCTGCAGCGGGACGCAAGGCGCTGGGGCATCCGCCGGTCCAGCCCCGTCGTCGTCTATGACCATGATCGCGGCCTCCAGGCCGGCCGGGCTTGGTGGGTGCTGCGCTGGGCGGGGATCGCGGATGTGCGCCTGCTGGATGGCGGCTTCGCGGCCTGGAAGGCGGCCGGCCTGTCATCGGTCCGAACCGCGCCGGCGCCGGCGGAAGGCGACGTTGTGCTGTCCGGCGGTCACCTGCCCGTGCTGGACGCGGATGCGGCCGCCGTCCAGGCCCGCGACGGCATCCTGCTCGATACGCGGATCCGGGCGAACTACATCGGCGGTCCCGTCGGGACCGGCCAGCCCGCGCGCGGGCATATCCCCGGCTCCGTCAGCGCGCCCGCGGCCGATGCCCTACTGGAGGACGGGACCTTCGCGGAAGCGGAGACGCTGCGTCATCTCTACGCGGCGCTCGGTGTGGATGGCACGCGGCCGGTCGGCGTGTCCTGCGGAGCGGGCGTGTCCGCGGCGCACACGGTGGCCGCTCTCGCCTCGATCGGGATCGAGGCGGCGATGTATCCCGGCTCCTGGTCGGCCTGGAGCGCCGATCCGGACCGACCCGTGACCATCGGCGGCCGGCCGGGCTGAGCGCCGCCGCCATGGAGTGGGACTTCGACCGGATCATCGAGCGCCGCGGCACCGGCAGTTCCAAATGGAGCCGCTACCCCGCCGATGTCCTGCCCCTCTGGGTGGCGGACATGGACTTCGCCGTCGCGCCACCGATCCTGGCAGCGATCCGCGAACGGCTGGAACATCCCGTCCTCGGCTACGGCGTGGCGAGGGACGCGCTGCGGGAGACGATCGTCGCCCATCTCGCCGAGGCGCATGGCTGGCGCATCGCGCCGGAGGCGATCGTCTTCCTGCCGGGCGTCGAGCCCGGCTTCAACATGGCCCTGAAGGCGCTGCTCGCCCCCGGCGACGGGGTGGTCGTGCAGACGCCCGCCTATCGGCCGATGCTCGCGGCGCCCGGACATTGGGGCCTGCGCCGCGTGGACGCGCCGCTGGTCGCGGCCGCGGACGGCCACCGCACGGACATGGAGGGCTTCCGGCGCGCCCTGTCCGGCGCCCGCGCGCTGCTGTTCTGCAACCCGCACAATCCCCTGGGCAAGGTCTTCGCGCGGCCGGAGCTGGAGGCGATCGCTGAGGCCTGCCTCGCGCAGGAAGTCCTCATCATCTCGGACGAGATCCATGGCGGCCTGGCGCTGGACGGCCGCGCGCACGTGCCGATCGCCTCCCTCTCGCCGGAGGTGGCGCGGTCCACCGTCACCCTCATGTCGGCGAGCAAGACCTACAACATCGCGGGACTGAAAACGGCCTTCGCGATCATCCCGGACAGCGCCCTGCGGGACCGCTTCGCGGCCTCCCGCCTGGGCATGGTGGACAGCGTGAACGTGCTGGGGCTGGAGGCGACGCGCGCCGCCCTGGCGGAAGGGGAGCCCTGGCGGCAGGCCCTGCTCGCCTACCTCCGGGCGAATCGCGACCACCTGTTCGACGCGGTGCGGTCACGCCTGACGGGCCTCCGGATGCACCGCCCCGAGGGGAGCTTCCTCGCCTGGCTCGACTGCACGGGCGTGCCGGTGGCCGATCCCGCACGGTTCTTCCTCGACCACGCCCGCGTCGCCCTGAGCGATGGGATGGAGTTCGGGGAGGCCGGGCACGGCCATGTTCGCCTGAACTTCGGCTGCCCACGCGCGGTGCTGGATGCGGCGCTGGACCGGATCGAGGCCGCGATCCGGGCGGGCTGACGCCGTCGCTGGTGGGTTTGAGGGTGGCCCCAAGGGGCGCTGCCCCTTGGGACCCCGCCGGGGGTGAACGCACCCCCCGGACCCCGCGTCCGTGTTCCCGGGGAAGAGGAGCAATGGGGTCGCCAATGCCCTCCTGGGCTTTCAGTCACCTCGGGTTGACGACCCGAGGCGTGCGCCAGCGACGCCAGAACCCATTGATAAAAGGGGATGATGGAGGGTGGTCCGGAGGGAGGAAGAAGGCCTTCTTCCTCCCTCCGGGACATCCGGCCGGGACAGGAGCAGAACAGAACCCGGCCGGCATGACCCTGTGGCCCGCGTCTCGCAGGGCCGCCCGGCGGTGGTTGCGCGTGTCGGCGCAGGCGCCATTCTCATGCCCCTTCCGGACAGGATCCCCCGATGAATCGCCGCCTGCTCGCGTTCCTGACCGGCGCCGTGCTGCTGCCCCTGGCTGCCGCGGCGCAGTCCTGGCCCACCCGGCCGATCCGGCTCGTCGTGCCCTTCCCGGCCGGCGGCGCCACGGACGGACAGGCCCGGGCCTTCGCCGACGCACTCGGCGCCGCGCTGGGGCAGCGCGTGGTGGTGGAGAACCGGCCGGGCGCCGGCGGCAACATCGGCGCGGAATCCGTCATGCGCTCTGCTGCGGACGGCTACACACTGATGGCCACGGGGCCGAACCTGATCAACACGGCGCACCTCGTCCGAGACACGCCGTTCCGCTGGGATCGCGACTTCGAGCCGCTGGGGCTGATGTTCACGACGGAGAACGTGCTCGTCGTCCACCCCTCCGTGCCGGCCCGGACGGTCCCGGAGTTCATCGCCCATCTCCGCGCCAACCCCGGGCGGCTCAACTACGGCTCGGCGGGGACCGGCGGCTCGATTCATCTGGCCGCGCTGCTGTTCCTGCAGATGACGGGCACGGAGATGGTGCACGTGCCCTATCGCGGCGACGCGCCCGCGCGCACGGACCTCACCAGCGGCACGATCCAGGTAATGTTCAACTCGATCGCGACGTCGGTGGAGAGCATCCGCGCGGGGCAGTGGCGCGGGCTGGCCACCACCGGCCGTGCCCGCCCCGCCTCCTTGCCCGAGCTGCCGACCGTGGAGGAGGCCGGGCTGCCCGGCTACGTGGTGGTGAGCTGGATGGGCCTCTTCGCGCCCAAGGGCGTGCCCGCCCCGGTGCTGGCGCGGCTGCGGGAGGGCTTCGACCGAGTCTTCGCCGATCCCGACGCCCGCGCCGCGTTCGCCCGGCTGGACGTGACCGTCACGCCCTCCTCCGCCGAGGAGCACGCGGCCGTCATGCGCGCGCACGAGGCGCTGTGGGCGCCGATTCTGGCGACGCTGGACCCGCCCTGATCCCTACCGGGATCAGGGGACGCCCAGCACGCCCTTCGCGTCCAATGTCAGCCCCGCGACGCCCTTCCGCGCGGCGAAGACGTCCACGGGGTGGAATAGGTAGAGCCAGGGCGGGTTCTCCTGCAGGCGGGTGAGGCAGCGCCTATAGGCCGCCTCCCGCGCGCCGTCCTCCACCGCGTGGTTGGCCGCCCGGATCAGCGCCTCCGTCTCCGGGTCGTCATAGCCCTGCCACCAGACCCCCTTCACCGCACTGGAGATCTTGTCGTTCAGCACGCGGAAAGTGGAGTGCGGGGAGGAGTCGAAGATCGCCATGTCGCCGATGATCTTGCGCCCGACCTCCCGCGCGTATTCCGGCCGGTCCGGCTGCACCTCCACGCGCGATTCCACGCCCACAGCGCGCAGCGCCACCGCGACGGCCTCGGTGATCTCGCGCGCCTTCTCCGGCATGAACTCCGGTGTGCGCAGGGTGATGGGGCCGTCCACCCCGGCCGCCCCGAACAGGCGCCGCGCCGCCTCGGGGTCATAGGGAATGGGACGCAACCCGGCAGCGCGGGCGCCGAGGTGGTGCGGGCTGACGATCGTCGCGGCGGGCACGCCGAGGCCGTGGAACAGCTCCCGGATAATCGCCTGCTTGTCCACGGCGTGGTTCACCGCCAGCCGTGCCGCGGGGGAGGCGAACAGCCCCTGGAAGGCGTTCAGGTAGAACATGACGGACAGCGTGTTGACGGCGCGCACCCAGTCGAAGCGCGGATCGAAGTCGAGCCGGTGCTCCGTCCGCTCCAGGTTCATCGCCACGTCCACCGCGCCGTCCCGCAGGGCGGCGAGGCGCGCCTCGGCCTGCGGGATCGCGGTGACGGCGATCTCCGCGGGACCACCGCCCTCCGCCACGCGGCGCAGTCGCGCCGACCGTTCCTCCTCGTAGTCGGTGACGCGGTAGCGGCCCGTGCCGAGCACCGGCCGCCCATCCGGCGTCTCGCGGCAGGGGTAGAACTCGGTGAACACGTCCAGCACGTCCGCGAAGGGCGTCGGGTTCTCCACCTGCACCGTGTCGCGCGCGGGCGCGGTGATCCGCGCGTGCTCGAGGTAGCGCGCGTAGGACCAGCGCATCCCGAAGGTGTCGCGGGAATCGAGGATCGCCGCGATGAAGCCGAGGACGTCCTCCGCCTCGCAGGGCTTGCCGTCGTGGAAGGTCGCGCCGGGGCGGATGCGGAAGGTCCAGCGGCGGCCGCCCGCATCGTGCGACCAGCGGTCGAACAGGCCCGGCCGGGCGAGGCCGTTCTCCCAGCGCAGCAGCGGTTCCAGCACGAGGTTCTTCAGCGTCAGCACGCTCGTGTCGTCGGTGACCTGGCGCGGCCGGGGGAAGCGGCACTTCTCGGCGGCGATCCGCAGCGTCTGCATGGCGTGTTCCCCGTTCAGCCGCGCGCCACGACGACGCGGAAGCCGTTGCCACGCCAGAAGCCATCCGGCTCCAGGCTGCCGCGATAGGTGGCGCTCGCCTTCTCCGGCGCGGAGGAGAAGCAGCCGCCGCGCAGCACGCGGCGCACCGTCGGCCCGGCTGCCGCGTCCTCCCGCCCGTCCGGGGCGTAGGGATAGCGGAAGGACGGGTTGGCCATGTCCTCGCCCCAGAGGGTGGAGCACCACTCCCAGACGCCGCCGCAGAGGTCCTCCGCGCCCTCCGCCGAGCGCCCCTCCGGGAAGAGGCCGACGGCGCAGGTGTCATTCAGCCCCGCCGTCTCGTCATTGGCGCGGCCCGGACGCCAGGGGCCGGGATAGGGGTAAGGCGGGTCGTGCGTGGCGGGAGCCGGGCCACGGGCGGCGCGCTCCCATTCCGGCTCGGTCGGCAGGCGCACGATCTCGTCGGGCGCGATGCGGCCCTCGGCGCGCCAGCGCGGGGTGATCCATTCACAGAAGGCACGGGCGTCGCGCCAGGTCAGGTCCACGGCCGGGGCGTTGGCGCGCGCGGGTTGCCGCCCCTCGGCCGAGGCCCAGGGGCGGCCCGTCTCCTCGACGAAGCGGCGGTAAACGCGGTTCGTCGCGGGATGACGGCCGATCCGGTAGGCGCCGACCGTCACCGGATGCGGCGGAGCGGAATTGGGGTGCGCCGCGGAGCCCATGGTGAAGGGACCGGCCGGGATGGGCACCAGCTCCTCAAGGTCGCGCGGATCGCCGAGGAGCGCGAGATGGCGCCCGGCCTCGGCCCGACGCTCCGGCATGAGGCCGCCTCCCTTTGCGGCGTCCAGAAGCGCCTGCGTGAGACGGGTGCGGAGCGGCTCCGCGAGCTCTGGCCCGGTCAGAAGGCCGGCGGCGGTGAGGGCCGCCTCGGGGGTGGCGGCCGCATCCAGCACGGCCGCGACCAGATCCGCTGCCTTCTCCGGATACCGGGCCGAGAGAAGGCGAAGAGCCAGGGGATTCGGGGCGCGCCGCGCCGCCTCGTCGGGGGGCGCCGCGGCGAGGGCCTGTGCCGCCAGATAGGGCGCCAGGAAATCCGCCCCGAGCGCCTCGCGCAGCCCGGCCACGCGGAGCGCCGCGTCGGTCTGGGGCGGCAGCGCGTCGCCGAGGGCGGTGCGGTGAATGTCGGAGGTCGCGCCCGGCTCCAGCCCCGCGGCGGACGCGCAGGCGGCGACGAAGGCCCCCACCAGGGTCTCCGGCGTCGCGCCCGATGCGGCGACCGTGAGGGAGAGGAGGCCGGGGCGATCTGGAAGCCCGGGCGGATCGTCGCCCGCCCCGCAGGCCGCGCGGAAGGCGCGGCGCTGGGACGGCAGCCAGGGCAGCAGGGCATGGCGCCGCAGGCCGGGGAGTCCGGGCAGGGTGCCGGCTGTCGCGGTCATCAGCAGCCGCAGCCCGGGGGCCGCCATCGCCACCCATTCGGCCACCCTTTCCCCGCCCAGCCGATCCGCGTCATCGAGGAGGAGAAGCAGCGGCCGGGACAGAAGGCCGTTCCGCGCGGCTGCCACCAGTTCCACCGCGTCCGGGCCGGCCGCGTGCAGCAGCGCGTCCGGCGCGACCGGTCCTTCGGCGCGCAGCGGGACGGGGATCGGCGGCGGACCATTCCAGCGCTCCTCCCGCACGGTCCCGTCCTCCCCGCGCGGGACCGGGCGGGAGAGCTGACGCAGCCCGTGCGCAGGATCGCCCACGATCTCCCCCGCCAGATACGAGGCGAGGTGGCGCAGGAAGGTCGTCCGGCCGCTTCCCGCCTCGCCGGTCAGCAGCAGGCAGGGCTCGGCCGCGGCGCGCTCCAGGGCGGTGTGATGAACCGGGCGGGGCCTCTCCCGTGGCGCCTCTCGGAGGGAGCGCAGGCCCTTCGCGGCCGCGTCCTCATCCGTCCAGTCCACCAGAGGGGATTGGTGGGCGGCCTCGAGCGGGATGATCTCCGCTTTGCCGGGGCGCGGCCGGATCGCGGCCGGCGCGCCCGAGAGGCGAGCCACGAGTTCCCGGCACCAGGCCGCGGCGCGCGCCTCCATGGATCAGCGGAACAGGGCGGCGACGGCGGGGTCGTGGAAGCGCTGCACCTCCAGCGCGTAGCCCGCCGGGTCCTCGAAGAAGAAGTGCTCGCAATAGGTGCCGCGCTGCAGGGGCGAGAGGTTCGGCACGCCCTTCTCCGAGAGACGCGCGTGCCAGCCCGGCACGTCCTCCGCCACGATGGTGAAGAGCACGGCGGAGCGGGGCTGGTGACGCAGGTGGCCACGGTTGCCGTCCACGATGCCGAAATAGCTGTTCGGCGCCACGCGGTAGATGCGGGCCAGCCCCTGGTCGAGCACGAGCTCGAAGCCGAGCGTCTCCTCGTAGAACGGCACCACGCGCTGGATGTCGTCGTAGTAGAAGAAGGTGATCGCGGTCTCGGCCGCCATGGGAATCTCCGTGCTGTCGTCGGTTGTCAGGCTGCCCTGCGGCGGCCCGGTCGTCAGGCCGCCATACGGCGGCGGGGATCGAACCAGTCGGCGAGGCCGTCGCCGAGGAGGTTGAAGGAGAGCGCGGCGAGCAGGATCGCCGCGCCGGGGGCGAGCGCCACCCACGGCGCCTCCCGCACCAGGGCGAGGTTCGTCGCCACGTCCGCCCCCCATTCCGGCAGCGGCGGCTGCGCGCCGAGCCCGAGGAAGCCGAGCCCCGCCGTCTGCAGAATGGCCGATCCCACCGCCAGCGACGCCTGCACCAGCAGCGCCCCGATCCCGTTCGGCAGGACATGGCGCGTGAGGATGCGGAGCGGCGGCGTGCCCGCCGCCACCGCCGCCTCGACATAGGGACGCGTCGCGATCGACAGCGCCTGCCCCCGCGCCAGCCGGGCGAACTGGGGCGCCAGCGTGACCGCCACCGCCAGCATGGCGTTGCCCAGCCCCGGCCCGAGGGCCGCCGCCAGCGCGATGGCGAGCACCAGCCCGGGGAAGGACAGCATCGCGTCCGCGAGGCGCATGATGAGCATGTCCGTCACGCCGCCGAGGAAGCCGGCGATCGTCCCGGCCGCGACGCCCACCGCGAAGGCCAGCGCCACCACGCCGACGCCGATGGCGAGCGTCGCGCGGCCGCCGTGCAGCACGCGGGACAGCACGTCCCGCCCGAGGGCATCCGTGCCGAGCAGGTGCCCCGCCCCGGGGGGCAGCAGGCGCTGCGTGACGTCCACCGCGATGGGAGACGGCGCCAGGACCGGCGCGAGCAGAAGCCCGAGCAGCAGCAGCGCGAGCACCGCCGCCCCCAGGGCCGCCAGCCGGTTGCGCCGGAAGAAGCCGCCGATGTCCCTCATGTCATGCGCGCGCGGATGCGCGGGTCCAGCCAGCCGTGGACAAGGTCCACCAGCACGGTGACGAGCATGAAGAGAAGGGCGAAGACGAGCGTCGCGCCCTGCACCACCGGATAGTCCCGGTTGCGGATGGCGTCGAACATGTAGCGGCCGACGCCGGGCCAAGCGAAGACCGTCTCCGTCAGGATGGCGCCGCCGAGCAGTTCCGCGAATTTCAGGCCGAGGATGGTGACGGCCGGCAGCAGCGCGTTGCGCAGCGCGTGGACGAAGACGACGCTCCGGTTTGGCAGGCCCTTGGCGCGGGCGGTGCGGATGTAGTCCTCCGCCATCGCCTCGATCATGGAATCCCGCACGAAGCGCGACAGCGTCGCCCCCAGGAAGGCCGCGAGCACGAGGGCCGGCAGGATCAGGTGGGCCAGCGCGTCCCAGGCCGCTTCCCAGTTCCCGGCCAGCAGGGCGTCCGGCACGGCGAAGCCGGTGACGCTGTCCAGGAAGATCACGGGGTCCGTCCGCCCGGAGATGGGCAGCCAGCCCAGCGCGATCCCGAAGACGAGTTGCAGAACCAGCGCGAGGAGGAAGGCCGGGGTGGAGACGCCGGTCAGCGCCACCAGCCGCGTCGCGTGGTCGAAGCCCGAATTCGGCCGGACCGCCGAGAGCACGCCCACCGGCACGCCGATCGCGACGGCGAGGATCGTCGCCAGCACCGCCAATTCCATCGTCGCCGGCAGGCGCGTCGCGATCTCCGACAGCACCGGCGCGCCGGTCTTCAGGGACGTGCCGAGGTCGCCGCGCGCGAGGCCGCCGAGGTAGGAAAGGAACTGCCGCCAGCCCGGCTCATCCAGGTGGAGCTGCGCGCGCAGCGCCGCGATCTGCCCCTCCGTCGCACCGGGACCGAGCAGGGTGATCGCCGGGTCGCCCGGGATCAGCCGGGACATGGCGAAGACGATGGCCAGCACGATCAGCAGCACGGGCACCAGCGCCAGGAGGCGCCGCAGCAGGAAGCGTCCCAAGGCCCGCGTCTCTCGTTCAGGCCTTGCTGACGCCCCAGTACTCGTTCAGCGGCGGGGCGGAGTTGATGACCAGCCCCTGCACCGTCTTCCGCTTGAACACGATCAGCTTGTTGCTGAAGAGGTAGGCGGCGGGCACCCGCGCCGCGATCTCCCGTTGCAGCGCCCTGTACTGGCCGCGGCGGGCGTCGAAGTCCACCGTCGTCTGCGCGCTCAGGATCGCCCGGTCCAGCGGCGCGTCCACCGGCATGCGGAAGGTCATCGCCGTCTCGGCCAGGCTGGAAAGGTAGCCGATGGTGATGTGCGCGTCCGGGTCGTTGTACCAGGGCTGGCGGCCATCCAGCAGCATGTCGAAATTCCCGGCGACGTGCAGCGCGCGCAGCGCCGGGAACTCCATCTGCCGCACCTCCGCCCCGATGCCCACGGCGGCGAGGTTGGCCTGCAGGAAGGTCGCCACCGCGCCCCAGGAGGCGCCCTGGAAGGTCGGGATCTGGAACCGCAGGCTGCCTGGCGCGTGACCGGCCTCTGCCAGCAGGCGCTTGGCCGTCTCCGGATCGTGGCGGGGCGCGGCGTCCCGCATCCCCTCGTCGAAGCCCCAGGAATTGCTCGGCAGCGGGCCGTAGACGCGGTCGGCGGTGCCGCCCAGCACGCCGTTGACCAGCCCGTCATAGTCAATGGCGTGGGTGATCGCGCGGCGGACGCGGATGTCCGCGATCGGCCCCTCGGTCTTCCGGTTGTTGAACTCCAGCTGGCGGATGATCTGGCTGGGCACCTCGATCACGTCCACGTCCCGGTTGGCGCGGAAGGCGCGGACGTCCTCCGTCGGGATGGCGGCGAGCTGGCCGGCCTGCTGGATGAGGTCCACCCCTCCGCGCTCCAGCTCCAGGCGGCGCGTGGAGGCATCGGGGATGATGCGGTAGATGATGCGTTGCAGCTTCGGCGCGCCGCGGAAATAGCCGGGATTCGCCTCCAGCACGACATTCGTGTCGGGCGTGTAGGCGCGGAAGCGGAAGGGGCCGGTGCCCACCGGGTTCACGCGGAAGGCCTCGCCGTGCCGCCCCACGCCGGCGGGGCTGACGATCGCGGCCTGGGGCTGCGCGAGCAGCGACAGGAAGACCGGCATCGGCTCCGACAGGCTGATCCGCAGCGCCAGCGGGCCGGTGACGGACACCTCCCGGATCGGGCCGAAGGAGGCCTGCATGTAGGAGTTGGACGCCTTCGTGCGCTCGATCGAGAACTTCACCGCCGCCGCGTCCAGGGCCGTGCCGTCGTGGAACTGGACGTTCGGCCGCAGGGTGAAGGTGAAGTCGCGTCCGTCGGGGGAGACGGTCCAGGCGCTGGCCAGGCGTCCTTCCAGTTCCCGGAACTCCGGCGCCTTCCAGGCGACGAGCGTGTCGAAGACGTTCAGGATGATCTCGCTGCCGATCGGCTCCGCGCGGTTGGATCCGGGTTCCAGCCCGGCGGGATCGGACGGCACGGCCACCACCAGCGTTCCGGCTCCCCGCCCGGATTGGGCGCCGGCCATGCGCGGCAGCAGCGCGAGAGCGCTCAACGAGGCTGCCTGCCGCCTGCTGATCTTCACCACCGAAGCCACTCCTGCTCGACCTGCGGCCTTTTCCTGGATTTCCGCACGCGGCGCTACCGGCAAACTTCGGACCGCGCTGGTCGGAACCGAGGGGCTGCGAAGCGCTCTCAACCACTTGGCTCTGCATGCCGGTGGTCCGCTGGACCGCGGCAGGGACGGGTGCGATCCTGCGCGACATGCTCCACTTCTACGGCTGGGCGACGCCCAACTCTCAGCGAGTGTCGATCATGCTGGAGGAGTTGCAGATCTCCTACGCCGTGACCGGCGTGAACATCCGCCGCAGTGAGCAATCCGTCCCCGCCATCCTCGCGCTCAATCCCTATGGCCGGATTCCCATCCTGGTGGATGACGATCCGCCGCTGGTGCTGTTCGAGTCCGGGGCGATCCTGCTGCATCTCGCCGAGGCGCATGGTCGCTTCCTGCCAGCCTCCGGGCCCGCCCGTGCCGCCGCACTGTCCTGGCTGATGGTGGCGCTGACCAGCCTCGGGCCGATGACCGGGCAGGCGCATCACTGGACCGAACTGGCGCCCGTCCGGCCCGAGGAGCCCCGCCGCCACACCACCGCGCTGGTCGCCCGGGCCTGGCGCGTGCTGGATGCGCGCCTTCGCACGGCGCCCTTCCTGGGCGGTGACGCTTACGGCATCGCGGATATAGCCGCCTGGCCCTGGATCGCGCGCGGCGCCTGGGCCGAGATGACGTTGGACGACCACCCCGGCCTGGCCCGCTGGTACGCGGGGGTCGGCGCACGGCCCGGCGTCCAGCGTGGCATGACCATCCCGAAAGGCGCGAAGCTCGAATGAGAACCTTGTTGCGGCATGCCCTGCTGGCGGCCGCCCTGCTGCTCGGGGCCGCGGCCCAGATCGAGGCCCAGGCCCAGACCCTGCCGCCGCACCGGCTCCTGCGCGTCGTGCTGAACGCGGACCTGCAGACGCTCGATCCGATCAACACCACGGCGGGCGTCGTCCAGAGCCACGCACACATGGTCTATGACCAGCTGTTCGGCCGGGACGACCAGCAGCGCCCGCAACCGCAGATGGTCGGCGCCCATTCCGTCAGCGAGGACAACCTCGCCTGGCGCTTCACCCTGCGCGACGGGCTTCGCTTCCATGACGGGGCGCCGGTCACCGCGGCCGACGTGGTCGCCTCGCTCCGCCGCTGGGCGGCGCGGGACCCGCATGGGCGGCAGATCCTGGCTGTCACGGCGGCGCTGGAGGCCGATCCGGACGGGCACACCGTCATCTGGCGGCTGACCCGCCCCTATGGCCCGATGCTGGACGCATTGTCCAAGCCCGCCGGCAACATGCCCGCCATCATGCCGGCCCGCATCGCCGCCACCGACCCCTTCACCGCGATCCAGGACCCGACGGGCAGCGGCCCCTTTACCTTCGAGCGCGGGGAGTGGGTGCCCGGCAGCCGCGTGGTCTATCGCCGCAACCCCGACTACGTGCCGCGGGACGAGCCCGCCTCCGGCACGGCCGGCGGCAAGCGCGTGCTGGTGGACCGGGTGGAGTGGCTAAACATCGCCAACGCCCAGACCGCCGCCCTCGCTCTCATCCAGGGGGAGGTGGACTACCTGGAGACGCCCGGCACGGACTTCCTGCCCATGCTGCAACGGCGCGGGATGCAGGTGCTGCGCCTGAACCGCCTGGGGTTCCAGGGCATGATCCGGATGAACCACATCCACCCGCCCTTCAGCGACGCGCGCGCCCGCCAGGCGCTGCTGATGCTGGCGAACCAGCAGGAGTTCCTGGACGCGATGTTCCCGGACCCCTCGCTGGTCCAGGTCTGCCATGCCTTCTTCGTCTGCGGCTCCCCGCAGGAGAGCACGGCCGGGGTTCCGCCGCGCGTGGGCGAGGACCCCGAGCGCGCGAGGGCCCTTCTGCGGGAGTCCGGCTATGACGGCCGGCCCATCGTCATCATGGACCCCACGGACAACCCCTTCATGCACGCTGCCACCCTCGTGCTGGCGCAGCAGATGCAGCGGGTGGGCTTCCGGGTGGACGTGCAGGCGACGGACTTCGCGACCATGGCGACCCGCCGCGCCAGCCGCCGCCCGCCGGGGGAGGGGGGATGGGACATCGGCCTGACCTTCTGGAACGGCCTGGGGGCGTCCGATCCGATCGGGAACGTGCCGATGCAGGCGAGCTGTGAGCGCGCCTGGCCCGGCTGGCCCTGCGACGCCGTCCACCAGGCGTTGATCGACGCCTATCCCGACGCGACCACCGAGGCGCTGCGCCGCCAGGCGATCGATCGGCTGCAGGAGAGTGCCTACCGCGTCGTGCCCTATGTCCCCTCGGGGCAGTGGTTCCTGCCGGTCGCGGTCAGCCCCCGCCTTTCGGGGATGCTGGGCATGCCGGGGATTGTCGTGCTCTGGAACATCGCAAAGACGGAGGGACGCTGAGGACCGTCGAACGCCCGTCTCGCTGGCCGGCCTCGCTGAAGGGCCGGTCTTTCGCCGGACGGCATCCTTCGCCGATCCCGGGCTCCCGGGATCGGCGAAGCGGCCGGAGGGATAACGGGGGCACCTCCTTGCATCTGTCGTGCGGCGCAGCGAGAGAAGCTGGCCGCAAGCCTTGACGGGGAGCCGGGAGACAGCGCCCGGCCACCTCACCCCTCCGGTCGACCGGCCGATGAGTGGATCTTCGAGCCAACAAGGGCAGGGAACCTCAACTCGCCCGACGAGGACGGTGCGGGATCGCCGGCCTCGCCGTCCCGGCGCCTGCGCAAACCCTGGGCCCGGCCGGGGGTTATCCCTTCCCGGGGACTTCTTGGAGATCGGCATGGCGCAGCGGCGGGTTCCCCCTTGGCTCTGGTGGGTGGGCACGCCGGTTGTCCTGATCGCGCTCGTGATCGCGTTCTGGAACTGGAACTGGCTCATCCCCATCGCCGAGCGGCAGGCCTCCGCGGCACTGGGGCGGCCGGTGAAGATCGAGCGCCTGCATGTACGCCTGGGGCGGCCGACGACGATCACGGTGGAGGGGCTGCGGGTGGGCGAGCCGGAGGGCTTCCCCGACCCCCCGCCCTTCGCCAGCGTGCCCCGCCTGACCGCCCAGGTGGACCTTGTCGCCTACTGGCGGACCGGTCGGGTCGTGCTGCCATCGCTGGAGGTGGAGCGGCCGGTGGTGGAGGTGATCGCCCGGCCGGACGGGAGCAACAACTTCACCTTCGGCACGCGGGAGGTCCAGGAGGCGGCGGATGCGGTGGTGGCCCAGGCGGCCGGGCAGCGCCCGCCCGCGCCGCCCCCCGAGGCCCTGGCGCAGGGCGCCGCGGCGGAGGGGGACGCGCCCTTCTCCCTCGGCCGGCTGCGGATCGTGGACGGGCGGGTGCACACGGTCATGCCGGGGCCGGGGCTGGACGTGAACATCCGGCTGGCCACGGTGGACGACACGGGCGGCGGCACCGTCTCCCCGGAGCTCCGCCTCGCCGTGGGGGCGGAGGGCACGCTGCTCGGGCGGCGCGTGACGGTGGAGCGCGGCGACGCCTCGCTCGGCACGCTGGCCGCGCTGCTGGCCGGTCGGGCACCGCCGGGGCAGCGGGCCGAACTCAACGTGCAGGGCGTGCGGGTGGGCAACCCGGAGGGCTTCGGGGACGACCCGCCCTTCGCCACCCTAGATCGCCTGCGGGTCGAGGTGGACTTCGCGGCGCTCCGCAACGAGGGCCGCATCGTCCTGCCGGTGGTCGAGATCGACCGGCCGGTGGTCGAGGCGATCGCCCGGCCGGACGGGACCAACAACTTCACCTTTGCCCACCCCGCCGCGCAGGAGGTGGCGAGCGCCGCGGCGGCGCGGGCGGGCGCGGTGGTGCAGGCCACGGTGCCCAGCGGCGAGCCCGCCTTCACCGTCGGACAGGTCCAGGTCCGGGAGGGGCGGGTGCACGCCGTCCTGCCGGCCCAGGGGGCGGACCTGATCCTGCGGATCGGCACCGCCGACAATGCGGGGTCCGACCTGCGGCTGGCGCTGGCGGCGGAGGGCACGCTGTTCCGGCGGCAGGTCGCGATCGAGAAGGTCGACGCGTCCCTCGGCACGCTCGGCTCCCTCCTGTCCGGGCGCGGGGAGGCCGGGGCGCCCGCCTCGATCACGGCGGAGGGGGTCCGGGTGGGCAACCCGGAGGGCTTCGGGGACGACCTGCCGCTGGCGCGCGTCGAGCGGGTGCGGGCCGAGTTCGACCTCGCGGCCCTGCGCAACGAGGGGCGCGTGGTGATCCCGGTGCTGGAGGTCCGGCGCCCGCAGCTGGAGGTCATCCAGCGACCGGACGGCACGAACAACTACAGCTTCGACCTCGGCGCCGATGCCCCCGCGGCACCGGCCGGGGAAGGCGCGGCGCCCGCGACGCCGCCGCCGGATGCCGGGGGGCCGGTGGTCCGCCTCCTGCGGATCGCTGATGGCGAGGCGCATGTCGTGCTGCCCAGCCTCAAGGCCGACTTCAACCTGCGGGTCGGCACGCGCGACGAGGACGGGCCGGAGCCGAGGGTGGTGGCGCAGGTGGCCGGGACCTATGACGGTCAGCGCATCACCGGCACCGTGACCGGCGGCGCCCTGCTGGCGTTGAACGAGACCGGCCGGCCTTGGCCCATCGAGGCGAACCTCGCGAACGGCCAGACGCGGATCACGCTGCGCGGCACGCTGAGCAACCCGCTGCAGCTGGCCGGCGCCGACGTGCGGCTGGACCTGCGCGGGCCTGACATGGCGCAGCTGGAGCCGCTGACGGGCGTGCCCTTCCCGAGCACGCCGAACTACCAGATCGCGGGCCGCCTGGATTACGCCGAGGGCCGCGTGCGCTTCCGCGAGTTCCAGGGGCGCGTCGGGTCCTCGGACCTGGCGGGCACCATCACCGTCACGACCGGCCAGGGCAAGCCGGAGGTGGTGGCCGAACTGCGCTCCCGCCGGGTGGACCTGGCGGACCTCGGTGGCTTCATCGGGGAGGAACCGGGGCGGCAGGCCACCCCGGGTCAGACGGCGGGGCAGCGCGCGGCGCAGGTGCGCAACCAGACCAGCTCGCGCGTCCTGCCCGACAGCCCGATCAACTTCCCCAAGCTGGATGCCGCCAATGTCCGCCTGTCCTACCGCGCCGACAGCATCGTCGGCCGCAACATCCCCTTCGACGGGATGCGGGCGGAGATGGAGGTCCGCGACGGCGCGGTGACGCTGCGTCCCGTCGCCTTCCGGGTCGGCCGCGGGCAGATCGAGGGGAACATCCAGCTGACGCCGGCGCGCAACGGCCAGCTGCACGCGGTGGCGGACGTCCAGTTCCAACGGCTGGACGTGTCCCGCCTGATGCAGGCGACCGGCGCCTTCGAGGGATCGGGCATCCTCGGCGGCCGGGCCCGCATCGACGGCACGGGGAATTCCTTCGCCGGCATCCTGGGCAGCGCCAACGGCGCCCTGACGCTGACGATGATGGGCGACGGCACGCTGTCTGCCCTGCTGGTGGACCTGTCGGGACTGCGGATCGGCAACGCCATCCTCTCGGCGATCGGCGTGCCGGGGCGGACGGCGGTGCAGTGCTTCATCGGCGACTTCGCCCTGACCCGCGGCGTGCTGAACAGCCGCGCGATCGTGCTGGATACCGAGGACGTGCTGACGCTCGGCGCCGGCGCCGTGGACCTCGGACGGGAGATCATCGGCATCCGGCTGCGCAGCCACTCCAAGAGCTTCACCGTCGGAGCCCTCCCGACCTCGATCCTGATCGACGGCACCTTCCGCGATCCGAACGTGGCGCCGGAGCTCGACGAGCTGCTGGCGCGCGGCGGCGCCGCGGCCGGGATCGCGGCGCTGCTGGCGCCGGTGGCGGGACTGCTGCCGACCATCCAGCTCGGCATCGGCGAGGACGACCGCTGCGAGCGGATGGTGCGCGGCGGCGGGAGGGCGCAACGTCCGCAGCGGTAGGACGCGCGACGCGCAACGGCGCCGCGGTCGCGCGCCGCTCGCCGCAGGGCCGGGAGCCCGGCAGCGAAGGGAATCGGTCCCGTGGGGCGGCGTGCGCCACGCCGACCGGCCACTGACCTTCCGCCCCGTCCAAGGGGCGGACGTGCCCACGGGTCAGAGCGCGGCCGAAAGGTCCCGAAGCAGCGCCGGCCAGGCCGCCCCGGCTTCGTCCAGCCCGGTGCGCAGCGCCACCACGCCGCGCGTCCGGGCCACCAGAAGAACCTGCCCGAAGATCCCCTCGGCCAGGGTGTCGGTGGCGCCCGCGGCAGCGCCCGGCATGCCCCACCAGAGCAGCCCATAGGGTCGCGCGGAGGCCGGCCGCGGCACGGGCGTCGCCGCTTCGCGCAGGAGCGGCGCCGGCAGGAGGGTTCGTCCCTGCCAGTCGCCGTCCCGCAGGACGAGCCGGCCGATCTTCATCCAGTCGAGGGCCGCGGCGTTGATGCCGCTCTCCATCCGCTCGAATCCGTCCTCATGGTCGAGGTTCCAGGACGCTGGAAACTCGGCCCCGATCGGCCGCCAGACCCGCTCCCCCAGCACATCGGAGACAGGCCGCCCGGCCGCCCGCTCCAGGATCAGCCCGACGAGTTGCGCGCTCCGGTCGTCATAGGCGAAGTGCGAGCCCGGCGGATCGCCGGACCGCGCCGTCGCGACATAGGCGCGGATGTCGGGCGTGAAGGCCGCGACCCGCGCTCCCTCGAACAACATCGGCCAGGTCAGCCACCGCAGCGGCCGCGGGTCCTCGAAGCGCAGGCCCGCCGTCATGCTCATCAGGTGCCGCAGCGTCACGCCGGACCCCTTCAGCCCGGACACCTCCGGCAGCAGCGCCTCGGCCGGCGCATCGAGGCCCGGCACCAGCCCGTCCGCCACGGCCGCCACGGCGAGCAGCGCGAGCACCGATTTCGACATGGACATGGAGGTGAGCGGCGTGCCGCGCGCCGCGCCGTTGAAGTAGCCCTCATAGGCCAGCCGGTCGTCGGCGAGCACCAGGAGGCTGGTGCTCCGCGTCCGGGACAGGAAGCCCTCCAGCGCCTCTCCCGCTGCGCCGTGCCGGCCGGCGACCGCCGCGAAGGCGGCCCGCACCCGGTCCGGCCCCCCGGCCGCCGGGACGAAGCGATGGGGATCGGCGGAGGGCGCGATGGCCCGGGCAGGGAAATGTTCGGGATCCCGCATGCTCTGGCTCCGTCCCCAGAGCGCCAGGCGCCGGAGATACTCCAGCCCGTAGCGATGCGCCGCCACGCCGAGATTGGCCGCGCCCACCGCCGCGCCGGCCCCGGCGAGGAGCGCCGCGCCGGTCAGCAGGCGGCGGGAGGGGCGCATCGGATCGGAATCACGGCCGCCGCCCGGGCCTGCCCGTTCGGCCCGTCCACCGGGTGTCACGCCGCGATCGGACCGGCTTGCGTCCGGTCGGGCGGCGGGGTGGAAGGCTGCTCCGGATCGGGCGTCGCGTGCCGCTGCCCGCCGATCAGCGCGGAGAACCGTTCCAGCCACGCCGACCGCATCGCGCGGCCGGAGAGCGTGTGATCCGCCCCCGGGAGGAAGAGCACGTCCATGCCGGGGATGGCGGAGAGGTGCCGCCCGCGCGGGCCGAAATGCGCCTCCAACGTGTCCACGCCGCAATCCTCGTCGGAGTAGACGAGCGTCAGACGCGTGCCGCGGGCCGCCAGCGTCCGGATCCAGGCGCCGGCCCGCGCCGGGCCCACGGGCGGGGAGAGGGCGGGCGGCAGGATCCGTCCGAGGGTCGCGAGGCCGCCGACGACCCTCCGCTGCCAGGCGCGCCGCGCCGCGCGGGGCATGAGCAGGCTGAACAGCTCCGGCCAGGCCGCGCCGTTCTTCCAGGCGTCCCCGAGCATCTCCCATCGCAGGCTGCGCGGCGGCTCCTCCCGCTGCCGGAAGGCGGGAACGGTCAGCAGACGCCCCTTCCGCCAGACGAAGACCTGCACGTTCACCGGCATCGCCCGCACCACGCGCGGATCGGCCACGGCGATCTGGAGCGCCGCCCAGCCCCCGGCACAGAGTCCGGTGACCGTCACCCGCGCGTGTCCCCGCTCCTCCAGCCAGTCGAGGGCCGCCCGCGCGTCCCTCACCGTGCCGGGCCCGTAGAGCAGCCGCACGAGCGGCGTGCTGTCCGGGTTCTCGCTCTCGCCGACGCCGGTGGCGTCGCAGCGCAGCACCGGCCAGCCGGCCGCCGCCGCCCGCCGCGCCATCATGACGGACAGCCGCCCGTTCCCGCTGTGGTGGTTCGCGCCCGTCCCCAGGATGAGCAGCGCCGGCGTGCCCGGCCGCGCGCCGCCCGCCGGTTCCGTCCAGGTGCCGACGAGGCCCTCCTCCGACCCGAACCGCACCGCGCGCTCCGTCACTCCGTCCGGGAGGCGGAGCACCGCGGGCGCGGCGGGGGCGGCGGGCACGGCCGGCGCCGGGACGTTTTCGGTCAGGAAGGCGACGATCGCCGCATAGGCCGTCCGCGGGCCCTCGGCCGCGTGGGCGTCGGCGAGGATGGCGCCATACCCCTCCGCCGGCATCGCCAGCGCGTCCGGCAGCATCGCGGCGGCGGCCGCCAGCCCCTCGGGCCGCGCCAGCAGCAGCACGGGGCGCGGTGCCGCGGTCCGCAGGGCGGCCGCGGGCTCTGCGCGCGCGAGCGCGGCCAGCGCCGCCTCGGTCCAGGGGAAGCCCGCCACCTCCGGCCCCTCCGGGCTGGGCGCGGCCAGCACGCGCAGCGTCCGCGCATGGGCCCGCCCGGAGAGCACGGGAAAGAGCAGCGCGACCGGGGCGGGATCGAGCCGCGGCGCCGCCAGCGCGGCCGCCGCCGCGCCCAGACGCAGCCCGACGAGCGAGACCTCCGCCGCCCCGCTCAGCCGCCGCGCCTCGGCGGCGGCGGCCACCACGGCATCCGCCCAGAGGCCGAGATCCGGCGCCGCCTCCTCGGGCCCGCCGGCGTCCCCAGCGCCCGGGGGATCGAAGCGCAGCACCGGCAGCCCCGCTTCCGCCAGCAGCACCGCCAGGTCGCGCCAGGGCCGGTGGGCGCAGAGCCCCTCATACCCGTCCGCCCCGCACAGCAGGACGACGCGTCCGGCCGGGACGGCGACGGGGTGGAACCATCCCGCGCAGTCCCCGAAGACCACGGGAAACGGCCTCATGCGACGCCTCTGTAGGAGACGCCCGGGGCGTTCAGCGCGGCCACCCGGCCGCTGGGCACCGCGTCACCGGGGCCATGCAGGCGCAGGCGGCGCGGCTGCCCCGGGGCCAGGGGCAGCCAGTCCACCTCCGGCCGGAAGCCCGCCTCGTCCTCCACCCGCACTCCCCTGGCGAAACGGTCCGCCCCGATCACGAGCGACCATCCCCCGGCGTTCCGTTCCGCATGGGCCGTGATCGCGGCCGCCTGGGGCAGGGGGCGGCCCTGCGGGAACAGCACCGCCTCGGCGGCCGGCTGGTCCTCCGGCGCGGCGTCCGCGGCCCGGAGCGTGGCGTGGGTGGCGTCGCAGGCGGGCGGGCCGAAACGCCAGGTATTGGCGGCATCGAAGAAGCGGCCGAACAGCGCCTCTCCGGGGAAGGACAGGGCGCCGTGCGCGGGCACCGTCACCCTCCGCTCCCCCCGCATCACCGCCACGCTCCCGCGGTAGCAGGCGAGTTGCAGCACGCCCTCGAAGCCCTCTGGCCGGTCGTTCAGCACGTGCAGCGCGATGCCATTCACGCCCTCGTCCAGCAGCAGCAGGGCGAGCGGGGCGCAGGCCCGGCGCAGCGCGTGGAGGCAGGGCTTCGGCCGCGCCGCGGAGTCGATCAGCCCCCAGCCGGCGCCGGGCATCACGTCCTGCAGGGTCCAGACGATCGCACCCCGGCAGGACGAGCCCGGGCGGCGCCACTCCGCCACGGCGGCCTCCATCGCGTCGCCGCTGACGGCGCGGGAGAGGGCGAGGTAGCGCTCCGGCTCCTCCCAGCGCAGCCGGGCCGGGTCCACGCCGTAGAGGGCGGCGAGGTAGTGGTCCCGCACGTCCTCGAAATCCCAGGGCGCCGCCGGATCGCGGGGCACGCCGCGCTTCCAGTCGGGATGGTGCACGGGCGGAACCCCGGCATCTTCCGTCGGCAGGTTGGCGAAGGCGAGGCATTCCGACGCGAAGCGCACCCCAGACGTCCGCGCATCCGCGGGAGGCCGGAGATAGGCGCCGACGCCGAAGTAGTGCGCCAGGCCGGCGTCGACGCGGTGCGGCAACTCCCCCGCCGGCCCGCAGGGCGAGTCCGGGACGTAGGCGACGTCCGGCCGCCATCGTTCGAGCACGGCCGGCAGCGCCTCGGTCCGCAGCGGGCCGTACCAGGCGGCCGGGGGCGCGCCGTTCATCGCCGCGGACTGCGCCACCTCGCTGCCGCCGCAGAGCACCGCCAGCGACGGGCTGGCCTGCACGCGGTCGAGGAAGGCGGCCGCCTCCGCCTCCACCAGCTCGCGGAAGGCGGGCGAATCCTCGGGGAAGTCCGCGCTCGCCAGCGGCGCGTCCTGCCAGGCCAGCAGGCCGAACTCGTCGCAGGCGCCGTAGAAGGCGTCGCTCTCCCACACGCCGGTGCCGGAGACGCGGATCGTGTTCAGCCCGGCGTCGCGCGCCGCGGCCAGGAAGGGCCGCGGATCGCCGCCGAGCGTCTCGGGATCGGCGCTGGTCCACACCCCGCCGCGGCAGAAGACGGGCACGCCGTTCACCACCAGCCCGAAGCCGCGCCCGTCGGCTCCGCGGTCCACCTCGATCCGGCGGAAGCCCGTGCGGCCGAGTTCCAGCCGCGCGCCGCCGACTTCCGCGGCCACGGCGTGCAGCGCCGGTTCGCCATGGGTGTGCGGCCACCAGGGCGCGATTCCCGGCAGCACGAGCTCCCCGGTCAGCGCGCCGTCGGGGCCGGGGTGCAGGGCCGCTTCCTGCCCGGCGCAGAGGAGGCGTCCGGCCGCCCCGCCGGTCACCCGCAGCGCCACCCGCAGCCGGCCGGTTCCGTCCGCATCGAGCGTCGCGCGCAGGTCCGCGGCGTTCACGTGCGGGGCGCCGGCCGACCACTCCTCGATCTCCACTTCGCGCCAGGGGCCCACGGCGGGCGGGCCCGGGAACCAGCCTGGCATCCGGCCCTGGAGGGTGGTGCGGATCCCGCGCAGCCAGTGCGGCCGCACCAGCGCCGGGCGCCAGCGGGCCCGGCGCAGCCCCGCCGGCTGGGCCAGGGCCCGGCAGCGGATGTGCAGCCTCCCGCCGGCCGCGGGCAGGTTCGGCGCGATCGGCAGGAACATGGATTCGGACGAGAGCAGCTTCGCTCCGTCCAGCCAGAGCTCCGCCAAGGTCGCGATCCCCGCGCAGCGCAGCACGCGGCCCGCCGCTCCGGCGGGGATCGCGGTGCGGAACCACACGTCACACGCATCCAGGTCGGGGACCGCGCGCCCCGCGGCGCGCAGCGCCGCCGCGGCCGTTCCGGGCACCGCGGCCGGCACCCAGTCCGCCGCGTCCGGCAGGTCTGCCGGGTCCACAGCGGCGCCGGCCGGCAGCACGGCCACGGACCAGCCGGCCAGCGACGTCAGCCGACGCCCCTCGGCCTGGAGGATTCGTGCCATGTCGCCTCAGCCGAAGGCGGAGCGCAGCCCGCCCAGCGCGGCCCCGCGCTCCGGCCCGAGCGCGCGGATCGCGGCCGAGAGCGGCGCGAGGTCGCCGCCCCGCGCGGCCCGCGCCGCCCGGAACTGCAGGGTCTTGGCGCCGGAGGAGATCCGCGCGCAGGCCGCCGCGGCCGCCGAGGCGTCGACGCCGAGCGCCGCGCCCAGCCAGGCGGCATGCAGCCCCAACAGCTCGAAGGCCGCGCCCGCCTGCCGCAGCGTCGCGAAGGCCCAGAGGTGGAAGGCCTCACCGCCGCCCCCGCGCACTGCCTCCATCTCGACGGCCAGGGTATCGGCCATGGCGGCGAAGGGATCGGCCGGGGCGCGGTCCAAGTGATGCTGCAGCAGGCCGCGGGCCGCCTCGGCCAGCGCGGGGCCGCGAAGGGCGGCCGTGCGGCGCTCCACCACCTCCGCGAAGGGCGGCATCCAGCCCGGGGGCGGGGCAGGGTCCTGCCAGAGCAGGCCGCGGTAATCCGCGCCCTCCAGCTCTCCCCGCACGCGGTTGTGGACGTAGGACAGGCGCCCCGCGGCCGGGTCGATCGACAGCACCGCCACCGTGGACTTCGTGTGGCCGCGCCGGTAGTCGCTGCCTTCCGCATCCGGCAGCCAGTGCGCGTCGGCCTCCAGCAGCACGGGCCGCCCGTGGTTGGCGTGGGCGACGAGGTGGGATTCGAGGGAGCGGTAGACCGTCATCTCCTCCACCCGGGCGCCGTAGAGCGCTTCCAGCGCGGGGTGGGGCGGCTTGGCGAAGGTGAACTGGTCGCCCGCGAAGCCGACGGCGGCGAGGAAGCCGAGCATCGCCCGCGGCTCCTCCCCCCAGACGGAGAGGAGCGTCAGCCAGAGGTCCACGTAGCAGTTCGTCTCCGGCCACTGCCGGTGCGGGCCGTCCAGCGGCGGCGCATCCCCCGCGGCGTCCGGGGCAGCCGCGTCGAGCATCAGGACCACAGCGCCGTGCGCACCGCGGCCGGCCAGTCGCGCGGCTCCGCCCCGTGATGACGGAACAGCGCGAGGGAGAGGCGCTCGATTCCGTATCCCACGCAGGCCGTGTGCGCGACCGTGCCGTCCGACGCCACGATCCCCCATTTCTGTCCCATGCCGTCGAGATGCATGTTGACCGAGGCGCAGGCGGTGGGGCGCGTCTCGTCCGAGACGGGGATCAGGAGCTCCATCTTCAGCTCCAGCTCGCGCTGGCTGCGGGCCATCAGCTTGCCGGCGCGGCCGAAGAAGGGATCGTTCGCCGGCTCCACCGCGTGGGGCAGGTCGAGCATCCGCGCCATCTCCTGCGCGCGGCCGAGCCAGAGGTCGCGATGCGCCCGCGCCCCGTCCGCGGAGCCGTAGAAGACCGACTCGCATTGCCGAAACATCTGCATCCGGCAGGGATCGGGGGAGGGCTCGTGCCGGAAGCACCAGGCCGCGATCGCCACGCGGTGGCCCTCCGGCGGCAGGGGGCCGCGCGCGGCGATGATCGCGTAGGTCGGGTAGCAGGCGGCCGGGATCAGCGAGACCTCCGAGGTGGCCTGCTGGTCCGTCCAGTCCTCCTCCCCGTCGAGCTTCGCGACCAGCCGCCGGTGCGCCGCGTCGTCGCCGCAGAAGCAGCCGACCGTGCCCGCGAGCTGCGGGAAGGAGCGCATGTAGCCGGACCGCCCGAGCGCCCGCGTGGTCATGCCCGGCGGCGGGTGCATCTCCTCCGCGCCGTCGCCCGTCATCTGGTTGCGCATCAGCGCCTCGACGCCGCGCGCCACGGACTCGAAGGCGGCGGAGCGGAGGTAAAGGCCCTCCGTACCGCCCTCCAGCAGCACGCCCTCTCGCAGCAGGGCGTCGCGGAACACCTCGGGCCGCCCGGCCTCGGACGGCATTCCGCGGGGTTGCAGCACCGTGCTCATGCGAAGGCTCCGAGGCGGGGGCGGGCGCCGAGCAGCAGCGTGCCCGTGGCGTCCCGCACGCGGTCATTGGCCACCATCAGCGGCGCGGACCAGAGATCGCGCAGATGGCGCGAGAGGGAGTGCGGCCCGTCCACCCGGTAGCCGGGGAGGCCGCTGGCCACCATGCAGTGCCCGACCGCGTCGAGCGCGGCCTCGGACACGGTTGTCTTGAGCATGTTCATCTCGGCCGGCGAGAGCTCGCGCGAGGCTTCGCCGCCCGGCTCGCCGTATCGGCGGAGCACCGTCGCGACCATCGCCTCCGCGGCCAGCAGGCGCTCCGCGGCCTGGGCCAGCCGGGCGCCCGATGCCGCGGCCATCCCGCGCTGCCGCACCCGCGCCTTCGCGGCCGACCTGGCCCGGTCCAACGCGTCCGCCGCGATACCGAGCCAGACGGAGCCGAGGAGAATGTGGGTGACCGGGGTCATCGTCTCCGCGGCGATGCTGCCGAAGCCGGTGGGGAGCGCCTGCTCCGCGCGCGCCGTCGCCCGCACCACGAAGGCTTCCGACCGCGTGCCGCGCATGCCCAGCGTTTCCCAGCCGCCCGTCCGTTCAAGGGTGAAATCGCCCGGGCCGAGCACCCAGAGGAGCTGGTCGGATTCCGCCGCCTCCGGGCCGCGCCGGGACGTCAGCAGCAGGGCGTCGGCATGGGCACCATAGGAGATGTTCGGCGCGCGCTTGGTGATGCGGGCGCGGCCATCTTCCGCCGGTTCCGGGGCGCAGAGGGACCGGCGGATGTCGCCGCCCACCCCCTCCTCGGAGGTCACGGAGCCGAGCAGCAGTCCTTCCTCCGCCACGCGGGCGAGGAAGGCCTGGTGCCAGCGCGACGACCCCGCGTGGGCGATCAGGCAGGCGACCTGGATCTGGTGCATGGCGAGCGCCACGCCGGCGCTGCCGCATCCGCGGCCGATCGCGAAGCAGGCGCGCGCCGCGTCCGAGAGGCTTCCCCCGCGGCCGCCCATGGCCCGTGGGATGAGCAGGGCCAGCGCATGCTCCTGCCGCAGGGCCGCCACGGCCTCGGCCGGGAAGCGTCCCTCGCGATCCACCGCCTCCGCATGCGCCGCGGCGACGGCCGCGGCGGTCGGAAGATCCGGCCCATCCGTCACGCGGCGGCGCCGAGGCGGGACAGCGTGTCCTGGAGGGAGGCGATGGTGCGGAAGGTCTGGCGCGTCAGCGCCTCGTCCGGGAACTCGACGCCCAGGCGGCCCTCCAGCGCGAGCATCAGCTCGACGGTCGCCAGCGACGTCAGCCCGCGGTCGAACAGGTCGTCGCGGACGTCCAGCGCGGTGGCGGGCGTGGACAGGGTGGCCGTCGTGCCGAGAACTTCCCGGATCGTCGCTTCGATATCGCTCATGCCCGACCTTTCCTGCAGCCGGCCATGTCGGCCGTGCCTCAACCCATGTTCGAACGGTCGTACAACGTTCTGATTGCGACGATTCTTAAATTTTCGGCAAATCTCTCTATTTTCTCGGGGTGTGACTGTTGCCCCCGAGACGCCTCCCAAGGTGGCGACCAGAGAAGTCCCGCTTGTCCCCGAGACGGCTGGATGCGGCGCACCGTCGAGGGTGAGATGGCAGGCTGGGCCCGGACGTCGGCATCAGGCGCCGATACGGATCCGTCCTCCTTCGTGAGGAGGAGCTCCCACTCACCGCAGACAATGCCCGACGGCCAGGGATGCCGACCGAATGGTCGCCGGATCTCTTCCGGCATCGGACTTGCCGCAGGCCAACGCCGCGAAGAAGGCCGAAATCCCGTATTCTCCGGCCCAGAGAGACCAGGTCAGCCGTGCTGGCCCGCGACGTTCGCGAGAAGGGCGCGATCCAGGATGATCACCTGCCGGGCTCCCTCCTGCCGGATGACGTGGCGGCGCTGGAGGTCGGAGAAGGCCCGGCTCACCGTCTCCAGGCGGAGGCCGAGATGGTCGGCGATGTCGGCGCGCGACATCGGCAGGGACAGCGGACCGGTCTCCCCGCGGACCGCCGCACGGTCCGCGAGGCGGAGGAGGAAGGTGGCCACCCGCTCCGGCGCCGTCTTCCGGCCGAGGGTCATCATGTGCTCCTCGGCGACCTCCAACTCCTCGCAGGCGATGCGGCGCAGGCGCCGCTCCATGGTGGGGTAGGCGCCGAGCAGCTTCTCGAGGCTCGGCCAGGGGACGCGGCAGGTGCGGGCCGGCGTCAGCGCGGTCGCGCTGTGTCCGTGGGTCGCGCCGGAGCGGAGTCCGAGCAGGCTGCCCGGCTGCGCGAAGCCCACCACCTGCTGCCGCCCGTCCGGCAGGGTGCGGGAGAGCCGGATCGTGCCCTCGATCACGTTGGTCAGGTGGCGCAGCGGCGTGCCCTGGCAGAAGATCTCCTCCTGCGGGGCGTGGCTGCGGCGGAGCGCGGCGCGGGAGAAGCGGTGCAGCCCCTCATTCCCGGCCGCGCCGCATACGCCCAGGACCCGCGCGGGGCAGGTGGGGCAGGGCTCGCCGGGCGGGATCGCCGGGCCGAGAGACTCCGGCGCGGACGTCGAACCGCCTTGCATGACCCCGTTCTCCCCTTCGTGATCTGGCTGGAAGAGCGGTAATGTGAGGCTCCATGCCGTGTCGAGGGAAATCGCCGGTGCTGGCGGCTCGGCAGCCCTGCGTTGCGGCGCGCGCAGTGCTGCCCGTGCTAAGGGCCGGGAATGGACCTGCCATCCTGCCTGCATGACCTGGCAGCGCTCGGGCCCGGGGGGCTTGCGGCGCTGGCGGCGACGCTGTTCCTGGCCGGGCTCGCCGGCGGTGCGACGCATTGCGCCGGCATGTGCGGGCCCTTCGTCATGGCGCAGGTCGCGGCCCGCGCCGACGACGTGGCGTCGGGCGGGATGTTGCGGCGGCTGTCGGGCGCGGCGCTGCTGCCCTACCACGCCGGGCGGATGGCCGGTTACGCCGCGCTCGGCGCCGTGGCCGGCGGGGCCGCGGGGCTGCTCACGGCGGCCAGCGGCTGGCGCTTCCTTCTCGCCGTGCCGCTCGGGGTGGCGGCGCTGCTGATGCTGGCCCAGGGCACCGCGCGGCTCCTGGCCGCCTGGCCCGGCGCGTGGCGCCTGCCGGCGCCGCGCTGGCCCGCCCTGCCGGTGGGCGGGCTGCTGGCCGATCCGAGGGGAGGGCGCGCCTTCCTGCTTGGCCTTCTCCTCTCCGGGCTGCCCTGCGGCCTGCTCTACGGCGCCCTGGCCGCCGCGACGGCCGCGGGCAGCGCCCTGGCCGGCGGTCTGGCGATGCTGGCCTTCACCCTCGGCACGGTGCCGGCGCTGGTGGCGGTGGGGCTGGTCGGGCGGTTCTTCGGCCGCCGGGCGGGACCGACCTTCCGGACCGTGGGGGCCGCGCTGTTCCTGCTGAACGCGGTCGTGCTGGCGGGGATGGCCCTGCGGCTGGTGGCGTAGCCCGCGGCCAGGCCGCGCGGGCCGTTTGCGCTGGATCAACGACAGGCCGGGGGCGCAGCCGGAGGCTGGGCGGCGTGAGCCACATCCGTCCCCGTCCGGCCCTCGCGCCCGCCTCCGCCCCCTGCGACCACTGCGGCGCCGCGGTCCCGCCCGGGGGCGGCCGTTTCTGCTGCGCCGGTTGCGAAGGGGCGCACGCCCTCATCCAGGGGCTCGGCCTCGACGCGTTCTATCGTCGCCGCGACGCTGCCGCTGTGCAGGAGGGCGCGCTGCGCCCGGCGGACGACCCGCCGCCCGCCAGCCTCGTGCATCTCGTCCGGCCGGAGGGGGAGGGGGTCCACACCATCGACCTGCTGGTGGCCGGCCTCACCTGCGGCGCCTGCGTGTGGCTGGTGGAACAGGCCCTGGCCGGGCGGCCCGAGGTGCTGCGCGCGCGCGCCTCCCTCGTCGATCGGCGGCTGAGGCTGCTGTGGCGCGGCCCGGCCGAGGTGGCGGACGAGCTGGCGGCGCGGGTGGCGCGGCTGGGCTTCCGCGTCGCGCCCTGGTCCGCCGCCTGCCTGCGCGTGACGGAGGACGCGGAGGGGCGCGCGCTGACCCGCGCGCTGGGCATCGCCGCCTTCGGGGCGGGGAACGTGATGATCGTCTCCCTGGCGGTGTGGTTCGCCGGTCCCTCCATGGGGGAGGCGACGCGGGGGCTCATGCACTGGCTGGCGGCCGCGATCGGCCTTCCGGTGATCGCGGTGGCGGGGCTGCCCTTCTATCGCTCCGCCTGGGCGGCGCTGCGGGCGGGGCGGGCGAACATGGACCTGGCGGTCTCGCTCGGCGTGCTGGCGGCTGCGGCGATGAGCCTCAGTGAGGCCGTGCGGAACGGCCCCTACACCTGGTTCGACAGCGCTACGACCCTGCTCGCGCTGCTGCTGGCCGGGCGCGTGCTGGACCGTGCCGCCCGGCGCCGCGCCCTGGGCGCCGTGGGGGAATTGCTGGCGCTACAGGGCGGGGAGGTGACGCGGCTGGCCCCGGACGGCACCGCGGCGCCGGTGGCGGCGGAGAGGGTGGAGGCCGGCGACCGCCTGCTGGTGGCTGCCGGCGAGCGCCTGCGCCTGGATGGCGTGCTGGAGGCCGGGGAGGCCGTGCTGGACGCCGCCGCCGCGACCGGGGAGAGCTTGCCGCGGCGCTACGCCGCGGGAGAGGCGCTGCCGGCCGGGGGCGTGAATCTCGGCGCGCCCTTCGTGCAGCGCGTGACGGCGGCGGCGGCGGACGGGTCGCTCGCCCGGCTGGCGCGGCTGCTGGAGCGGGCCGAGGCGGAGAAGGGGCGCATCGCGACCCTCGCTGACCGGGCGGCGCGGCTCTACGTGCCCATCGTCCACGCGCTGGCGGCGGCGGCCTTCGGGCTGTGGCTGTGGCTCGGCGTGGGCTGGCAGGCGGCGCTCGTCCCGGCGGTCGCCACCCTCATCGTCACCTGTCCCTGCGGCCTGGCGATCGCGGTGCCGGCGACGCGGACGGTGGCGACGGGCGCGCTGTTCCGGCGCGGGCTCCTCGTCGCCTCCGGCACGGCGCTGGAGCGGCTGTCCGAGGTGGACCACGCCGTGCTGGACAAGACCGGCACGCTGACCGAGGGCCGCCCGGTGCTGCTGCCGGACCCAGCGCGGCCGGAGGCGGCACTGCGGGAGGCGGCGGGGATCGCGCGGGCCAGTCGGCATCCCCTCGCGCGCGCCCTGGTCGCCGCCTGCCCTGATGCGCCGGCCGCCTGTGGGGTGGAGGAGACGCCGGGCCGTGGGCTGGCCTGCGGCCCCGCGCGGCTCGGCAGCGCCGCCTTCCTCGGGCTGGGGGAGGAGGGGCCGGGCATGACGCTGTGGTATCGCGTCGCGCCCGGCGCCGCCCCCGTGGCGTTCCGCTTCGCCGATCGGCTGCGGCCCGATGCGGCCGCGGCGGTGGCCGCGCTGGAGCGTCTGGGCCTGTCGGTTGAGCTGCTGTCGGGCGACGCCGCGCCGGCCGTGGCCGCGGCGGCGGAGGCGGCCGGTATCCCGGCCTGGCACGCCGGCGCCGCGCCAGAGGAAAAGCTGGCCCGCGTCGCCGCCCTGCGCGCCGCCGGCCGCCGTGTGCTGATGGTGGGCGACGGGATCAACGATGCCGGGGCGATGGCGGTGGCGCATGCCTCGGCCAGCCCGGCGGGGGCGACGGATGTCGCGCAATCCGCGGCGGACCTCGTGCTGCGGGGCGGGGACCGGGGCCTGCTGGCGGTGGCGGAGGCCGTGGTCGCGGCGCGCGGGGCGCAGCGGATCGCGCGGGGGAGCGTCGTCTTCAGCCTCGCCTACAACGTCGTCGCGGTGCCGGCGGCGATGGTGGGCTGGGTCACGCCTCTGGGCGCGGCGGTGGTGATGGCCAGCTCCTCTCTGGCCGTCATCCTGAACGCGCTGCGGGCGGGGCGCGTGCCGGTTCTGCGGTGGTGACGGCAGGGAGAGATCCTTCGCCCCCGCCTCCGATCAGCCCGCGCCGACAAGGTCCTTGTAGGCGTGCCAGGTGGCGTGCCCGACGAGAGGGATGATCACCACGAAGCCGAGGAAGCCCGGCAAGGCTCCCAGCACCGTCAGCGCCACGATGATCACGGCCCAGAGCCCCATGGTGACGGGGTTGGCGAGGCAGGCGCGCATGGAGGTGACCATGGCCGTCACGGAATCGGTCGGCCGGTCCACCAGCATCGGCAGGGAGACCGCGGAGAGGCCGAAGACGATGGCGGCCAGGACGGCCCCGATGCCGGTGCCGATGATCGCGAAGTCCGCATGCTCCGCGCTCAGGAAGGCGCTGCGGAAGAAGGCGCCGAGCGGCGGGATGTTGTCCCCGAAGAACAGCGCGGAGAGCATCGTCGCGACGCGCATCCAGCCGTAGAGGAACAGCATGAGCAGGGCGCCGGTGAAGGCGATCTGGAACTTGTTGCGCCGCCACACGTCCCAGGTGGCCGGCACGGTGACGGGCCGCCGCTCCGCCTGGAGGCGGCTGGATTCGTAGAGCCCCAGCGCCAGGATCGGGGCTGCGAACATGAAGCCGGTCAGCAGGGGCAGGATCAGCACGGCATAGTCGGTCGCGGCGATCAGCCCGACCAGGACCCAGCTCACGACCGTGCAGCAGGCGCCGATGATCAGGCTGGTCCCCGGCGCGGCGCGGAAATCGGCCCAACCGCGGGACAGCCACCGGCCGATGGCAGCGGGCGGGACGCGGTTCACGGCGGGGCCCGTGCGCGCGAACTCGCCGGTCGCGCTGACCGGGTCCACCGCGGCGCCGATGGGCGGGTCCTCCGCGCCGGCGGTCAGGCGCAGTTCGGGGGGCTGGGTGGCCGCGCCGCTCACGGCAACACCCGCGCCATCAGACGGCCCGCGAGCAGCACGCCGAACCCGGCGAAGATCAGGCCGAGGAGGTGGGTGTAGCTGTCCGCCGCCCGTGCGGAGAGGAGCAGCCCGCCGATCCCCAGCACGGCGGCGACGATCCACCAGTGCACCAGGGTTCCCCCGCCCTCACCCGGATCGCGTGTCGCCATGCCCTGTCCCCGTCCCTGGCCGGCCGAGGGGCCGGTGTGAGGAGCGAGCCTGCCCGCGCGGCGCGGGGCCCGTCTTTGATCTGGCTCAAATCGCGCGCCGCCGCCCTCGTCTAGCTTTCGGCATCGCAAGGCCGGGAGAAACCGCCGAGGTCATGAGCGCTACCTCCACGACGACACCCTTCCCGGCCGGGGCCGGCACCGCGCCGGTCTATGACGACCGCATCGTACGGATGTTCACCGTCGCTGCCCTTTTCTGGGGCGTCGTGGGCATGGCGATGGGCGTTCTCATCGCCGCCCAGATGGTCTTCCCGCAGCTCAACCTGGGCCTGCCCTGGACCAGCTTCGGGCGGCTGCGGCCGGTGCACACCAGCGGCGTGATCTTCGCCTTCGGGGGCAACGCGCTGATCGGCACCTCCTTCTACTGCGTGCAGCGCACCTGCCGGGCGCGCATCCCCGGCCGCTTCGCGGCGGAGTTCGTCTTCTGGGGCTACCAGCTCTTCATCGTGCTGGCGGCGCTGGGCTACGTCATGGGCGTCACCCAGTCCCGCGAATACGCCGAGCCCGAGTGGATGGTGGACCTGTGGCTGGCGGTGGTGTGGCTGACCTATGCCGGGCTGTTCATCGGAACCCTGCTGCGCCGGCAGGAGCCGCACATCTACGTGGCGAACTGGTTCTACCTCTCCTTCATCGTCACGATCACGGTGCTGCACGTGGTGAACAACCTGGCGGTGCCGGTGGCCTGGAACGGGGCGCGGTCCTACTCCCTGTTCGGCGGGGTGCAGGACGCGATGACGGAGTGGTGGTACGGCCACAACGCCGTGGGCTTCTTCCTGACCGCGGGCTTTCTGGGCATCATGTACTACTTCCTGCCGAAGCAGGCGGGAGCGCCGATCTGGTCCTACCGGCTCTCCATCATCTCCTTCTGGTCGCTCGTGTTCATGTACATGTGGGCCGGGCCGCACCACCTGCACTTCACCTCTCTGCCGGACTGGGTGCAGACGCTGGGCATGGCCTTCAGCATCATGCTGTGGATGCCGTCCTGGGCGAGCACGCTGAACGGCTTCATGACCGTCTCCGGCCGATGGGACAGGCTGCGGACCGATCCCATCCTGCGCTTCATGATCGTGGCGGTGGTCTTCTACGGCGTCGCCACCTTCGAGGGGCCGCTGATGGGGATCCGCACGGTCAACGGCCTGTCCCACTACACCGAGTGGACGATCAGCCACGTCCATTCCGGCGCGCTGGGCTGGAACGGCTTCATCACCTTCGGCGCGATCTACTACCTCGTGCCGCGGCTGTGGAACCGGGAGGGGATGCATTCCCGCGCGGCGATCGAGTGGCACTTCTGGCTCGGGCTGGCGGGCATCATGCTCTACGTGACCGCCATGTGGGGCGCGGGCGTGCTGCAGGGGCTGATGTGGCGCGCCCACACGGAGCTCGGCTTCCTGAAGTACTCCTTCATCGAATCGGTCGTCGCCGCGCGGCCCTACTACGCCGTGCGGCTGCTCGGGGGGCTGCTCTACCTCTCGGGTTTCGTGGTGATGGTGTGGAACGTGTGGCGCACGGTGGTCGGCGCGCGGGAGGCCACGCAGGCCCTCCACGCCCCCGTGCCGGCGGAGTGACCTGACCATGGCCTTGGAATCCGGCAAGGGCCCCAGCCGCCGCTTCGCCCGCGTGCACGGCGTGATCGAGCGCCGCGCCCTCGTCTTCGTCCTCGCGATCCTCGGGGTCATCTCGGTGGGCGGCCTGGTCGAGATCGCGCCGCTCTTCGCACTGGAGAACACGGTGGAACGCGTCTCCGGCGTGCGCCCCTACACGCCGCTGGAGCTGGCGGGGCGCAGCGTCTACCTTCGGGAGGGCTGCTACACCTGCCACTCCCAGCAGATCCGCCCCTTCCGCGACGAGGTGGAGCGCTACGGCGCCTACTCCCTGGCGGCGGAGAGCGTGTACGACCACCCCTTCCAGTGGGGCAGCAAGCGCACCGGGCCCGATCTCGCGCGCGTCGGCGGCCGCTACTCCGATGCCTGGCACGTGCAGCACCTGAACGACCCGCGCTCCGTCGTGCCGGCCTCCATCATGCCGGCCTACGCCTTTCTCGGCCGCACGCCGCTCAACCCGGACCTCATGGCCGCGCACCTCGTCGCGAACCGGCGGGCCGGCGTGCCCTATGACGAGGCCATGGTGACGAACGCCGCCGCGGACCTGCGCGCCCAGGCGGATCCGGATGCGGATTCGAGCGGGCTGCTCTCCCGCTATCCGCGCGCCGTGTCCCGCAATTTCGACGGGCAGGCGGCGCTGACGGAGATGGACGCGCTGGTCGCCTATCTCCAGGTGCTCGGCACCATGGCGGAGTTCGACTGGCGCCGTCCCGATCCCACGATGCTGCGGTGACCGGGGAAGATCATGCCCGAATGGATGACCCTTCTCCGCTCCGCCGTGCTCGTCCTCATCGTGATGGGGTCGGTGGCGGCGGCGCTCTGGCTTCTGCGGCCCTCCGCCCGCCGCGCTTATGACGAGGCCGCTCTGATCCCGCTGCGCGACGAAGACCCACCGATGAAGGAGAGCGACCGATGAGCGACGCGGCCCAGGGCGGCGCGCCCGGCGCGGCGCAGTCCCCGATCCCGCCCGAGCGCGACCCGCACGCGCCGGAGCGCAACGCGCCGCCGAGCTTCGACGGCATCCGCGAGCTGGACGCGAACCCGCCGCGCCTCTGGACCTACATGTACCTGCTGTGCTTCGGGGCGGCGGTCTGGCTCTTCGTCGCCTATCCCGCCATTCCCTGGCTGACGAGCGACGCGCGGACCGGCGTGTTCCAGTGGTCCTCCCGCGCCGAGCTGGGCCGCGCCGTGCAGCACGCGGAGGAGACGGCGCCCGATGTCGCCGTCCGCTTCGCCCGCGCCAGCCTGGAGCAAGCCGAGGCGGACCCCGCGATGCGCGCCTACGCCATCGCCGGCGGCCACGCGGCCTGGGGCAACAACTGCGCGCCCTGCCACGGGCAGGACGGGCGCGGCACCGCCAACTACCCGAACCTGCGCGACCGCGACTGGCTCTGGGGCGGCACGCCGGAGGCGATCCGGCACACGCTGCAGGTCGGCATCCGCTGGCCGGGGGAGGAGAGCACCCGCTCCTCCCAGATGCCGGCCTTCGGGCGGCTGCGGTCGCTGGAGCGGCCGCAGGTGCTGGACCTGGTGGAGTTCGTCCGGTCGCTCTCGGGGCAGGAGCACAATGCGGCCGGGGCGGCCCGGGCCGAGCCGGTCTTCGCCGAGAACTGCGCGAGCTGCCACGGCGCCCGCGGCGAGGGAAACCAGGAGGTCGGCGGCCCGCGCCTGAACGATGATGCCTGGCTCTATGGCGGCACGCGGGAGGCGATCTACGACACGATCTGGAACTCCCGCTCCGGCGTCATGCCGGCCTTCGGCCAGCGCCTGCCGGAGGACACGATCCGCAAGCTCGTCCTCTATGTCCGCAGCTTCGGCGGCGGGGAGTGAGCGTGGCGGTGGAAGGGCGCGGACCGGTCCGGTCCTCCCGCTGGATTCCCTGGACCATCGGGGCCGTCTTCCTGGCCATCGTCGGGGCGGATGCGGTGATGGTGATGCTGGCGGTGCGGTCCGATCCGGGCCTTGTCGCCGGCGCGCCGGGACGGGTGGCCACGGGCTATGTGCTGCCCAGCGGTTCCGGCCTGCAGGTGGTGGTGCGCCAGGCGGCCGAGGGTGAGGCCGTGCGGGTGGAGGTGGCACTCCGCGGTCCCGATGGCCGGGGAGTGCCGGCGGAGTCGGTGGAAGGCGCGCTGCAGCGCGCGACCCATGCCGGGTCCGACAGGAGCATCGCCTTCGTGGCCCGCCCGGGTCCGGAGGGAACCGTCTGGATCGCGCGCGTCACGCCGCCGGCCGAGGGCGCCTGGGACCTGTCCCTGCGCGCCTGGGCGGCGGACGGGAAGGACGCGGTGGCCACGGTGCGGCTGGCGCCCGCGTCAGCGCGCTGACGGCCCCGGCGGACCGGCCCCGCGCCGCGTCACGTCGTCGTCCAGGATGCGGTGCGCCGCGGCGTCGAGGTCCTCGAACTGGCCGGAGCGCACGCTCCAGACGAAGACCGCGAGGGCGGCACCCCCAAGGGCGAGCGTGATGGGGATCAGCCACAGCAGAGAGATCATCGCCGGCGCTCCGATTGCCTTTCCCCCCTCGCGGGGCCCGGAATACATCTTATCACGCCGCGCTGCATGCGGCACGCGGCGCGGCGTGGCAGGAACATCTGATCCGCTGGGACGCTCGTGGAACATCGGGGTGACGATCTTCCCGATGGGTCGTCCGTTGCCCGAGCGGAGGCACGTGCTCCGGAGGGCAAGGCCCTGCGGTCAGGGAATCCCGGCGACCCACCAGTCGCTTCCCAGCTCCGCGAGGCTCACGTCCTGCAGGACACACAGGACTCCCTCGCGCAGGATCTGCCAGGTCTCGCCACCGGGATCGCCGACCCAGCCATTCCAGCTCGCCTGGTAGGACATGATGACGTCGTCGCCGTCCTGCCGCGCCGTGACGGCGTAGACAGGACCGTGGGCGACGGCCACGCGGTCACCTTCCGCCACGGAAAAGTCGGTGATCCACGTCCAGGATTCCGGCTCCTCCGGCGACACCCGGCCGGTGACGAAGACGTCCGCGCCATCGCCGCCGGTCAGCGTGTCGCCGCCCAGCGGGCCGTCGCCGGTCGGCGTGCCGCCATCCAGGGTATCGTTGCCGCCTGCGCCGGAGAGCCGGTCACGGCCGGTCGAGCCATCGAGAACGTTGTTGCCGTCGCCTCCGGTGAGGACGTCGTCGAACATCGAGCCACTCAGGTCCGAGATGCCGAACAGGCGGTCGCCCTGCGCGTCTCCGCCAAGACCGACCCCGAGCGAGAGGTCGACCGTCACGGCGGCCGGAGAGCTTTCATATGACGCCCTGTCGCGCCCGTCCGGCGTGTCGGGTCCGGTCCCGCCGATCAGGAGGTCGGCGCCCGGGCCGCCGACCAGCAGGTCGAACCCGGAGGAGCCGTAGAGCGTGTCGCTCCCCTCCTGGCCGTAGATCGAATCGTTGCCGCTGCCGCCCGAGGCCACGTCCCGTCCGCCGCCGCACGCGATCAGGTCGTTTCCCCGCTGGCCGTCGATCACGTCGTCTCCGGCGAGCGTGCCGTACCAGTCATCGCCGAACAGGTGGTCGTCGCCGTCGCCGCCATAGAGGTGATCGTCGGGGCCGAGATCCACGCGCCCGGTCCTGTCGGACACCGGGAGCATCCATTCCGGCCCGTCCCCGACCATCCAGTTGACGAACCGGCCGCCCGTGAGCGTGTCGCCCCCCGCCATGCGCTCCTCCCCTCATCTCTTCGCCGACGACCAGAGGGAAGCACGGCGCAGAGGCGCGGATCGTCGAATCTTGTCGCCTCGTCGTGGTCAGGGGCGTGCCTGGAAGGCGCTGGGCATCGTCCATCGCGGAGGACGGTCCAGGAGAAGAACCGCCGGCAACGACGTCCTGATCGGGGTCGGACAGCGACCGCCCAGTCCGGAGCAACCTGGCCGCGGATCGTCACGTGACCAGCGATGTCACCCTCGTCGCGCAGGGCTGGCGATCGCTCCAAGCCGGCGCCGCCCCTCGCGCGGCGCCGGCGTCATCAGGGCCGGTCGCGCCCGCTTATCGCATTGGCCAGGCGTACATCAGGCCGCCACGGGTCCAGAGGTCGTTGATGCCGCGCGGCAGGGCGATGGGCGTGCTCGGCCCCAGGTTCCGCTCGTAGAGCTCTCCGTAGTTTCCGATCGCGCGGATCGCGTCGTACAGCCAGGTCGGGCCAAGCTTCACAGCCTGGCCGAGATCCGGGACCGCCCCGAGCAGGCGGCGCACGGCAGGGTTCTGGCTGCTGGCGCGCATCTGTTCCGCGTTGCCGCTCGTGACGCCGAGCTCCTCTGCCTCGATCAGGCCGAAGAGCACCCAGCGGACGACATCGAACCACTCCTGATCGTCGCGCCGGACCACCGGCCCGTAGGGCTCCTTGGAGAAGCGTTCCTCCAGGATCACGTAGTCGTTCGGGCGGGCGAACTGGCTGCGGAGCGCCGCGAGCTGGGTTGCATCGGTGCCGATGGCGTCGCAGCGGCCGGCCTGGAGGGATTGCGCGGCATCCTGCATCCGCTCCTGCAGGACCGGCGTGAAGCGAAGGCCGGCGGCGCGGAAGGCGTCGGCCGTGACGAGCTCGTTCGTCGTGCCGGGGGAGAGGCAGACCGTCATGCCGTCCATGCCGCGGAGGTCGCGCACATTCGCATCCCGGCGGACCATGAAGCCGTGGCCGTCGTACAGGTTCACCCCGACCATGCGCATGCCGAGATTCGTGTCGCGCACCATGGTCAGCGTCGTCTGGCGGATCAGGACGTCGATCTCGCCGGACTGGAGGGCGGTGAAGCGCTGGACCGCGGTCAGGGGCACGAAGCGGACCTTGCCCGGGTCGCCGAGCACGGCGGCCGCCACGGCGCGGCAGAGATCGGCGTCCATCCCGCGCCAGACGCCCTGGCTGTCCGGGAGCGCGAAGCCCGCGATGCCCACGTTGACGCCGCAGGCAAGCACGCCCCGTTGCTTGACCCCATCGAGGGTCTGGCCGGCACTGGCGGGGCTGACCCACGCCATCAGAGCGGCGACGGCTGTTGCCATGGCGGTTCGAAGCATCGTCCGGACCCTTCCTTCTTGGACAGCTCATGCCGCCGTGTTTGGGCAAGGACGTCAATGCCGATCCCGGCGTCCGTTTCCATCCGGCCCGGGGTGCCGGTGGGGCGGTGAACATGCGCTGCCGGGAAGGGGTGCCGCTGATTGGCGTCCCTGTTGGCCCCGCGTCTTCCTTGTTGACGTCCCCGCCCGGATGCGGTCGGATGCGCCCATGACGAAGGCTGCTCCCGCCGCCGGGCTGTATTACGCGCCGCTTCCATAGCGGCGCGGTGCTTCGTCACGTAGCAACCGCCGGGTCGTCGGCGGTTGAACGTTCAGGACAGCGCAGACCTCCCGGCCCAACGGAGGTCCCTCATGTCCGCCCATGTTTCAGAACGGCCCCCGGTCGGCATCATCGGCTTCGGCGCCTTCGGCCAACTGATGGCCCGCCACCTCGCGCCCCATGTCCCGCTCCTGGCCTATGATCCGCGCCTGACGTCCGGTGGCGGCGGGGGAGGGGAGGCCGTGATCGCCCCGCTGGCGGAGGTGGCGCATTGCCCGATCGTCGTGCTGGCAGGGCCGGTCAGCCGCTTCGAGGAGATGACGCGGGCGATCGGCCCGCACCTACGGCCCGGGGCGATCGTGCTGGACGTCGGCTCCGTCAAGACGATCCCGGTCGAGATCATGCGCCGAAACCTGCCGGCCCATGCCGAGATCGTGGGAACCCACCCCCTCTTCGGCCCGCAGAGCGCCCGCGACGGGATCCGGGGGCTGAAGGTCGCGGTCTGCCCCGTCCGGGGCCGCGGGGGACGCCGGATCGCGGCGTTCCTCCGGCGGGCGCTGGGGCTCGACGTCATCCTCACCATGCCGGCAGCCCATGACCGGGAGGTCGCGACCGCCCAGGGATTGACCCACCTGATCGCGAAGGTTCTGGTGCAGATGGAGCCGCTGCCCTCGCGCATGACGACCCGCAGCTTCGACCTGATCATGACCGCCGTCGGTATGGTGCGACACGACGCGCCGGAGGTGTTCCAGGCGATCGAGGGCGCGAATCCCTTCGCGCGCGAGGTCCGGCAGCGCTTCTTCGGGCTGGCCTCGGATCTCGCGGCGGAGCTGGACAGGCCGGTCATGCGACGGCCCGAACTCCTGTCCGATTTCCGTGGAGCGGCCGGGAGCGAGACGCGGCGCGGACTTCCGGAGCGTTCGGTGCCGGACGATGCGGACCTGCCTTCCGAGGCGGCCTCGGCCATTCCAGCCATCGCGGGTGGGGCGTAGGCGCTGGCCCACTCCCCCGTGTGGGCTCCGCGCGGCACGCCGATGAGGCGGATGCCGCCCGGCGTCACCCGCCGCCGTGCCCAGCGGAGCCGGGCGATCCCGGTCCGCTACTGTCCCACCTTGGCCAGCACCTCCGCCCGGAGGAAGCGCTCCACCAGAAGCATGAAGAGCACGCTGGGAACCAGCAGGATGAGCGCCGTGATGGCCGCGACCTGCATGTTGCCGCCGGCGGCCGCGCTGAACAGGAGCAGCGGCAGCGTCCGCACCTCCGGCGCACCGACGAAATAGCTGGCCGTGAACTCGTCCAGGGATTCGAGGAACACGAAGACCGCGCTGGCCGCGATGCCGGGTGCGGCCAGCGGCAGGGTCACGGTGCGGAAGGCGGTCAGCGGCCCGGCCCCCATGTTGCGCGCCGCGAGGACGGCATCATCTTCCACCGAGGCGAAGGCGGCCGTCGCGATCCAGATGGAATAGACCAGCCCGTGCGCGGCGTGCACGAGCACGACGCCCAGCACCGTCCCGTTCAGGTCGAAGGCGAAGAAGATGCGGGCGACATTGATGTAGACGGGCAGGTTGGGAAAGGCCTGGGGCAGCAGGAACAGCAGGAGGATCAGCGTGCGGGCACCGAGGCGGGCCTTGGCCAGCGCCCAGGCCGCCGGCACCGAGAGCGCGAGGCAGAGAAGCGTGGTGAGAGAGGCGATCCAGATCGAGAGCCACAGGCTTTCCATCGCCTGGCCCTCCGGCCGGAACACTCGCTCCCAGAAGCGGAAGCCGTACTGGGAGGGCAGGCGGTTCGGCCAGTACCAGGACTCCGCCACGGACCAGAGGATGAGGTTCGCGAGCGGCCCGAAGACGAAGAAGGCCAGGGCTCCGAGCAGGACGGCACGCGGCAGCCAGAGCAGCGCGCGGCTCATGCCTTCTCTCCCTGACCGCGCTCGCGCGCGGCCTGGCGGAGCCAGACCCAGGCCACGGCGCCTGTCATCAGGCAGGACACCAGCCCGAGGGCGTTCGCCGTCCCATAGTCCCCGAGCGAGTTGATCCGCCAGGCCATGGCGACGGTCAGCATGGTCGGGCTCTGGCCGCTGATCATGATGGGGACGGACAGCACGGACATCATGGTGACGAAGGAGAGCACGAGCGCCACCATCACGTTGCGCCCGACCTGCGGCAGCACGATGCCCAGCAGGATGCGCGCCCGGCCCGCGCCCAGGTTCTGCGCCGCCTCGATGCCCGAGCGGTCGAGCGCCGCCATCGCGCCGGCGACCAGCAGGGTCGCGAAGGGAAGCTGCTTCCAGACGAAGGTGACGACGATCCCCCGCCAGTCGAGCCAGCCCTGCGCCCATTCCGCCGGCATGAGCCCGAGGAAGATGAGCGTGTTGTTCGCCAGGCCGTTCTGCCCGATGAAGCCGCGCATCGCCTGGGCGGCGACGATGAAGGGAATGAAGAGCGGCCATCGGTACATCGCCGAGAGCACCCGCACCGCGATGCGGGAGCGGCCGAGCGTCAGATACCCTCCGATCAGCACCGCCCCGATGCCCGTCAGCGCCGTCGAGGCCACGACGATCACCAGCGTGAACAGCAGGTCGGTGCGATAGAGGCCGAAGGCGCGGGACAGGTTCTCCATCGTCGCGCCCGCCGGGCCCTCGAAGGCGCCGACGACCGAGAAGCCCAGCGGCACGAGGAAGAAGGCGCCCACGACGAGCAGCGCCGGCGTGATCAGGAGATAGGGGATCACGCGATCAGACCGTGCCGCCCGGCTGCACGGGGCAGCGCGGGCTCCTCTTCTGTCCGGAAAGCGGGTTCACGCCGGTGGTGGGCCTAATTCAGCACCACGCGCTCATAGGCTTCCTGGATCGCGCGCATGAAGTCGGCCTGCGGCATGGGGCGGGCGCCGCGGGACAGCTGCTCCGGCCCGACGTCGCGGAACAGACGGTCCCAGGTGGGCTGGTCCAGGTGCTGGCGGACGTGCTGGGCGTCGATGCCCGGCAGCCAGTTGAAGCGCCGCACGATCCCTTCGGCCTGAACCTGCGGGCTGGTCGCCAGGTCCACGAAGCGCCGGGCCATGTCGGCGTTCGCGGCGCGGGCCGGGATCACGTAGTACATCGGCTGGCCCGGGAGGCCGGTTTCCGGCAGCACCAGTCGGAAGGCGGGGTTGAGGCGGCCCTCGGCCTGCCACGTGTAGAACATGTCCATCCAGACCGGGCCCATGTCGATCTCGCCGCGGTTCAGCGCGTCCAGCGTGCCGGCATTGCCGGGCGTGATCGTGACGACCCGGTTGAATTCCCGCAGCCGCTGCAGCGCGGGCGTCAGGGCGGACACCGCCGCGGCGTCGAAGGGGCCGTCGATCAGGCGCCGCTGATCCGGCCCGAAGGCATAGGCCCAGCCGAAGACGAAGCCGACGCCGGACATGCCGCCGCGGATGCCGTTGTAGCCGAAGCGCCGGGGGTTCTGCCGGGCCCAGGCCTCCAGCTGCTCGAAGCTGCGGGGCGGGTCCGAGACGCGCTGCGGGTTGTAGGCGATCGCGACCTGGCTGTTGAACATCGGCATGACGAAGCCGTCCACGTTCTGCCCCAGCGCGTTCCGGGTGACGTCGCTGGTGGCCAGCCCCCCATTCGCCGAGCCCTCGCGGTAGCGGGACAGCAGCCCCTCCGCGACCATGCGGCCGGCCATGGTCTGGTGGATCACGGCCACGTCCACGTCGGCCGTGGCGGTGCCGGCGCGGCGCTGCGCCTCCAGCCGCTCCCAGATGCGCTGGCTGCCGGCGTCGCCCGGGCCGGTGCCGATGGCGCGCACGGTCACGCCGGGATTCTGCCGCTGGAACATCGGGCCGAGATAGTCGGTGATGTAGTCCACCATGTTCTGGTCGCCGGCGGTCAGCACGTTCAGCGTGACGCGCTGCTGCGCCATGGCGGGAGGCGTGAGGGCGGGCAGGGCCGCAAGGCCCGCGCCGGCCAGCAGGATGTCACGGCGGTTCATGAGATGGCTCCTCCTGAGGTGCGGCGGCTCATTGCGACGCGACCGTGACCGCCGCTTGACGATCCGATGTCTGTGCCGCGAAGACATGCGCCGCGGCGGCCGGGATGCCCAGGCGGACCGCCGCGCCCTCCGGCAGGCGGTCGGGCACGTCCACCAGCGCCTCCTCCTCGCCCACCCGGATCGCGGCGCGCCAGCGCCCGCCCGGATAGGCGGAGAGGGCGACGGTGCCGTGGAAGACGAGGCCGTCCAGCGTCTCTCCCGGTGCGAGGATGCGCGCCTCCTCCGGACGGAAATGGGCCAGCGCCATGCCGGGCGGCGGCGCCCGCCCGGGCGAGAGGCGGAGCGGTGCCTCGGCCGCCGCGGTCTCGGCGGCGGAGTCGGGGCGAACCCGCACGGTCAGGCGGTTGGTGGCTCCCAGGAAGTCGGCGACATAGGCGCTGGCCGGTCGGGCCCAGAGCTCCTCCGGCGCGCCCTCCTGGGCGATGCGCCCCTCGTGCAGCAGCACGATGCGATCCGCGAGGATCATCGCCTCCTCGCGGTCGTGGGTGACGTGGATGGCGGTGATCCCGAGTTGCCGCTGCAGCGCGCGAAGCTCGTGCCGCACCCCCTCCCGGATGCGGGCGTCGAGGTTCGACATCGGCTCGTCCAGCAGGAGGATCTCCGGCCCGATGGCCAGCGCGCGCCCGAGCGCGACGCGCTGCCGCTGCCCACCGGAGAGCTGGGCGGGCAGGCGCTCCCCCAGGCCATCCAGCCGCAGGAGCCGCAGCATCTCCGTCACCCGCGCGGCGATGCGGGGCCGGTCCCAGCCGCGCACCTCCAGGCCGTAGCCGATCGTGCGCGCGACGGTCATGTGCGGCCACAGGGCATAGCTCTGGAAAACCATCGCTGCGCCGCGCCGCTCGGGCGCGAGGGTGGTGATGTCGCGGCCGCCCGCCAGGATCCGGCCGGAATCGGGCTTCACGAATCCGGCGATGCTCCGGAGCAGGGTCGTCTTGCCGCAGCCCGACGGGCCGAGCAGTGCCACGAACTCCCCGGCGCCGACGCTGAGAGAGACACGCTGCAGCACGGGCGTGCGCCCGTAGCTGACGGACAGCTCTTCGACCGCGACTGGCACGCCCATCAGGCTGCTTCCCCTTTCGGGGGAGGCTAGACCAGGATCATTCCGGGCGGAACTGGTGGCATCACTGGACAAGGGGTGCGGGCGGGACGGTGCAGGCCCAGGTCACGATCGCTGTGCGGGCGATGCCTGCGATCATGGACGGACTGTCATGCCTGACCGGGCATTGGACGACCGGTCATCGCAGCCCGCGCGACCAGCCGGCCCACGACGGGATCGAGCCCCTTCGAAGGCAAACAGGACGAGCCGAGCGCCCCAGGAAAAAGCGCTCGGCTGATTCGTGCTGTGGGGCCGTCCGGGCCGAGGCGGAGCTAGCGCCCGAGCAGACTTCCGAGCACCTCGCCGGGTGTCGGTCCGCGGCGCCGATCATCTCCGCGCCATCCATCATCGCGGCGACGTTCATACTCCCAGCGCCGTGCATCAGCACGGCGGTCCCGGTCCCATCGGCGGTCATGGCCACGATGAAGGCCGTTATCCCAGTGGCGACGGCCTTGCCCGTCGAAGTGCACCTCTCCGCGCCGGTCGTGGTGCCGGCCTCCGCGCGGGTCGGCATGGGCTCCCGGCGCCACGGCGAGAAGCCCGACGACGGTGCAGCCAAGAAGTGCCGCTCTCCAGCGAGTCATGGTCTGTAGCCTCCGTGATGCTGCGCCTCTGTGGCGATCACACGCTACAACGCCGTACCGAATGGAAGGTCACGGCCCGGGCGGGACTGCCCCAATCCGGCCGCATTGTCCTGAGCCGGGCGCCGCGTCAGATGCCGGAACGAGATCCTCCTCCGCCGCTGTCTCCTCCGGCATGTTCATACCGGTCGATGACCATTGCCGGCGGTGAACGCCTCATGCTTGGTGAGGTGCTGGAGGCTGTCAGCAGGCCTTCATTGGCTGACGGGCAGATCCTGCTTTACCCGGGCTGCGTCGCGATGCCCTTGGAGAATTGCACCGGACGGTCAGCTGTGGGACGCGTGTCCGTCAGACCGGGGCTCAGCCCGACGAAGAGCCGGTCAAGAACGGGGGGAGAAGCCTTGTCATCGCGTCAGGCCCATCTGGGGGCGGGCGGCAGCGTGCATCCGCAACTGGGGAGCGGGTGGCCTTCCGGGGCGAGGCGCCTTCTGCTGCTTGTCTCGATCGCCCACCTCGTCAGCCACGTCTACATCCTTGCTCTTCCGCCGCTCTTTCCCTTCCTGCGCGACAGCCTGCAGGTCGGCTTCGTGGAACTCGGCCTCGCCCTGACGATCTTCAACGTCGTCTCGGCCGTGGCGCAGGCGCCCATCGGCTTCCTGGTGGACCGGATCGGCGCGCAGCGGGTTCTCGCCGCGGGGCTCGGTCTCGGCGGGGTGGCTCTGCTGTCCATCGGACTGGGCGGGACCTACGCCTGGCTGCTGCTGGGAGCGGCGCTGGCGGGACTGGCCAACGCGGTCTTCCACCCGGCGGACTATGCCCTGCTCTCGGCCGGCATCCCCAGCGCGCAGATGGGGCGGGCCTTCTCCCTGCACACCTTTGCCGGCTATCTCGGGACGGCCATCGCGCCCGCGGTCCTGATCGGCCTCGCCCTCCTGGCCGGGCCTGGTGTGGCGCTGGGGGCGATGGGGCTGGTCGGGATCCTGCTGGTGGGTTTCATCCTGCCGCTCCGGGTCCCCGCGGTGCAGGACCCGTCCGGCGCCGGGAGCCGATCGGCGGCCGGGGCCGGCCAGACGGGCGGCTCGGTCTTCACCTCCGCGATCGTCTCGCTGACCGTGTTTTTCACCCTGCTCAGCCTCTCGAGCGGGGCCATCCAGAGCTTCTCGGTCTCCGCGCTGGTCAGCGGCTACGGGGTGACCCTCACCCAGGCGAATGCCGCGCTGACGGCGTTCCTGATGCTCAGTGCCTTCGGCGTCCTGGTGGGTGGTTTCCTGGCCGACCGGACACGGCAGCACGGGGACGTGGCGGCCATCGCGTTTGCCCTGACGGCGCTGCTCACCCTGGTCGTCGCCGTCGCTGACCTCGGGGCCCTGGCCCTGATCCTGATCCTGGGGGCGGCGGGGTTCCTGTCCGGCGTCATCGCGCCGTCGCGGGACATGATGGTGCGCGCTGCGGCGCCGCCCGGCGGAGCGGGGCGGGCCTTCGGGATCGTCTCGACCGGCTTCAACGTCGGCGGGGCGGTCGGGCCGCCGCTGTTCGGCTGGTTCCTCGACCATGGCGCGCCGCGCTGGGTCTTCGGCGCCGCCGTCGTGTTCATGCTGCTCACCGTGGTGGTGGCCCTGCGCGACCGGTGGCTGGCCCGGAAAGAACGGGCCGCCGACCTGCGTGGGGGGTGACTTATGCGGAGGTGAAGCGCGCTACACCACCTCTGAGAAGCTCTCCGGCGTCGCCTCGTCGCGCATGACCGTCGCGACGGCGCGCAGGGCACTGCGCAGCGCGCCCTGGTGGTGAGCCGCGCCGATCGAGACCCTCACCGCGTCCGGGGGCTTGTCCTCCCCGACCCAGAAGGCGTCGCTCGGCACGAGGGCCAGCCCCTCCCGGCGCTGAAGCTGGGCGGTGAAGTCGAGGCGATCCCATCGGCGCGGCAGCCGGAGCCAGAGGTGGAGGCCCTCGGGATGGGCATCGAAGGCGCCCTCCGGCAGGATCTCGCGAGCGATGCGCTGGCGCGCGGCGCATTCCCGCCGGATCGCTGAGACGATGGCGCCCGCCGTGCCGTCCTCGATCCAGCCTGTCATCAGGCCTGTCAGCAGCGGAGAGGCCATGAGCACGTTCGCCCGTAGCGCCGCAGAAGCTGCTCGCGCCGCGCGCCCGTCCGGCGCGATGAGATAAGCCACGCGCAGCGCGGGCGAGAGGACCTTCGACACGGTCGCGATGTGGAAGGTGATCTCGGGCGCGAGCGAAGCGAGAGCCGGGAGGGGATCGGAGGGCAGCAGGCCGTAGGCGTCATCCTCCAGGATCAGCAGCCCGTTCCGCCGCGCCACCTCCGCGATCGCGCGGCGCCGCTCGGGCGGCATCGTCACGGCGGTGGGGTTGTGCATCGTCGGGGTGAGGTAAAGCACGTTCGGCCGCGTATCCCGGCAGGCCGCCGCCAAGGCGTCGGGATCCATGCCCTCCCCGTCGCCGGCAATGCCGAGGAGCCGGAGTCCGAGCGCCGCGGCGATGCCCCGGATGCCGGGGTAGGTCAGCGCGTCGGTGAGGAGGACGTCACCCCGGCCCGCCATGGTGCCGAGGGCAGCGAGAAGCGCGGGCTGAGCGCCTGGGGAGAGGACGACCCGCTCCGCATCCACCAAGCCGAGGGTCGGCCGAAGCCAGGCGGCACCGGCCGCACGCTCCGCCTCGGTTCCCGAGCCCGCCCGGTAGGTCAGGCGCTCGTCCGGCGCGCCACGGGCCAGGAGGGCCGACATCCCGCGCGCGATCACCTCCTGCAACGGAAGGTCGGCGGGCTGCGGCGGGAGGTTCATGCCGAGATCGACGACGCGCTCCGGTTCGGCCTCCTCCTTCGGGCGGGGAGGCGAACCGGCCCGGACGAAGGTGCCCCGCCCGACGGTGGCCTGGAGCAGGCCGCGCCGCCGCGCCTCGGCATAGGCGCGGGTGACCGTCGTCAGGTCCACCCCGAGCGCATCGGCAAGCGCCCTATGGGTGGGAAGACGCTCCCCCGCCCGCAGATCCCCCTGCGCGACCGCCGTCCCGATCGCGTCCGCGACGGCGAGGTAGATCGGTCCCGCCACCCCCTCGATCTGCGGAACCCAGCCCTGCGGTGTCATGAGCACGGTATCCTTGTATGTAATCCATTCAATAGGTACATTATAGCTTCCACTCGCCCGAATGTATGTATGAATAGATGGATTGTATGGTAAAGGTGGCGAGCGCCGAAGATGGAGAGAACCGATGTCCGAGCAGTCCAGGATCGTCACGGGCGTGGGCCGTGGTCTGCGCCTGCGCTGCCCTCAATGCGGCGAGGGCCACCTGTTCAGCGGCTTCCTGAAGGTGAAGGGCTGCGAGGCCTGCGGAGAGGACAACACGAACTACCCGTCCGATGACGCGCCGCCCTATCTGACGCTCTTCCTCATCGGCCACCTCATCGTGCCGTTCATGTTCTGGATGGATAAGGCCTGGGCGCCGGCGATGTGGGTCATGTTCGCGATCTGGCTGCCGCTGATCGGCGGCCTGAGCCTCGCCATGCTGCCCTTCATGAAGGGCGCGACCATCGGCCTCGCCTGGGCCAACGGCGTCACGCGCGAGACGGCGCGGCAATAGCCGCTGTCCGCTTCCGCGATGCTTCTGAGAGCGACCTGCACGGGCCGATGACCGCTGCTCGACAGGTCTTTACCGTCATCCGCGGTCGGCCGCTTCCGTCAGGCCGCTCTCTTCAGATCCTGTGCGTCCCCTGAGATGAGGCTGTCCCGATAGAGTCCCGCGATCAGGTCGGATTGCGCGATGATTCCGGACAGGCGCCGCTGACTGTTCACGACGGGAACATGCCGCAGCCCGGCATCGGCCATGAGCGGCACGAGTTCGGCGATATGCACGTCCTCGGCGACCGTGCGGATCCCGCGCGGCATGATCTGCCCGACCACCTCGGGCCGGTCGGCGTGGAGGGTTGTCAGGCGACGGATGAGGTGCCGGAACCGTGCCTCGATCCCGTCATACGGGTCCAGTTCCGGGTTCTTCATGAAATCCACGTCCGACACCATGCCGATCACGCGGTGTGCCGGGTCGATCACCGGGAGGGCCCGGATGTTGTGCCGCCGCAGGAGGAGCCAGGCCTCCGCCAGTGGGGTGCCATACTGCACGGCCACCACGTCGCGCGACATGATCTCGGCACAGGTGATCTCACCGAAGCGGCGGCGGTAGGCCTGCACCTCCGCCTGTTGCAGCAGGCTGTCCAGCTCGTCGCGGCTGACGTCGAGAACGCCGTCGTAGCGCTGCAGCACGGCGTCCAGATCCTCCGCCCGCACGCCGATCCGGCGTGTCGGATCACGGTCGGCGGTCTGGTGAGGATTCTTCCGGACGACCTGCTGCATATGAGGGTAGGGGCGCCGCGTGGCATTGTTGAGGGTGATCGCGGCCAGCATGAGGACCGCTGAGCTCAGCGCAACCGGCGAGAGGACGAACCCATATCCGGCCGCCGTCACCGCCGGGCCCCCGAGCACGGTGGTCAGTGCGATGGCGCCTCCAGGGGGATGAAGGCACCGCAGGGCGAACATCGCGCCGATCGCGAGCGACACGGCCAGGGGGGCGGCCAGCAGCGTGTCCGGGACCCATTGGGCACAGGTCACGCCGACGATCGCGGAGACGGTGTTCCCGCCCATGATCGACCATGGCTGGGCGAGGGGGCTGGCGGGCACGGCAAAGAGCAGGACCGCAGAGGCCCCCAGCGGTGCGATAAGCACCGGCATCCCGGAGCCAGGGCCCATCAGCCATGGGCAGACCAGCCCCGTGACGAGGAGACCCACCAGGGCTCCGCCGCCGCCGCGCAGCCGTTCCGCCATGCTGGCGTTCATCGGTGCCGGGAGAAAGCTCCTCAGCCAGGCGCTCAGCATCCGGGGACGACCTCCGCGGCGCCGGTCCGTCCGGGTTCGACCGCGATCAGGGCAAGCTCCAGCTGCCCAGCCAGGACGGGCTGGTTCATCGGGGGCTGGGCATTGAGCGCAGGGGTGAAGGCGACCGGGGAAACCGCGAGCAAGCGGTGGCGCATACCGACAGCAAACAAGCACAGCCTCCCGCTCGTGGCGCAGTCTGTTAGCAGGCCGGCATACCCATGTCCTCCCCGGTGGAGATGCACACCCACCATGCGGAGATCGCACGTCAGGGGCATCAGGAACTGGCTGAGAGCACCGAGCGGTGGGCTGGCAACCCGTGAGGCTGGGTGAAGCCCCGATGGAGCGCGGATCCGCTCGCGCCGCGGAGCGGTCCCACGGAGATGAGGTGGCCGGGCCACCTTCCAGGTCCATGAGCTTGAGCTTGAGCAGCGTGTGGCAGGAGGGACGACATTCAGGTGAATCGCCTCTCCGCCGAGTTCAGCGAATGCGGGTTCAAGGCCTGACGCGTATCGGGAGACGCCTTGTGGCGTTGCTGCTCTGGCGCGAAGACTGAGCCGTCTCGTAAAGGCCGCTCAGAGATCTCAATCTTGGCGTTCTGAATCAAGGCAACAGCGACTCGATCGCTGTTTCAGGAAGAGGGGATACCCGATCCGGTGCACGGACCGTGGCGACATCTTGGTGCTCTCTCTCTTCTTCTCTGCGTGGTCCTGGCATGTCCCGGCGTGACCGTCGCGGCCCCGACCGATGCCATCACCACGCGGAATGTCGGGGCGCTCCGTCCGGTGCTGTCGTGGACAACAGACAGCGTCGAGCCACACACGGCCGCTCCAGTTGCCGCCGACGGCGTTCTGATCCTTCTCTCTCCGTTTCCGCATGGGCTGCAGGCGCTGGACCCCAGCCGCCCCGCATCACCGCTCCGCTGGCGGTACGCCCCTCCGGCCGAGCGGATGGCACGGGGGCGCGGCTGTTGCGGCGCGACCGGCGGCCTGGCGATCGCCGGAGACCGCGTCTTCCTCACCACGGTCGACGGCCGGGCCGTGGCGTTGGACGCCGCGACCGGCCGCGCGATCTGGGAGGTCCAGGCCACGGATCCCGGTGCCGCGGAGTCGCTGGCCGCTCCCGTCCTGGCGGGAGAGCGCGTGATCATCGGCAGCGCGGGCGATGACTTCGGGATGCGAGGATGGGTCGAGGCGCGCGAGGCCGCGACGGGACACGTGCTCTGGCGGCGCTACAGCACCGGACCTGACAGCGAGGCCGGGATCGGACCGGCCTTCCACCCGTTTTATCGACCCGGCGAAAGGGCGGAGCTCGGTCAGGTGACCTGGCCGCCCGCGGCCTGGCAGCAGGGCGGCGGGGGCGTCTCGGGCGGGGTTCTCTGGGACGGCACGCGAGATCTTCTTTTCCACGGCACCGGACCGGCGGCGCCGGTGAATCCGGCTCGGCGGGCGGGAGACAACCGCTGGACGGCGGGCCTCTTCGCCCGCGACGCGGCGACGGGCGAGGCCCGCTGGTTCACCGGCATCAGCCCCCATGATCCGCACGCGCTCGGCAGCGCGACGGCGATCCTGTCGGCCGAGATCGACTGGCAGGGCGCGCGGCGCTCGGTCCTGGTCCATCCGGACCCGAATGGTCACGTCTACCTGCTCGATCCATCGGGGGGGCAGATCCTCTCGGCCGAGCCCTTCGTCCCCGTCAACACCATGCAGGGCCTGGACCTCGCGACGGGCGTTCCACGATGGAACGACGGCAAGCGGCTCGATGCCAACGGGATGCTGCGCGACGTGTGCCCGGGGCGGCCGGGCGCCCTCGGGGGACCGCCGGCCTTCCTGCCGGCCACGGGGTTGCTCTACCTACCCGCCAGCCGGCTCTGCATGGACATCGAGTACCGCGACACGAACTTCATCCGCGGCACGCCCTATACCGGCGCGAATGTCCGGTTGCGGCCACCCGCGAGTGGCGCGCGCGGCGCTCTGGTGGCGTGGGACGTGGCGGCGGCACGCCCGGCCTGGACGGTGGAGGAACCCTTCCCGCTCGGCGGCGGCGCTCTCGCGACGGAGGAGGGGCTGGTCTTCTACGGCACGCGCGACGGATGGCTGAAGGCGCTCGACGCGCGCAGTGGCGCGGAGCTCTGGCGCTTCCGCTTGCGCTCGGGCGTCGTCAGCCAGCCCGTTGCCTTTCGCGGGGCGGATGGCCGACCCTATCTCGCCGTGGTAGCGGGCGATGGACGCGGCGCCGGGAGGGAGATCGACATGCGCGACGCGAGCGCCGCGAACGGTCTCGCTCAGGCTTTGTCCGACCTGCCGCCGCCACAGGCGCCGGGCGGCGTGCTGACCGTCTTCGGGCTGCCGTGACCGTTGCGCGCGTCGCCTGTTTGGCGCTGCTGCTTCTGCCTGGGCTGCTCCTGTCTGGCTGCAAGCGGGAAGCGCGCGACACGCGCCTCGACCCGCCGGTGGCCGAGGCGCTGGACGCGGTGGCCGTCATGCCCGTCGGCATCAACGGACGGCCGCCGCGGGCGATCGCGGCGATGGGCGAGCCGTATCGCACGAACGCGTATCAACTGAGCCAGGGCAAACGGCTCTATGCCGGGTTCAACTGCGCGGGCTGCCACGCCGATGGCGGCGGCAACACCGGCCCCGCGCTGATGGACGGCTGGTGGCGCTACGGGCCTGACGCGGTCTCCATCTTCCTCTCGCTGCGGGACGGCCGGCCGAACGGCATGCCCGCCTTCCGCGACCGGATGACCACGGAGCAGATGTGGCAGCTCACCGGCTATCTGCAGAGCCTTGGCGCGACCTCGGCGAGCGGGGCGGCGCCGAGCCGGAACGACGCGATGCAGACCCGCCCGGCCGAGAATCGCGCGCCCGCCATGGCGGCGATGCCGTCCGCCGACCGCGGGCGATGAGGCGCGTCGCGCTCGTCCCGGCCCTGTTCCTCGCGGGTTGCGAGGGGTGGCAATCCGCGACCGATCCCGGCGGGCCCGCGGCGCGGGAGCTGCACGGGCTGTTCCTGCTCTTCACCATCTCCTGCGGCCTCGTCTGGATCGCCGTCATGCTCGTGCTGGCGGCCGCGCTGCTGCGGCGCCGCGCGGCAGAAGTGAGGCCAGAGCCGGAGCGGCGCCCGACGCTGGCGGTCGGCGCCGCCGTGGCGGCGACGGTGCTGATCGTCACCGGGCTGACCGTCGCGAGCTACCTCGCCACGCGGAGCATCGCGGCCGCGCCGCCGGACCCGCTGGTGATCCGGCTGCGCGGCTATCAGTGGTGGTGGGAGGTGACCTATGACGATCCCCGCCCCGACCGCATCCTGTTGACGGCCAACGAGATCCACATCCCCACCGGAAGGCCCGTGCGGATCGAGCTGGCCTCGGCCGATGTCATCCACTCCTTCTGGGTGCCCGGCCTCTCGGGCAAGCAGGACATGATCCCCGGGCGCAGCAACAGCCTCACCTTCACGGCCGAGCGGCCGGGCCTCTACCGTGGGCAATGCGCGGAGTTCTGCGGCTTGCAGCACGCCCACATGGCGCTGCACCTCATCGCCGAGCCGCCCGAGGTCTTCGAGCGCTGGCGGGACGCGCAGCTCGCCGAGGCGGCGGCGCCCGTCGGCGCGGAAGAGGAGGCCGGGCGGCGGATCGTGGAGGGCCGCGCCTGCGGCGCCTGTCACACGGTTCGGGGAACGCAGGCGGCGGGACAGCTCGGGCCGGACCTGACCCATGTGGGGGGACGGGCCTACCTCGCGGCCGGGATGCTGCCGACCACGCGCGGGAGCCTCGCCGCCTGGATCGCCGACCCGCAGACGATCAAGCCCGGCAATAACATGCCCATGATCCCGCTGACGGCGGACGAGCTACAGGCCGTGACGGCCTATCTGGTGCGGCTGCGATGAGGCGCGAGGACAGGGATCTTCGCGACACCGCCCTGGACGAGGCGGCGCTGGAAGCGAGGCTGCACCGCCTCTGGCGCTCGCCGGGCGGGTTGCGCGGCTTCTTCTCCACCGTGGACCACAAGGCGATCGCGCGGCGTTACATGGTGACCGCTTTCGCCTTCCTCGCCCTGGGCGGCGTGCTGGCGGTGCTGATGCGGCTCCAGCTCGCGCAGCCGGAGGCACGGCTGCTGTCGGCGGATCTCTACAACCAGATCTTCACCGTCCACGGCTCCACGATGATGTTCCTCTTCGCCGTGCCGGTGATGGAGGCGGTGGGCGTGTATCTCGTGCCGCTGATGGTGGGCACGCGCAACATCGCCTTCCCGCGCCTGAACGCCTTCTCCTATTGGACCTACCTCGCGGGCGGCGTGATGCTCTGGGTCGCCTTCGTGCTGAATGTCGGGCCGGATGTGGGCTGGTTCGCCTATGTCCCGCTCTCCGGCCCGCAATACGCGGCGGGCAAGCGGGCTGATGTCTGGGCGCAGATGATCACCTTCACCGAGATCGCGGCCCTGGCCGTGGCGGTGGAGATCGTCGTCACCGTGCTGAAGCAGCGCGCCCCCGGCATGACGCTGGACCGCATCCCGCTCTTCGTCTGGGCGATGCTCGTCACCGCCTTCGTCATCATCCTGTCCATGCCGGCGATCGTGCTGGCCACCTCCGTCCTCATCATGGACCGGCTCGTCGGCACGCATTTCTTCAATCCGGCGGAGGGCGGGGACGCGCTGCTCTGGCAGCACCTCTTCTGGTTCTTCGGGCACCCGGAGGTCTACATCATCTTCCTGCCGGCGGTGGGCATGGTGTCCAGCATCCTGCCGACCTTCGTGCGGCGGCCGATCTTCGGCTACCTGCCACTCGTGCTCGCGCTGGTGGCGACGGGGCTGCTCTCCTTCGGGCTCTGGGTGCACCACATGTTCACCACCGGCCTGCCCCGGCTCGGCGAGAGCTTCTTCACGGCGTCCAGCATGGCGATCGCCGTGCCGGCGGGGCTGCAGATCTTTTGCTGGATCGCGACGATCTGGCTGGGGCGTCCGGTCTATCGCGTGCCTTTCCTCTTCATCCTGGCCTTCTTCTTCACCTTCGTCCTGGGCGGGCTGACAGGGGTGATGGTGGCCTCCGTGCCGCTCGACACGCAGGTGCACGACACCTACTTCGTCGTCGCGCACTTCCACTACGTGCTGGTGGGTGGGGCGGTCTTCCCGCTGCTGGCGGCCGTGACCTACTGGTTCCCGAAGTTCACCGGGCGGATGATGAGCGAGCGGGCCGGGCGCATGTCCGTGGCGCTGCTCTTCCTGGGGTTCAACTTCACCTTCTTCCCCATGCACATCCTGGGGCTGCAGGGCATGACGCGGCGGATCTATACCTATCAGGCGGACCTGCCCTGGGGCGAGATGAACCTCTTCGTCACCGCCAGCTCCATGGTCCTGGCGGCGGGGTTCGTGATCTTCTTCGCCAACGCCTTCCTCAGCGCCCGGCGCGGCGAGACCGCGGGCAGCAATCCCTGGGGTGCCTCGACGCTCGAATGGGCGACCGCCTCGCCCCCGCCGCCCTACAACTTCGCGCGCATCCCCGTGGTGGCCTCCGCCAATCCCCTCTGGGATTCCGGAGACGCGCTGCCCGTCGCATCCGGCCTCAGCGCCGGGCGGCGGGAACTGCTGGTCACCACCATGGCGGAGGCGCGGCCAGAGGTGCGAGAGACCTCGCCGGGCGACTCCATCTGGCCCTTCTGGACCGCCATCGCGACGACCGTGATGCTCGTCTCCTCCATCTTCACGCCCTGGGCGATCGTGTGGGGCGCGATCCCCGTGGCGGTCGCTCTGACCGGCTGGTTCTGGCCGCGCGGCACGCCGGAGGATGATTCGTGAAGACCCGGATCGTCGCCGACCTCTCCGCCCTGCCGCTGCACGGAGAGGGCAGCACCAGCCTCACCTGGTGGGGTACCCTCGCCTTCATGCTGATCGAGGGCACGGGCTTCGCCCTGGCCATCGCGACCTACCTCTACCTCGCGAGCATCGCGCCTGCCTGGCCCCTGAACGCGGAGCTGCCCGACCTCTGGCCGGGGCTGGCGGTCACGGCCGTGCTGCTGCTGAGCGTGATCCCGAACCTGCTGCTCTCCCGCTGGGCGGGGGCGCAGGACCTGCGCAAGGTGCGGATCGGCATCGTCGTCATGTCCCTGCTCGGCATCGTGCCGCTGGTGCTGCGGGTCTTCGAGTTCCGGGCACTCAACACCTCCTGGGACAGCAACGCCTATGGCTCCGTCGTCTGGCTGCTGCTGGGGCTGCACACGACGCACCTGATCACCGATCTCGGCGACACGCTCGTGCTCGCGGCCGTGATGTTCACGCGCCACGGCGACAACAAGCGCCGCTACGGGGACGTGCAGGACAACGCGCTCTACTGGAACTTCGTGGTGCTGACCTGGCTGCCCGTCTGGGCCTGCCTGTACCTCGGGGCGCGGCTGTGACGGAGGGGCGTCGCCTCGCCCTCGCCTGGACCGGCTTCGTGATCGGTCCCCTTCTCTGGGCCGTGAACACGCAGCTCGGGCAGGTGTTGCCCTATGCCGAGTGCGGAGGTCCCTGGCCGGCCAGCGCCATCCTCTCGGCCGTGGGGGTCCTGCTCTCCCTCGGCGGCGCCGCGATGTCCTGGCGCGTCTCGGGTCTCCGGCAGGGGGGAAGCGGCTGCACCGGCTTCATGGCCTCGGTCGGTGCGCTGGTCGGGGTGCTCACGGCCTTCGCGCTCCTGCTCCAGTCGCTCTCCGGCCTGCTGGTCAGCCCGTGCGCACGTTAGTCGGGACGCTCCTGCTGCTGCCCGCCACGGTCTGGGCTCATGGCGGCGAGTCTTATGACGGGCCTGATGGTTGGAACTTCGACCCCTGGGTGGTGCTGCCGCTGCTGCTCTCCCTGGGCCTCTACTTCGTCGGCGTCTGGCGGTTGTGGAAACGGGCAGGACCCGGGCGCGGCATCGGGCGGTGGCAGGTCCGGGCCTATCTGCTCGGCTGGTTCGGACTCGCCGGCGCGGTGCTCTCCCCGCTGCACGAGTTCGGGGAGCGCGTCTTCACCCTCCACATGATCGAGCACGAGATCATCATGGCGCTTGCGGCGCCACTGCTCGTCCTCGCCCGGCCGGCAGGGGCGCTGGCCTGGGCGCTGCCGGCGGGCTGGCGGCGGCCGCTGCTGCGCTGGCGCCCGCGCGGCCTCTGGGCGGCGGCGACCGCACCGGTCTTCGCGACGGCCGCCCACGGGGTGGCGATCTGGATCTGGCACGTGCCCGTGCTGTTCGAGGCCGCGGTGGCGCATGCCGCCCTGCACCGGCTGCAACACCTGAGCTTCATCGTCACCGCGCTGCTCTTCTGGTGGGCGCTGCTGCGGCGCTGCACGCCGGGCGCGGCGGCGATGCACCTTTTCGTCACCATGATGCACACCGGGCTGCTCGGGGCTCTGATGGCGCTGGCGCCCCGCGTTCTCTACCGCGTGCAGACGGCGGGGTCTGGGGTGATCGGCCTGACGGCGCTGGAGGACCAGCAACTCGCGGGGCTGGTGATGTGGATCCCGGCGGGCACCGTCTATGCCGGCGCGGCGCTCGCCTTCCTCGCGGCCTGGATCGGGCGTTCGGGGCACGGGGCGGGTGCGGCCCATGCGCGCTAGGACGGCCGCGCGGCTGATCGCCGCCACCGTGCTGGGCTGGGCCGTCGGGCGCGGCGGGGCCAGGGCCGTCCTGCCGCCCGTCGAAGTTCCCGCTCCGGCACCCGGCCGCGGGTGGCGCGCCTGGCTGATCGGCGCGGCCGCCCTGTTGGTGCTGGGCGGTGCCGGGGCCGCGGCCTGGAGCGTGATGCAGCGGCGGCAGGACGAGGAACTGGCCCGTGCCATCACCGGCGGCGAGCCCGACCGCGCCCCGGCGCTGATGATCCGCTACGGCTGCGGCGGCTGCCACGCGATCCCGGGTGTGCCCGGTGCCGATGGCCGGGTGGCGGCGCCGCTCGCCGGCCTGCGGGAGCGCGTCTATGTCGGCGGCGTCGCGCGCAACACGGCGGAGAACCTGGTTGCCTGGATCGTCGATCCCCGCGCCCTCTCGCCGCGCTCCGCCATGCCCGCCACGGGCATCACGCCGGACGAGGCGCGGGACGTAGCGGCCTTCCTCTACGCGCGCTGAGCTATTCCGACAGGCCGGGCGTCTCGCGCGGCGGCTGGGCGCGGATGTAGGTGGCGATGGCCCGGCGGTCCGCCTCTGGCAAGGCAGCGGTGTTCCGGACCACGTCCGCCATGGCGCCACCCACCTGCCGCAGGTCGGGCGTCCTTCCGGTGGTCAGCACGGTGACGAGGTCGTCCTCCGACCAGCCGCCGATCGCGCGCGGCGTGACGTTCGGCACGAAGCCCGTCCCCTCCACGTCGGGGCCGCCGGCGTAGCGCGTGTCCTCCTTCACGGCGAAGAGGAGGTTGCGCGTCGAGTGGCACTCGGCGCAGTGGAGCTGCGCCTCCACGAGGTACCGGCCGCGGTTCCAGGCCGGGTCGTGCGCGGGGTCGTCGGCGATCGGCGCGCGGTCGAGGTAGAGTCGCTTCCAGAGCCCGATGCCGCGGCGGATGCGGAAGGGCAGTGGCAGGTCGTGCGGCGGCGGACGGCCCGTCACCGACGGAAGGGTCCGGAGATAGGCCATGAGGTCGCCCACCTCCTCCGGCCGCAGATGCGCGTAAGCGACGTAGGGCAGGCTGGGATAGAGGTGCCGCCTGTCCGGAGAAACGCCGGCCATCAGGGCATTGGCGAGGTCGAGGCCGCTCCACCGGCCGATCCCGTCGACCGGATCGGGCGAGATGTTGGGGGCGTTGAACGTCCCGAAGGGCGAGGTGAGAGCAAGGCCGCCGCCCAGGCGCGTCCGGTCCCCCTGTCCCGGGGAGGCATGGCAGGAGGCGCACTGACCGGCCAGGAAGACCATGCGCCCCCGGGCGGGATCACCGCTCTCGAAGCGGGCCGCCTCGGACGGCGCGAAGGCAGGCTCTGGCGCGGAGAGAGCCCAGCCGACACCTCCGAGAAGGGCGAGGAGCGGAAGAGTCCAGACCAGCAGACGCCGCATCATCCTGGCCGCCCAGAGGTGACAGGGGAGAAGGCCAGATGGCCTAGAAGGCTCTCAGGGGCAACACCCCACCTGACCAGTGCCGTGCCGGAGGAAACGAGAACCGCCTCGCGCGCAGACGGATTCAGATTTGAGCAGCTCACTTTCGGCCCGGGCCCGCGTTCCTGCTCCACCGTTCGCCTCCACTCGCCGTCATCGTGCCGGCGCGTGACCTCGCCGCGCGGACCGGCACCTCCACCGAACACGAGGCAACTCCATGGCCAACCTTCCTCCGCTCCCTCCTGCCGGCCGCGCCCCTCAGGGCGGCAAGAATGCCACGGGCGGCAAGCCCAACCCGAAGGATGCCCGCGCGGGCAGCGGCGGGGGCAGCAGCGGAAAGCAGGGCGGCGCCAGCAGCGCGGCTCACAGCAATCGCAAGACCGGCGATCGCTGAACGAAGCAGGGTCAGTGGCCTTCGTCGCCTCGAGACGGCCTCACGGCTGAGCGGCGCACCGACGATGGGATCGCCGGGTCCCTGCCGCCCCGCGCTTAACGCCGGGAGCGCCGGCCCGACGGGCGCTTGCCCCGTGCCTTGGACGGCTTTGGCTCCGGGGCGATAAGAATGGGCTTGGCGTCGGGGATTCCGTCCGTTCCAGCATAGCGCTGGAGCGTCGCGCCGGCAGCGAGGTGCGGATAGGCCCGGGCCCCTTTCGACCAGGTCTTCGCGAAAGCGGCCACCTCGGCGTGGTCCTGCCGGCGGATGGTCTGGACGAGGACGAATGCCGCCTGGGACGGCCGCAGCCTCTGCCGGTGCAGCAGCTGAAGATGCCATTCGCGGGCGCGCAGAGGACACCAGTCCACCAGGGATTCCTGCAGGGCCCGGCGCACCTCTTCCGGCAGGTCCTCGTAGGCCCGGTAGGGGTCGCCCTTGAGCGGACTGTAAGGCTTGGCCGCCATGCTGTTGTCCATGCCGGGCTTCTATCGAAGGGAACACCTGAGGGGAACGGTGGCGTCACCCGCCTGAGGCTCGGCACCCATGCTGCCGCGTCGGAGCCAGTCGTGGTGCCGGCGCGCATTCCGTGGCCGAGCTCAGCGGGCGGCATTTGCGGGAGGCCGAAGCATGCGCGGCCGTTGCAGTGACCAGCATCCCTGCGACGCGCGGCGCCGGCCAGAAACGCCCAGGCGGCGAGGGGAACGTCTCCGTTCGGCTGGTCCGCTTAGCTCGTGCCTGACACCAGGATCAGTGCCACCATGCGGGGATCGGGTGCTTGAGGGAGGAGAGAGACATGGCTCATCGTCGCGACATCCTGCTGGGGGCGGCCGCCGCAGCCGCCCTGCCGAAGCTGGCGCCTGCCCAGGGGACGGCAGCGCCGGGGCTGGGCTTCCACAAGGTCCAGCTCGGCAACACCGCCATCACGGTGGTGAATGACGGCGTGGTCGAACTGCCCAACGTCACCCAGGGATTGGTCACGAACGCCGCGCCCGACGCGGTCTCCGCTGCCCTGGCGGCCGCGGGTACGCCGGGGCCGGGGATGCGCAATACCTTCAACCAGACGGTCGTGAGCACGCGCGATGGGCTGGTGCTGATCGATGTGGGGTTCGGGCCCCAAGGAGGGCCGCCCGGCACGGGGCGGATGCTGGACCACATCCGCGCCGCCGGCCTGGACCCGGCGAATATCCGAACGGTGGTTTTCACCCACTTTCACGGCGACCACATCGGCGGCCTGCTCGACGCCCAGGGCAACGCCGCGTTCCCGAACGCCGCCATCAAGGTGCCGGAGGGCGAATGGGCCTTCTGGCTGGACGAGGGCGAGGCCTCCCGCGCCCCCGAGGCGCGGCGGCCGGCCTTCGCGAACGCCCGTCGCCGCTTCGCTCCCTATGCCGCCCGCGTGGAGCGGTTCCGCCCGGGGGCGGAGGTTGCGCCGGGCGTCACCTCCATCCCGACCTTCGGACACTCCCCCGGCCACGCCTCCTTCCTCGTCTCGGAGGGACGGGAGCAGCTTCTGGTGATCGGCGACGCGGTGAACACGCCGGCCCTGTTCATGGCGAACCCGGAGTGGGTGCCGGTCTTCGACATGGACCCGGCCACCGCGGTGGCGACCCGCCGCGCCCTGCTGGACCGCGCGGCGGCGGAGCGGATGCCGGTGGTCGGCTATCACTTCCCCATGCCGGCGACGGGCCGGGTGGAGCGGGCCGGCACGGGCTACCGGCTGGTTCCGTCGTAGTCATCGCGGCGGCGCGGCCGGGGCTCCAGGCGGGGCGTTCTTGCCGGAGCCGCTGCGACCTTTTGCGTTCGGGCTGGCGCGCCTTGGCGTGGCCTTTCGCCCCGGCCAGGCGCGGCCCTGGATCTCCAGGCGCCCGCGCCACCCCATAAGGGGAGGCGGCTGCACCGCCGCGGTGCCCTGCCTGCTGACCGTTATCGTAAGGGGATGAACGCCTCGACCCGGAAGCTTCGGCCGGAGGGACCGCGATCGCGGGAGGTGACACCATGGGCCGTGCTCCCCTGGTAGCTGGCGCGCCCCGGCTCGATGATGACGTTCACTGCGCCACCCGGATCGGCAGCCGCGACGCCGGCGTGGATCGCCGCCGTGCAGATCGAACTCTCTCCGGCATAGGATCCGGTTCCCCAGATCGGCAGCTCCCTCGGTGGCGGGAGCTGGCACAGGCATCCACCGCCACGCCAATCGCCGATGGCCATCCCGGTGCTTGGACAGTCCGGCATGCGCGCTGGAGCCTGCGCCTGCGATCCGCTGGTCATCACGCTGACCAACAACGCGCACGCCGTGAACCATGCGGCGCGGCTCGACCGGGAAAGGCCAGCTGCGACAGGCATGTTCTGGGTCAGATTTTTCGTCATCACGATCCTTCTCCGACGAATGGGGTTCCACCGGTCGCGTCAATCGTTGGAGCGGATGACGCCGCACCGAGCATCGTCACTGTCGTGCAGGCGACGGAAGGCCCTGATCCCGGCGCTACAGCCTGCAAGCCGGTCGCGAACCCTGGCCGGGTTGTGGACGGGCATGCAGCCCGATCCCCGTCGGTGATCCGGTGGGTCACGCGATCCCGATGCGCCGCGCACCCTCTCGGAACCGCTCCTCGCCGTCCGGTCGGGGTTGCATGGCGGCGATGAGGTCTTGGACGCGGTAGCCGGGCAGGGTCTGACGGATGGCGGCGACCTGGTCCCGCGCCTCGTCGAGCCGGCCGGCGAGAGCGAGGGAGACGGCGGCGATCGCCAGGATGTGGACATGGGCGTTGGGCCGGGCGGCGGCCTTCAGCCCGGCCTCCGCGGCCTCCTCGAACCGGCCGAGCCGCACCAGCGCCATGGCGCGCGCGCCGAGCATGCCGAAGAGCATCGGATCGAAGGGGCTGAGCCGGCGCGAGTGGTCGGAGGCGGCGACCGCGGTGCCCGGATCGCCGGTGAGCGAGTGGACGAAGGCGAGGGTGTAGTGGCCGAGCGCGAAGTTCGGGCTCAGCGCCACGGCCTGCTCCAGCTCCTCCACGGCGGGGTCGTGGCGGCCGCGCAGCCAGAGCGCCCGGCCCATGGCCCAGTGCGCGGCGGGGTCGCGGTCATCGGCCATCAGCCCCTGCCCGGCCGCGGCATAGGCCGCCTCCACCGCGGCAGGACGCTCCGCCCAGCCCTGGAAGGCGTTCTGCCAGTGCGTGAAGGACAGGCCGGCATAGGCGCGGGAGAAGGTGGGGTCGAGGCGGATCGCCGCCTCGAAGAAGTGCCGCGCGCGCTCGTTGTCCGGGCGGTTGAAACGGTACATGTGCCAGAGGCCGCGGTGGTGCGCCTCCCAGGCGTCGAGGGAGTCGGGCGGCTTGAGGATCGCGCGGTTGCGCTCGATCGCCTCGATCTCGCCGGCCACCGAGGCGACGGTGCGGTTGCCGATCGCGTCGAGCACGAGGAAGGCGTCCTCGGCCGCGTGGTCGAGCACGTCGGTCCAGACGATCCGGGCGCTGCGCGCCTCGGCAAGTTCCACCGCGACGGCGAGGCGGCCGCCGCGGCGCTGCACTGAGCCGCTGACGACGTAGTCCACGCCGAGCATCCGGCCCGCCTCGGCCGGCGCGACGCCGCGGTCGCGCAGCGCGAAGACGGTGCCGGGCGCGATGACGAAGAGGCTGCGCAGCTTCGCCAGCCGCGTGATCACGTCATAGACGAGCGCGTCGGCGGGGCCGCCGGGGAGGCCGGGACCGGCGGTCAGCTCCGTGAAGGGCATCACGGCGACGGAGGCGCGACGGGCGCCGGCCGGTGAGACCTCCACCGGCGCCTCGGCCGGGGCAGGGGATATGGGGCAGGCTGCGACGCGGGGCCGCGGGGCTTCTTCCACCCCGGTGCGGGCCGCCCGCCAGAGGGCGCGGAGCGGGGCGGCGTCGAGGCCCTCGGCCTCGAACAGGCGGGCGGTCGCCGCGAGATGCTCCTCCGCTTCCCGGATGCGGCCGCGGCGGGCGAGGGCGGCCAGCACGGCCTCGTGCGGGCGGAGGTCGAAGGGGGCAAGCCGGAGCCAAGCGCCGAGCGGGGCGGCGGCCTCCTCGTCCGGCAGGCGGCCGACGAGCTCCTCCAGCAGGGTGGCGTGGAGGTCGCGGAAGCGGCGGCGCTCGGCGACGAGCCAGCCCTCGAAGGCCGGCAGGCGGTCAAGTTCCAGACCCTCCAGGAGGTCGCCGGCGAAAAGGGAGGCCAGTGCGCGCAGCCGCTCCGTGGCGAGCGTCCCGATGCCGTCGCGGGCGGCGTGCGCGACCTCGATCGCGTCCACGGAGGTGTCTGCGAGGTTGAGGGAGACGGCGTCCGAGGGAGTTTCGACCCGGCGTCGGCCGGGGGTGTCGAGGACGCGGCGGAGGCGGCTGAGGCACCAGCGGAGCTCGCCGCGGGGGTCATCGGGGACGTCCCAGAGGAGCTCGCAGAGCTGTCCGCGAGGAACAGGGTGCGGAGCGAGCGCGAGGTGGCCGAGCAGCGCCCGCAACTTGCGCGAGGCCGGCAGCACCAGCGGCGACCCTGCGCGGACAACGGACAGCGGGCCGAGAAGGCGAATCTCGGATGTCTGTTCACCCTCGTCCCGGTTCGGCAGGTCCGATCCTGCGTGCATCCTCGCCGAGGTGCCGAACCGGCTTGGCCTATCCAGGGTCTTTGCGGTCAGCATGTCCGTGAAGCACCTGATCGAAGGCCAAGGTCGCTCACCTGCGGAAGCGTCGGCGTGATCGCACAGCGCCCTGTCTTCGTCAGGAGCGTGAGTTCCATCGGGGTAGGCTGGACGAGAGCACGGACGAGGTTCAGCCTACGGCCCAGCATCAGGACGGGTGACATGCGATCGCCTCCCTTGTCTGGTTGATGCGCCTGCTCCCGATCCTTAGCAAACTGGAATAGCTAACGCTGACCCTTAAATTTCCTGGGGGTGTTGGGCGACCTTTGGCTGAGCTGGTTCGCGGTGGATGCCTGTCGCCGTGACCGGTCTGCCACGGCAGCGTGCGGCCCCTTGTCGGTGCAAGCATCGCTGACGCGACGAGAAGGACGGCGTCGTCGAAGACTTAAACAAGAGGCGTGACGCTGCCCGAACATTCGGGCTGCTCGGTTCAGTATCCCGAGATGCCACGCGAAGCCCTGATCCCGGGCGATCGCATCAACACGAGGCAGGGCTGGCCGACAGCGAATTCATCCCGCTCTACTTTCAGTCCGACGGCTGGGTCGGTCGGCAAGGACTGCACGTCACGCCGCGCAGCGATGGAACCGCACGCGCCATGAATGTGCGCCCGGTGTCGAACTGACGAAGGCGGTTTGGCCTGCCATCAGCGGGAAGGAGTTGGCCGCGCCCAGGTCGCTCAAGGCTTCGGATCCCGCCCTGCCCGCCCCGCAAGGGTAGGCCGGGACATGACTCAGCGTGGGCAACACAAAGCAGAAACCGACGATGGGCCGTGAACACTCTCCATGTCCATGCCTCCGCCATCTCTCCCCTTGCACCGAGGGAGCATGAGGGCATGCTGGCCGCCGCTGAGGAGCGAGCAGGCCATGACCCGAGCCCATCATGCCGTCGTCGAGGATCAGTTCGGCCCGCGTGCCAAGGCTTATGTCGAGAGCGCGGTTCATGCCGGCGGCGAGGACCTTGATGCTCTTGAGGCCGTGGTGCGCCGCGTGGCTCCGGTCCGGGCGCTCGACCTGGGAACTGGCGGAGGGCACGTGGCCTACCGCATGGCCCGCCATGCCAGGAAGGTCACGGCGTCGGACCTGTCAGGCGAGATGCTGGCCGCGGTGGCGGCGACCGCCCGAACCAGGGCGCTGGACAACATCGAGACCATGGAGGCCCCCGCGGAGCGCCTGCCCTTCCCGGATGCCGCCTTCGACTTCCTGGGCTGCCGCTATTCGGCGCATCATTGGCATGACTTCGAGAGGGGGATGCGGGAGGCACGGCGGGTGCTGGCGAGAGGAGCTACCGCCGTGGTGATCGATGCCTACTCCCCCGGTTCTCCTCTGCTCGATACGCATCTCCAGGCCGTGGAGCTGCTCCGCGATCCATCGCATGTCCGGGACTACACGGCGGCGGAATGGGCCGGCGCCCTGGTGCGTTCCGGATTTCAGATGCGGACGGGCCGGACCTGGCGCATCCGCATGGACTTCGATGTCTGGATCTCTCGCATGCGCACGCCAGCCGTCCATGTTCAGGCGATCCGCGCGCTGCAGGCTGCCGCCTCCGCCGAGGTGCGCGATCACTTCGCGATCGAAGCGGACGGATCCTTCATGCTGGATGTGATGATGGTGGAGGCCATAGCCGCCTGAGTGCCCCGACCATCGACATTCAGTGCTGTCGGGCGCCTGCAGACACTCGCTGAATCATCAGAGAGGCCCACCGGCCGCCACGACGGATCATCCCATCCGTCAAACAGCTCAGCGGCCTGCCTGACGGCCCCAGATTTCATGGAAGGGATGGGAGCGGGGCTAACCCGCCAGCTTCTCCGACCGGCGGAAGAGGCGGTGTGGCGCCAGCAGGCAGCGGGATGCAGTGCAGATTCAGGGCAATGCAGACCATGGTGTAGAAGCCGATCACGGCGACCAGTTCCACCGTGCCGCGTTCCCCCCAGCGAGCCAGCACGGCTTGGTAGGTGCTGTCGTCGGCTTGGCCGGCCGTCTGAACCTGCTGCGTGAGTTCATACACCTCCCGCATCTCGGCGGTGGGAAAGGCCGGCCGGGCTCCGGTCCGGATGGCTTCCACAAGATCGGGATCCAGCCCTGCCTTGATCGCAGCCGCCGCGTGAACAAGAAACTCGAGCTGGCTGTTCCAGCGGCGCCCGACGATGATGATCGCCAGTTCCAGCAGTGCCTTGGGCAGCACCGTCCCGTGCCGGAGTGTGTCGCCGAGCTTCCACCAGGCCTCGGCCAGGGGCGGACTGTGAATATTCGCCCTCTGAGGTCCCACCATGCTCCGGGTCGGTCCTGCGATGATCCGCTCGTAAAGGTCCAACTGTTCGGGTGACATCTCGGCGGGACCGGGAAGGGACAGGCGTGGATTCACCGGCAGGGTCCGTTCAAAGCTGGATGTTTCTTTCCCGGAAAACAGGCGCCCAGTAGCGCATCTCCTCTTCGAGAAAGCGCGCGAAGGCGTCGGGGCCCGTGAAAAGCGGCTCGATGTCATCCTCGATCAGCGCGTTGCGCGCTTCGGCGCTTCCCGAGAGCGACTGGAAGCCGCGTACGAGGTCCGCGCGCACCGAGGGAGGCGTGGCACTTGGCGCGAGGAAGCCGTACCAAGTGCGGGCGACGACATCCAGGCCGCTCTCCGTGAGGGTCGGCACCTGCGGGGTGATCAGTGACCGTCGGGTGCCGCTCGAGGCGATGGCAACGAGCGCGTCAGATCGGGCCGGGCCGCTGGTGGTGGCGGTAAAGACGGCATCGATGTTGCCTGCCAGGAGATCTGTCAGGGCCTGGCCGGAGCCCCGATAGGGGACATGGATGATCTCCACCCCGACGCGGGCGGCGAAGACCTCGCACGCGACGTGCGGCGTTGAGCCCACACCGGACGAACCGAAGCGCAGACCGCCGGGCTGCGTGCGGGCGACGTTCAGGAAGCTCTCCAGGTCCGGCGCATGGAGCGAACGGCGTGTGTACAGCGTCATCCCGCCCACTCCGGCCAGGGAGAGGGGGGCGAGCGAGCCGGGGTCGTAGGGCAATTCCCGCATCAGAAGGCGATTGCCGACCAGGCCGAAGCTGGCCATCAGAAGGGTCTGGCCATCCGGCGGGGCCTTGGCAACGGCGGCCGCTCCGATCGTTGCCCCGCCACCGGGCTTGTTGCTGATGACGATCGGCTGTCCCCAGGCGGCCCGGAGCGGATCCGCCATCGCGCGAACGTAGCGGTCGGCCGGGCCGCCGGCGGCGTAGGGCACCACGATCTCCACGGGACGCGTCAGAACTGGCCCTTGGGCATGAGATGACCGGTGGGCGCCGACGAGCGTGGCCGCACCCGACAGGACCAGAGGGCGCCGGCCCAGACGCTTCCACTCTGTCATGTGTTTCCTCCCCCAAGCTGGTCCTGCCGCCACGATGAAAGATACGATGGGGGCACAGTGCGGTCGATGGAGCGGAAGCGTCATGCCCGGAACCAACGGTCACGCCAGCGATCCTTTGGCAAATCGGCTGAAGGGAACGCGGTGAACACCGCTCGCATCGGGACGGCGGGCTGGAGCATCCCCAGGCAGCACGCAGCCGCGTTTCCGGGCGACGGCACCCATCTGGAGCGGTACGCGCGCCAGCTTCCGGCGGTGGAGATCAACTCCTCCTTCTACCGGCCGCACCGCCCCGCGACCTATGCGCGTTGGGCTGCGAGCGTCCCTTCTGGGTTCCGCTTCGCGGTGAAGTTGCCGCGGGAACTCACCCACACGCGCAGGCTTGCCGAACCGCAGGAGCCTCTGGCCCGCTTCCTGGGCGAGGCTGAGGCCTTTGGGGAGGCCCTGGGGCCACTGCTCGTGCAGCTACCCCCATCTCTTCGCTATGATGAGGCTGCCGCTGACCTGTTCTTCGACGCCGTCCGAGGCCGTTTCGGGGGGTATGTCGTGTGCGAGCCGCGGCATCCCACGTGGTTCACGGAGGCCGCCGGGGCGCGGCTGACGGCCTTCCGCATCGCGCGCGTGGCGGCCGACCCGGCGGTCGTGCCGCGGGCTGCGGAGCCCGGTGGCTGGCCGGGTCTGACCTATTGGCGGATGCATGGATCGCCGAAGATCTACTATTCCGACTACGCGTCCGAGATGATCGGGATGCTGGCGGGGCGGGTGCGCGACGCCGGACGGACCGCGGAGGAATGCTGGTGCATCTTCGACAACACCGCGCTCGGCGAGGCCACGGGTGATGCGCTGGAGCTTCGCAAACAGCTTGTGGCCGATGGCAGCTGAGGGCTCGTCGCGGCATGGAACCCGGGCGTTGCCCTTCGATGGCCTGACCGTCCAGGCTCTGTCTCAGACCTGCCGGTTCCAGGCGCCGCACCAAGCGCCGGCTCGAGAAGAGGGTGCCCCTGCAGACAGCACACCCCTTCTCGACATCTCCGACCGGCAAGCCTCTTCGCTAGTCCGTGGCCTTGGTCATCCCCATCGGGATGGCCGTGAAGGCGTGACCCCGGGGAACCGGGGCCACGCATGACTGACGCATTCCGATCACCAGCCTGACGGTCGGTCCTGCCGGAAGGCCCTCAACCTTCGTCGAGGAAGCTGCGGAGCTGCTTGGCACGCGTGGGATGCTTCAACTTCCGCAGGGCCTTCGCCTCGATCTGGCGAATGCGCTCGCGGGTCACGTTGAACTGCTGCCCGACCTCCTCCAGCGTGTGATCCGAGTTCATGCCGATGCCGAAACGCATCCGCAACACCCGCTCTTCGCGCGGCGTCAGGTCGGAAAGAGCCCTGCTCGCGGCATCCCGCAATCCGGCATGGACGGCGACGTCGAGCGGCATCACCGCGTTCTCATCCCGGATGAAGTCGCCGAGATGGCTGTCCTCCTCGTCGCCGATCGGGGTCTCGAGGCTGACCGGCTCGCGCGCGATCTTCTGAGCCTTGACCACCTTCTCCAGCGGCATGCCCATCTTCGCGGCCAGCTCGGCTGGCGTCGGTTCCCGGCCCAGCTCGTGCAGCATCTGGCGGGAGGTCCGGTTCAGCTTGTTCACCGTCTCCGTCATGTGCACCGGCACGCGGATGGTGCGGGCCTGATCCGCGATGGCGCGGGTCACCGATTGCCGGATCCACCAGGTGGCATAGGTGCTGAACTTGAACCCGCGACGGTACTCGAACTTGTCGACGGCCTTCATGAGGCCGATGTTGCCCTCCTGGATCAGGTCCAGGAACTGTAGGCCGCGGTTCGTGTACTTCTTGGCGATGGAGATCACGAGGCGCAGGTTCGCCTCGATCATCTCCTTCTTGGCGCGGTTCATGTCGCGCTCGCCCCGGGCCACGACGGCCTGCACGCGGCGGAACTCCGCGATGGGTAGCCCGGCTTCCTCGGCGATGGCGAAGATGGCCGAGCGGGCCTCCTCCGCCTCGGCGGCATGGCGCGTCGCGAACGCCATCCAGCCCTTGCCCCGACGGGTGGCGAGACCGGCGACCCAATCCGGCCCGTGGCCCGAGGCGCGGTAGACCGTCAGGAAGTCGTCCCGCTTCACGCCAGCCCCTTCCGCGATGCGGAGCAGGCGTCCCTCCGCGGTCGTCAGGCGCTTGTTGACCTCCCGCATCCGCTCCAAAAGCTCGGCAATGCGGTTCGCGTGCAGGTGGACCTGCCCGATCAGCCCGACCAGTTCGGTGCGGAGCCGGGCGAACTCCTTCTCGTCGGCCGCGCTGAGGCCGCTCCCGTCCGTGTAGGCCGCCATGCGGCGCGACTGGAGCTCGCGCAGGGATCCCCAGGCCGCCTCAATCGCGGCGAAGGCGGCGAGGGCCTCCGGCTTGACCTGCTGCTCGAGGACGGAGGGAGGAATGATCGAGCCCCCCTCGCTGGCCTCGTCCTGGTCCTCCTCACCCTCGGACCCGGTGTCGGACGCCGCCTCCTGGGTTCCGGCCGTCGCCTCGAGATCGAGGACATCCCTGAGAAGCAGGCTTCCGTCCTGGATGCCACGGTACCAGCCGAGGATCGCGTCCAGCACCAGCGGGGCCTCGCAGAGCCCCCCGATCATCATGTCGCGGCCGGCCTCGATCCGCTTCGCGATGGCGATCTCGCCCTCGCGGCTGAGCAGCTGGACCGAGCCCATGTCGCGCAGGTACATGCGCACCGGGTCGGCGGAGCGGCCGGCATCCTCCTTGACGTTCCCGACGACCTCCTCCTCGCCCTCGGCGGCGGGGGGCGCCTTCTCGGCGGGATCAGCCTCCTCGGCCTCCTCGTCCTCGGCGACCTCGACGCCGATGGCGGAGAGCACGCCGAGGGCATCCTCGATCTGGTCGGAGGAGAGGTGGTCGGAGGGGAGCGCGGCGGACACCTCGGCATGAGTCACATGGCCCCGGGCCCGGGCAATCTCGACGAGCCGGCGCAGCGCCCGGCCCTCGGCCTCGGGCAAGGACGAGAGAAGCGCCTCGTCCCGCTCGTTCAGCACCAGTTCGTCGGCTGATTCCGGCGTCATTCCGATTCCTTTTCGCACGCGGATCAGGGGCGCTGCCGAGGCGGCGCCCCTGACTGATCGAGACCCTTGGGGCAGGCCTATGTGGCGACTCAGAGGGCTGATGCGAAGTCCCAATCTGCAATCTGATGCCCGAGAGGGGGCATGGCCGAACCGTGTTCCCCGCAGGGGTTCGCCCTCCTGACGAAGCAGGACGGCCAGGGATATCGCGGGGTGCCCGCCCTGCTATACCCTTCCGACGGACCTTCTAGCCCGGTTGCCCCCTTTGAGCCAGACGACTGAACTCGCCCGAGTCAAGGCGCGCATCCGAGCCCTTGCGGAGAAGACCGTCTCAAATGGCTGCACGGAGGCCGAGGCCCTGGCGGCGGCCGAGATGGTCGGCCGACTGCTGGAGCGTTACGCGCTCAGCATGGAGGAGGTCGACCTCCGCGCCGAGCCCTGCGTCCAGGTGGAGGTGCCCCTGCCGGGCCGGCAGCGCCGCCCGATCGACGGCTGCGTGCCCGCGATCGCCCGGTTCTGCGATTGCAAGGTCTGGTTGGCCCGCGACGAGGATCGGTCCCGCTACGTCTTCTTCGGCTTCGAGGCCGATACGACGATGGCCGTTTACCTTTTCTCCATCATCGACCGCGGGATCCGGCAGGAGGGATCGGACTTCCGGTCGCGGCATCCCTCCCTGCGTGGCGTCCAGCTGCGGCAGGCCACCACCAGCTTTGCGCATGGCATGTCCATGCGGGTCGCCGAGCGTCTGGAAGCGCTGCATGCATCGAGGGAGTCCGAAGTGGCTGCCCAGCGCACGACAGGGACGGCCCTGATCGTGCTGAAGCACAGCGTGGTGGAGGACGCGTTCCGCGCCAGCAAGGTCCGGCTCGTGGCCCAGCGCGGAGCCGGCATCCGGTTGGACGGAGCCTATCGGCAGGGCTACGAGGCGGGGGAGCGGGTAAACCTCCAGCGCCCGATGGGCGGGCCGGCGCGCGACCTGCTGAGCTGATGAGCGGCCGCGATCGCCAGCGTTCGCGGGTCTACGCGTGGGAGGACCGGGTCGTGGCACCGCATGCGCCGGACCTGATCCCGTTCGCCGCAGCCCAGCCCATGGTCAACGCGATCTGGGCAGAGATGGGGCTGCGCTGGCCACCCCGGGTCGAGGCCTTGCCGCCCCAGGCCACAGCGCGGCAGGCCGATGCCTCGCGTCTCCGGCTCCGGCTCTCAGAAAGCCTGCCCTCCTGGGTCCTCCTTCATGAGCTGGCCCACGCCATGACCAGCACGGCCGAGGGGGAGACGGATAGGCACGGCCCGCGCTTCATGGGTGTCTATCTCCGGCTGCTCGAACGCTACCTGCGCCTTCCGACCGAATCGCTGCTGCCCTCATTGGAAGTGGCTGGCGTCAGCGTGGACCTTGCGGCTCGACCGGTGTTTCTCGACCCCTTGTCCTGAGAGCCTGGGCCGAGCTCTGCGTCCGGTCGCGCCCGGCCGACATGTCCATACCGGGGCGGGCAGAGTGGATGCAGCAGGCCAGGATGCGTCCCAAGGAGGTGGCGCGGCATCGATGGCGGGCGGGCCTCGCTGCTTACGATTCCCGGCCTCTCCGCTGCCCGCGGCGGCGCAACTGCTGCTCGCGGAGGAAGATGAAAAGCCCCGCGCCGACGATCACGGCGGCTCCGGTCATGGTCATCGGCCCGATCACCTCGTCGAAGAAGACATACCCGAAGAGCATGCCCCAGAGGATCAGCGTGTACTGGTATGGCACGACCACGGAGGCGGGGGCGATCCGCAGGGACTGGTTCACGCAGAGATTGCCGCTGAGTGAGCCGATGCCCAGCAGGAGCATCAGCGTGAGGTCCAGCAGACCGGGCGGTGTCCAGCCCTGAATGACCACCAGCGTGCCGCCGAAGATCAGGGCTGCCAGCAGCTGCGCCGTCATCAGCACCGTCCCGGGTGTCCCGGCCAGCTTGCGGGTGGCGACGAGGAAAAGGGCATAGCTGAAGCTGCCCACCAGGGCACAAACGGCACCGAGCGACAGCGAGCCTGGCGAGGGATGCAGCGCCAGGATGACGCCGCCGAAGCCGATCGCCACGGCTGTCCACCTCCGCCAGCCCACCTGCTCGCCCAGCAGGAAGGGGGAGAGCGCGGTGACGTAGATCGGGCCGGCCATGTAGTAGGTCATCACCTCGGCCAGCGGGAGCTCCGTCAGGGCCCAGAAGAAGAGCGATCCCTCGAGGGTCGAGAACGCCACGCGCAACAGCTGCAACCCGGGGCGGGGTGGACGGAGAAAGGCGTAGGGGCCCGCTCGGATGATGGAGGGTGCCATCGTGCAGAGCCCGGCGATGCTGCGCACCAGCATGAGCTGTCCGACCGTGTAAGCCCCCACGAGCCACTTGCCGAGCGTGTCGTTGACAGCGAAGAGGAGGACGCCGAGCAGCATCATGATGATGCCGCCCGTGGCGCCCGTTGGTGCGAGGGCGCCCAGGCGCGGGAATGCGGACACGGCGGCGTTTACCTCAGTCGGCCCCCTTCTCCGAAGCGGGAGACGGCACGCGGGAGCAGTATCGAGGCGACGCTCCGCTGCAAAGCCCTTCGGACGCCTGCCCGATCGCAGCTTGATCAGGCTGTTGCGGCGTCCCGGATCCGGACATCAGGAAGGCCTCGGCATCGAATTTCCTGTCCGGCCTCTCAGGAGCAGGGCGCAGATCAATCCGATGCCGGCGAGCTGCGCCGCCATGACGAGAAAGGCGAGGCCGTAGCTGTCACTCCATCTCACCAGAAGCGTGAAGATCACCGGCCCGCAGATCGACCCGACAAAGCCGAAGAGGCTGGCGGCGGAGGTGACATCGCTGACGAGGGACAGGGGCGCCACACGGGCCAGTTCCGCCATGTGGACCCCGTTCCAGCCGATGGCCGTTGCGCCGACCAGGGCCGCGCAGCCGTACAGGGCCCACGGGCCCTGGCTGCCCAGGGTGACGAGCAATCCGACCGCCAGAGCTGAGCCGACCGCCTGCAAGGCGAGGTGCCGGAGAGCATGGCCCATGCGGTCGGCCAGCCACCCGAAGGCCACACGCCCGGTGACGCTGGCGATCTGCATGACCGCCACGATCTTCCCGGCCTCGACCAGGGAGGCTCCGTGCCGGGTCATGGCATAGGTTGCGGTGAAGGCGGTCAGGCAGGACTGCAGCACGGAGAAGGACGCGCCAAGAGCTGTCAGCAGCGGCAGGGAGGGGTGTGCGCGCAGGGTCCTGACGGAACGCAGCAGGACCATCGGGGAGAGCAGCGCGCGCGCCCAGCCCGTCTGGCTCTCGTCCCGTTCCCGATCCAGCCGCGCGCGAGAAGGCTGCACCAGGAGGATCGTCAGCAGGAGCACGCCGATAATGGTCCACAGGGCACCGGACAGGCCCTGTACCAGCACCAGCGGCGCCGCCGCGAGCCCTGCCAATGCCCCGCCCAGGGGAACGCCGGCCTGCTTGATCGAGAAGATCAGCGTGCGGTGCCGCGGCGGCGCTGAGCGAACGAGGATCCGGCTGCCCGCCGGCGTGTTGTGGCCGGTGCCGAAGCCGACGGCCAAGGCCCCGAGCAGGCCCAGCAGCCCCAGCGGCTGGGATAGGATGAGAAGGCCAAGTGCCATGCAGGCGAGCCCGATCTGCAGCGTGCGAACCGGCCCGTGGTGGCCGAGGAGCGGCCCCCCGCAGGCCAGGCACCAGCAGATGCCGGCCGAGGTCATGGCGGAGACGAGGCCAATGCTCTCGGGCGGCAGGCCGGCTCGGGCCATCAGTGGCGGTCCGAGGAGGGGAACTGCGAGGGAGGAGAAGGAGCTGACGGTCTGAACGAACAGGGTCACGACGAGGGCGCTGACCCACAGAGGCAATCTCAATGTCCGCGTCCACCCTTGGCACACCCGGTCCTGCATGCCGCCGGATCTGTCAGGGATTGTGCCGGGATCGGGCCATCGTGGCTAGGCGACGTCCCTCGATCGCCTGGGCGGCGCGCCATCTTCTGCGGCCGCGCCCTGCAGAGCCCTGTCAGCACCGGACGCGAAGACAGGCCGGGCGACGACTTCGCCAGGATGGAAAGGTCCCCGCCGGGACCGGCATGCCAACCCAGGGGCCGAGATCGAATCCTTCCTCACCCAAGGTCGGCACCCTCGGTATGGCCAATCATCCGCACGTCATCCGTGTCGGCGGGAATGCGCACGCGCGGAGTGCGGAGCTGCTCATGGAACTCGCCGAGAACGGCGGCGATCAGGCCTTTGCTGGCAGACAGGGCGCAGCGGCGCTCGCCTCGAGAGGATCGCGTCTGCCGCAGACGGCCGTGACCTCCGTCCCGATCACGATACGGCCGGGGCTATCGTCAGCGGGCACGCCGTTTCCGGTGCCCGCGCACGATGATGTAGCACGATCAACGGTCCATCCTGCGGAACCTCGGTATCCATCGCAGAGGACGGGCCGACGCGATCGCGTCGCCGATCCTGGGTCGGAACGGGATGCTCGCGCCGGTTCAGCCGGTCCCCCGTGTCGTGCCCGAGACGGTCCCGTGAAGCGCAGCACGGGAAAGCCCTTCTCGGCGTTGTCGCAGGCTGCCTGCGCAGCCAATCCAGCCAAAGCGGGACCGATCATGAGAGGGGCCGGCCATGCGCGAATGTCGCCGCGAGCAGACCGGGCCACCCCTCGGCCCATCGCCGCAAGGATCGCCGCCCGCACGGCCGTCCAACCCGGTAACAGCCCGGATCGGGGCGCGTGAGAGCCGAGGTCCCTGGCAGCCTTGGTCAGAATCCTTGCCGCAATTCCAGGTTGTTAGGATTTCCTTGACGATTGTCTCAAAAAGCAGCATTTTGCACGTCAGGGTTGATGATGATGGCGATGTGGTGTGGCGGGCGGAGCGCATTCCGGTGTGCCTCGCCTGAGTTTGCCCTCGCCTCGGATCGGCTTGGAGGAGCCAGTTGATGCTGCAGACAATGGATGAGCCCACTGGCGTCGAGAGCGAGAAGGCAGCGAGGCCGATCGACATTCATGTCGGCTCGCGCGTCCGTCTTCGGCGAACCCTCCTTGGAATGAGCCAGGGGGCGCTGGGAGAAGCGCTCGGCGTTACCTTCCAGCAGGTCCAGAAATACGAGCGCGGCGTGAACCGGATCGGGGCAAGCCGGCTGTTCGAGATCAGCCAGGTCCTGGACGTCCCGATCAGTTTCTTCTTCGACGACATGACGGACCGCCCGGCCAGCCAGACGGGTCTGCGCTCACACGGCGCATCCGGCATGGCGGAGCAGCAGCAGGGCTTCGAGGACGACGTGATGCATCGGCGGGAAACGCTGGAACTCGTTCGGGCCTACTACCGCATCACGGAGCCGGCCGTACGCAAGCGCATCCTCGACCTCACGAAGGAGCTTGCCCCGAGCGAGTAGCCCTTGATGGGTTTGGGCCCGAAGGGAACAGTCGAGCGGGACATGTGAGCCGGGCGGGGCGGGGGCGCGCCACGGGTGCTGCGTGACGCCGTTGCAGGCGCGGCGGCGCCGCATCTCGACGCCGGCTCACCTGATGCGGCTCTCGTGGTCTTCAGCGTCTCTCTCGGCCTGCTTGCCCGGCGCGGGCGTGGCTTGGGGTGCGTGTCAGGGGTCCATCCTGGGCGCCGATCGGGGAACTTGGTCGCGGCGACGTGACCGGGCCGCAGGGGCCGGCGGCCCCGTGGCCCGGTCACGCCATGGCCGTGCCGCAACTTCGCCTCACACGTCGCGTCAACCTCCCGACATGTCCCGGGTGCCCCCGCGCCCGCTGCAGGAGGGCCGTGCCCTGTCCGTCCCGTTCCGAACCTCGCTTCTCGCCGCGGTCGTCCTTGGCGCTCTCCTGGCTGCGGACGCGCGCGCGCAGTCCGGGGATGCGCCGTCCGGGGATGTTGTGAAGGGACCCGTGGAGGCCGTTCCGGGCAAGCCGTCCCTGGCTCCCGAGCCGCGCGCGATGGCACCAGCACCGGAGCCGCAGGACACGGCGCCGCGGTCGGAACTCCCCCTGCCGCGCGCCACGGGGGCCGAAGCGACCGCCACCTCCCCCTCCGCCGCGCCGCAGGTCGCACAGCCCGAGTTCCGCTCCGCTCCGGCCCGGCCGGAGGAGCCCCCCGCGCCAGCCCGGGTCGAGCGCGCGCCCGCCGTCCTCGCGCCGGCCGTGGGGGCCGCACCCCAGGCCGCGCGGGCAGGGGACGAGACGCCCGTCACCTTCGTGGACCCGCCGGCGCGGGTCGGCCGCATCGCCCGCCTTGTCGGCCCGGTCGAGGCACGCCTCGCCGGCGGTGACGTCTTCGAGCCGGCGCGTCAGAACCTCTCCATCACCTCCGGTGCGGCCTTCGCGACGGGCCCCGGGGGCCGTGTCGCGCTGGAGATCGGGCCAAGCCGCTTCGGCCTGGATTCCGGCACCCGCCTCCAGATCACGGCACTCGATGACGAGACGGTCGCGGCGGGGCTGGAAGCCGGTGTCCTGGCCGCCATCCTGCGGCCGGAGGAGCAGCCGCCGCGGATCGAGATCGGCACGGCCCGCGCCACGGTCGGGCTCGCCGTCCCTGGTCGCTACGTGATCGAGGCCGGTGGCCCCGGCCAGCCGACCCGCGTCACCATCTTCGACGGCGTGGCCCGGATCACGGGACCCAACATGGACGTGCAGCTTGGCCGCGGCCAGGCCGCGATCCTCACGGGCGGCGAGGGGACGCCGGTGACCATCACCGCCGCCCGGGCCGGCGCACCGCCGCCGATCCTCGCCTGGATCGATCCGGTGACGCCGGGCGCGCGCCCCCTGCCGCCCACCGCCCGGGCCATGACCGGCGCGACGGAGCTGGCCCTCGTCGGCGCCTGGGACCGGTCGCCCGATTACGGCGACATCTGGTACCCGCCTGCCGATGTGGGGCCGGACTGGGTCCCCTTCCGCCAGGGCGCCTGGGTCCCCGTCGGTGCCTGGGGCGAGACCTGGGTCGACGACCGGCCCTGGGCCTATGCCACCAGCCATTACGGCCGCTGGGTCCGCATCGGCCCGCGCTGGGCCTGGGCGCCGCAGCCCCTCTACAGGGAGCCGCCGCCGCGCATCCCCGTCTGGGCCCCTGCCGTCGTCGGCTTCGTCGGCCCTGGGCCCGGCCCGCGCTTCGGGCGCCCGGCCGGCTGGGTGCCGCTCGCACCCTTCGAGCCCTATTACCCGCCCTTCCGCGCCTCTCCCCGCTACGTGGAGCGGGTGAACGTCGTGAATGTCCGCAACGTCACGACCGTGACGAACCACTGGAACGTCGTCGTGGAGCGTCCCGTGCGCGACTTCGCGCCGGAAGGGCCGGTGGCAGAGCGCGGTGGCCTCGGCTTCCGCGGCGCGGCGTTGGCCGCCGCCGCAGCCGGTGGGGCCGCGGGCCTCGCGGCCGCGCGCTACGCCAATGCCCCGGCCGGAACCGCCCTGCCGGAGGCCGGGCTGCGCCCCCGCCAGCCCGTGGCCCCCCTTGCTCGCCCGCTGCCCCCCGCATTGGTCAGCGCGCCGCCCGGCCTGCGCGACGGCCGCGCCACCTTCGCGGGCCCCGATGGCATCCGCGGCACGGCCGACGACCGCGCCCGCCCGGGCCGCATCGGGCCCGACGGCATCTCGGATGACCGGGCGCGTGCCGGGCGCGCCGGCCCCGACGGGATTCCGGGCACCGTGGATGACCGAGCCCGTGTGGGCCGTGCGGGGCCGGATGGAATTCCCGGAACGGCGGATGACCGCGCCCGTGCGGGCCGGGCAGGTCCGGACGGCATTCCGGGAACCGCGGATGATCGGGCCCGCGTGGGCCGTGCGGGGCCCGATGGGATTCCGGGTACCGCGGAGGACCGCGGGCGGGCCGGGCGCGTCGGGCCTGATGGAATTCCTGGAACGGCCGACGACCGGGCCCGGGCTGGCCGTGCTGGACCCGATGGCATCGTCGGCACGGCGGACGACCGCGCCCGTGCGGGCCGGTCAGGCCCGGATGGCATCCCGGGAACGGTTAATGACCGGGCGCGCGTGACGGCTCCGGAAGGCCCGCGCGTCGGTCGGGCCGGTCCCGACGGAATTCGGGGCACCCCGGACGATCTGGCGCGGCCCGGACGCCTCGCGCCGCAGGGCCCTGGAGGTGCGCGCCTCGGCCCGGACGGCCTTCGCGGCACGGCGGATGATGTTGCGCGTGGCGGCCGGCCACCGATCGAGGGGACACCGCGTGGGCCAATGCCGGGTGCGGCCTTCACGCCACCGGCCGCCGTGCCGCGGGCCGAGTTGCGGCCACCGTCGGGCTTCGAGCCGCGGCGCGCGCCGCCTGTCGCGGACGTGCCCCGGGCCGCGCCTGCACCGCGCTTCGCGCCGCCGGCCTATGCGGCACCCCCGCCCCGCCCCGCGCCGCCGCCGATCGCCGCGGCCCCCCCGCCCCGGCCGGTGCAGCCGCCGATGATCGCGCGGCCGGCGGGGCCGCCGCCCGGCGTCGTCGAACGGCCTCGCTACGCGCCCCCGCCGGCCATCATGGCGGTCCCGCCACCGCGGCCCGCCGTCGCGCCCCCGCCGCGGCCGTTTGCCCCGCCCCCGGTTGCCGCCCCGCCGCCCCGCGCGGCCCCGCCTTCAGGGCCGCCACCGCAACAGGGCGAGCGACGCCGGCACGAGCGGGGCTGACCCCGGCCGAAGGGAAGGGAGTGGAACGCCGCCGGATCTGGCGGCGTCCACAGTCTTCGGCCTGGCAGGTCCGTTGACCTAGCTTCCGGTCACCTCTGACTCGCGGCGGATCGACTGGGTGCTGTCCGACATCCGGATACGGTGAAGGCGCTCCTGCCGTGCTCGACCGCGGGATGCCCGAGTTCTTGTCCTCGGGAATGGCTCGATCAAGCGTGAATCATCCGGGTGGTCCGCATCTGGTCGTGGTGACCTCGGTTCATCGCTGAGACGTTCCCGTCAGCAGCCACGAGGTGCTCGGGGCTTGGCTTTCGCGCTAAGGAACGGTGACTGGCGAGTGGTTTCGTCGGTGGCGCCGGCACGTGGGCCGCATCTGGGGAGAGCGGGCTCGTCTGATCGCACCGGACGTGGTTGGGGTCCTAGCGTCTGCCCGAGCCGCCCGCCTTCCGTCCGGAGCTGTTCCGCCCGGATCACCGGGACGGAGCAAGACCGCGGCGCCGGGAGCGCGATCATGACAGCCGGGCAGCAGCCGGACGCGACCGCTGGTCAGGCGAAGCTGTGGGCCGCGGGTGAGGTCTACGGGCCGTATGTGGGCCGGTGGAGCCGGCTCGTCGCACCGCGGTTCCTCGACTGGCTCGAGCCGCCGCAAGATGCGCGCTGGCTGGATGTCGGGTGCGGCACCGGCGCGCTCAGCGGCGCCATTCTGGGCCGATGCGCCCCGGTCAGGGTTGTCGATGTCGATTCATCGGCGGGCTTCCTCAGCTATGCCCGCCGCCAGGTGGTTGACCCCCGGATGGAGTTTCACGAGGGCGATGCGCAGTCGCTCCCCGTAGCGGCGGGGACGTTCGATCTTGCTGTCAGTGGCCTCGTGCTGAACTTCGTCCCGGATCAGGCGAAGGGGGTGGAGGAGATGCGGCGCGCCGTCCGGAAGGACGGCCAAGTGGCAGCCTATATATGGGACTACGCGAACGGCATGCAGATGATGCGGCGATTCCGGGATACGGCGGCGCAGCTCGACGCGGGCGTGGCCGGGCGGGACGAGTCGCTGCGATTTCCGCTCTGTCAGCCCGGGCCGCTGAAGGATCTGTTCGAGGAGGCGGGAATGCGCGGGGTGGAGGTCACGTCCATCAAGGTGCCGACAGTGTCTCGCGACTTCGACGACTACTGGAGACCCTTCCTGGGTGGAGGAGCGCCCGCGCCATCCTATTGCATGTCACATTCGGAGGATCGTCGGGCGGCGCTGCGGGACCGGTTGCAAGCGGCTCTTCCGACGAACGAGGACGGCAGCATCCATCTGACAGCGCGTGCCTGGGCTGTTCGCGGCACGGTGTAGGGAGACGATCGCTGTCCGACCGGCCGGCAACGGTCATGGGCTGTTGCGAGGATGCTGGAAGCAACGGAGCGGATCTGCTGGCTCTTGAGCGTCAATCCGGCCGTAGATTGTTGGCCCGGACGATCGGCTCCCATTTCGCAAGTTCAGCGCGGAGGAAATCGCCGTACTGCTCCGGTGTGCTGTACTGTGCCTCGAGACCCTGACGGGCAAGCGCCGCGACGACCTCCGGCGTCTCCAGCGAACCCCGGATCGCGGCATCGAGTCGAGCGATCGCGTTCGGCGGTGTTCCACGCGGTGCGAGCAGCCCATAGGAGCTGAACACCTCGTAACCAGGCACGCCGGTTTCGGCGATGGTCGGCACGTCCGGCAGTGCGCGCACCCGCCGCGGGGTCGGGACGGCCAGGGCCCGCAGGCGTCCGCTTTCCACGTTCGGCAGGGCCGTCGGCGCGGTGGAGAATGCGTAGTCGAGCCGGCCCGCGATGAGGTCTGTCATCAGCGGAGCCCCGCCCCGATAGCTGACGCCGAGCGTCTCGATCTGGGCCACTCGGTCGAGCAGAAGGCCGGACAGATGGCCCGAGGTCCCGACGCCGGAGTATCCCCAATTGAGCTGGCCGGGGCGACGCCTCGCGTCTTCCACGAGTTCTCCGGCCGTTCGCCAGGGCCGGCCGGCGGGGACGACGAGCACGCCGTACGCCTCGACGAGCGTTCCGATCGGCACGAGATCCCGCAGCGGTTCGAAGGGAAGGTTGCGGTCCATCACCGGGTTCACGATCAGGGGCCCGATGGTGCCGAGCAGGATGGTGTAACCGTCCGCAGCGGCGCGCACGGCAGCTTCCGTGGCGATGTTTCCGCCGGCGCCGCCCCGGTTCTCGATCACGACCTGCTGGCCGAGCAACTCCGACATCCGTGGCGCCACCGCACGGGCGGCACCATCGGTCGCGCCGCCCGGGGCGAAGCCGACCAGGAGGCGGATCGCGCGGTTGGGGAAGGCTGCATCCTGCGCCAGAGCATGACGGCTCGCGGCCGGTAGGGCTGCCATGGCGACCAGGGCAGCACGGCGGGTGGGCAAGTGGCAGTCCTCCGCTTTGATCGGCCTAGGCTCGGAGCGCCCGGGATGGACTGTCAACTGCCGCAACAGACGACTGATCGCCCGCTGGCATCGAAGCTGCTGAGCCGGGAGCGGTGCCGAGCGAAGAACCGGTGTCGTGCTACGCGAACCAGATGCCCGGGCTGGGATATCGGTGGACCGGTGAGGACGTTGTCCCGGGCCGATGGACATCCGCCCGAGCGCGCCTGATACACTCGCCCACCGTGATGGCGAAGGCCGAAGAGCTGGATTGCGCGTGCATGGGCCACTGCCGCAGCTCACCTCGCCCCATCCTGACCCCATCGAGGGCAGCATGGAGGGGCGTCAGCGACGCAAGCTTGACCTCGCTTGCCGGATGCGGTCCGTCCCACGCTCCTGGTCCGAACATGGATCGAACGATCGTGCAACGATGCAAACGAGCTTGAGGAGGGACGGAGGTTCGAAGGGATGCCTCGCTGGTGATCCTCTGATGCCGGACAGAGTGAGCCAGTGATCCAGCCCGCCTTCTTCGCGCGTCCCGCGGCGGACTTGGCCCGCGACCTGATTGGCGCCACGCTTCTGGCGGATGGTGTCGGTGGGATCGTGGTCGAGACGGAGGCTTACGATCACCTGGATCCGGCATCCCACAGCTTTGTCGGCCGTACCAGGCGGAACGCCTCCATGTTCGGCCCTTCTGGGCATGCTTATGTGTACCGTTCTTATGGCTTGCACTGGTGCCTGAACATCGTTTGCGGCACCGAGCCCCGCGGCAGCGCCGTGCTGATCCGTGCTCTGGAGCCCACGACAGGCATGGAGACCATGCGTGAACGACGAGGCGTGTCCGCGTTGCGGCTGCTCTGCAGCGGCCCGGGCCGCCTGAGCCAGGCTCTCGCCGTGACGGGTGAGCTGGACGGTAAGCCGATGGATCAACCACCCTTCTCGCTGCTGCGGCGGAGCACCGCCGTGACCGTCGTTTGCGGGCCGCGCATCGGCATCACGCGTGGCATAAACACGCCCTGGCGTTTCGGCATGGCTGGATCAGCCTTCCTGAGCCGACGCTTCGAATAAGAGGCACCGCCCGGCGCGCCCATGATCCGGTCATCGACTGCAGGTTGCGTGATGATCCGGTCCGCGAGTTGGCGAACATCTGATCATCCCCGGTGCGGCGCGTTTTCATCGTTGGGGATCGAGAGGAACACCTGGTTCCAACCGCCTCGCAGAGGGCCTTCGCTGAGGCGCTGACCCGGCACGGAGTGCAGGACGTCATGACGGCTACCATTGTGGGAGGAATGACCCACTGCCGTCCTGGTACCACCGGTCAGCGCGCGGCCGGATAGGATATCGACGAGCTTCCCGGCGCCGAAGTCCTGCCCCCAAATGGCCAAGGCGAGGCTGCCCATCTGCCCGAAAGCCGCTTCCATTCACGCCACACCTGCGCGCGTGGTCTGGACCAGACCAGGCCCTACACATCGGTCCGGCCATAAGCGTCCTTGGCGTGTGCGGCCTCCTCAGTCATGGTGTGAGGCTCGTGACAAGGCAACTGTGGCGCCTGCGGGATCTGGCTGAGCGCACACTGTTCTGCCTCTGCTTGCCGCATTCTGCTCTTGCGCCACGCGGCAGTAGGCCAACGCATCGGAGGTGCCTTCATCATGCCGACCGTGACACCCTGGACCGACGCGCAGGTCGAAGCCGACCTTCGAGTGAAGGTCGTGTTCGATGACATACGCGCGACACGGGGATCGGAGTTCGTGAACAATTTCTGGCGTGGCCTGGCGAACCAACCCGCAGTGCTGGAGCGGACCTGGGCGGCGCTCAAGGAGGTGATGTCCGCCCGCCCGAGTGGGCTGGATCCGCTCACCAAGGAACTGATCTACATCGCCGTCTCGATCGCTAACAACTGCGCCTATTGTATTCACTCCCACACCGCTGCCGCCCGCGCCAAAGGGCTGACGACCGAGCAGTACAGTGATCTTCTCGCCGTGGTCGGTATGGCCTCCCAGACCAACGCCCTCGTCACAGGGCTCCAGCTCCCTATCGACCCGGAGTTCCTCGTCTAACGCTGGCGCGTGATGGCCCTGGCGGGCAGACGCAATTCTGGTCCCGCCGCGCGGGCGACGAGCGGGGCGCATTCGAGGAGGGCTCAGATGCTCCATCCCGAGCACGGCGTCGTTCAAGTTCGCCGGCGGACAGCGCTTACTGAGGTGGTCGAGGCACTACCAAAGTCAGTGGCCGTTCTCTCATCGATCATGAAGCGGTGCCAGCCAACCCTTCTTCCGGCAGGGAAAACAGCCAGCATCGACTCAGTCGAAAGATACACGGCTGGCTCTTAGGCAGCGGCACGCCCCTGAAATACTGCGAGGTCTGGCGCGCTTACGACACGGTTCCGCCCCGTTCTCTTCGCCTCGTAAAGGGCAGCATCTGCGGCCTTCAGCAACATGGCGGTATCGGGAATGCTGCCCGAAGCCAAATAAACCGCGGCGACCCCGATGCTGACAGTGACGATGCCGCCCTCATTCGCATCGTGCACAATACCCAAATCGCGAATGAAACGCTGCACTCGCTCTGCAACGTCGAGTGCTCCAGCACCGACCGTGTTCGGGAGTATGACCGCGAACTCCTCGCCACCATAACGCGCCGGAACATCACTCGGCCGACGGACGGCCGCGCTGATCGCTTGGGCAACCCTGACGAGGACATCATCCCCCAACAGGTGTCCATAGGTATCGTTGAACAGCTTGAACCGATCCACATCGAGCAAGATCACGGCCAGCGATTGACCCTCTCGGGCCGCGCGCTGCCATTCGAGTGCCAGAACTTCATCGAACCTCCGGCGATTGGCGAGGCCAGTCAGGCCATCGGTCGTAGCCAACTCCGCCATTCGGACCTCGACAACCTTGCGCTCCGTTACATCACGGGAGATGGCCACGAAGCCGTCCCCAGTGTTCCCGCCTTTGACACCTTGAATCGTCGTCTCGATCCAGCTCACGGAGCCAGATCTCATCACCCGCCGCCCGGTCACATCGGCCCGGCTCGACGGGCGTTGAGCTGCCATGAGCGCGGCCCGAATGGCCGGGCGATCTTCTGCCTCGAAAAGGTTTTCGAAAGATTGCCCGACGACATCTTGCAGCGGCTGGCCGAGAAGTCTTGTTGCCGCCGGTGAGGCATACCGGATGACACCTTGGGAATCGAGGTGTGAGACCATGTCGCGGGCATGTTCAGCCAGCAGCCTGAATCGAGCCTCGCTCTCCAGAAGGGTGCGCTCTGCATCTTGTCGCCGACGTGCATGCCGAAAGAGGTGGGTGCCGAGGAGAAGGGTGAAGCAGACCATTCCCATGACGACCATGATCCGCCACTTCGCCGGTCCCACCCACGCCGCAAGCGCCTCTTCCGAGCCCCAGCCAACGACGACTGCGAAAGGAAAGTACTCAGAACTCTGAAACGCTCCCAGCCGGTCCACGCCATCAATCGCCGATGTGGTCTGAAAAGACCCGGATTGACGCTGCCCGACTGGGCCCTGCAGTGGCGAGCGGTCCAGAACGAGTGCGCCCAGGGCTGACTCGTCGGCAGGGGCCCGAGCGAGGAGCCGACCACTGGCATTCACAAGTGATACGGATCCGTGACGGCCAAGATCCAGTCGGGAGAGGATTCGCGTCAGCCTGCTGATGTCGAGAGCGGCCACGACCACCCCATTGAAGCGCCCCGATCGGTCATTGTGCCGACGTGAGATGGTCAAGACCCACTGGCCGTTCAGTCGGCTACGGACGGCCGTTCCGAGGCGAGCCGCAGGCTGCGTCTCATCCTGGTGCTGGCGAAAATACTGACGGTCCGCGATATTCACGCCCCTCTGCTGTGTGGCGAACGAGCTCAGGAGAAGCCGCCCGTCGGCGTCGTATACGGAGAAATTCCGTACTTCGGGCTGGTTGTCGAGCTGTCGGTCCAGCAACTGGCTGACCTGCGTCAGAGCCCCGGGCCGCGTTCCGTTTGCCTCGAGTTGCTGAACGATGCCGACGAGGGCAACATCGGCCAGCGACAGATTGCGCTCGACATCCTGCATCACCGAGTGCGCGAGGCTTGTCGACATGGTCTGAATCTCGGCGATCCGAGTGCGCCGTCCGTTCCACTCATGCCAAGCTTCTGCCAACACGAGAAGGATGCTCAGGACGATTGTCAGGCTGAGGACGATCGCCGGGCCAAGCGCAGCCCTTCGTCGAAGGAATGCGGGAGGAGCCAAAGTGCCTCCCTTCACGGCTTGCGACATGGGCCAACTCTTCGTCGCCAGCATGGAGCTGGTCGCATATGGGAAAATCGAGCCATCAATCCACTTCGCTGGCTGCGACATATGGAGTAGCTTGGAATGAGGCGCCGGCGTGACGTTGGCCAGAGGCCAACTCGCCGTTCGCGATCTTCTCAAGGATAGAGGACAGTGGCTGAGGCTTGCTGAAGAAGTATCCTTGCACCTCTGCGCATCCGGCATCGCAAACGGCGTTCAGCTGCTCCGCTGTCTCCACTCCTTCAGCCGTCGTGGAGATTCCGAGGTTGCGCGCCAGATCAACGATGGACGTGACGATCACCTGACAGTCCTGCCGCTCGGTGATTTCCCCGACGAAGGACCGGTCGATCTTGATCTTGTTGAAAGGGAAGGAGCGCAGGTAGCTCAGGGAAGAGTACCCAGTTCCGAAGTCGTCGAGCGCGATCCGAAGCCCGAGGCTGCGGAGCTGATGGAGGTTGTCCAGCGTCGTCGCGTCATCCTGCAAGAGCGCCGTCTCCGTGATCTCGAGCTCGAGCCGAGCCGGCTCTAGTCCCGAGTTCTCCAGAGCATGTTGGACCACCCTCACAATGTTCTGGTCACGCAGCTGAACCGGAGAAAGATTCACGGCCATTCTCAGGTGGCTGGGAAGCTTCGCCGCATCGAGGCAGGCCTGCTCGAGAACCCAGGCGCCGATCGCGCCGATCAATCCAAGTTCCTCGGCGACGGGCACGAACTCGGCCGGAGAGATCATGCCCCGGTCCGGGTGGCGCCAGCGCAGCAGGGCCTCGAAGCCGGTCGCTCGGCCGGTCCTCGCGTCGACAATGGCCTGATACTGCACTTTCAGCTGACCCAGGGGGAGCGCCTGGCGCAGATCCGCTTCCAGCACGAGACGTGTCTGGATGCGGAGATCCATGTCCGTCTCGAAGAGACAGCAGGTTCCGCGACCGTCCTCCTTCGCTCGGTACAACGCAAGGTCCGCATTCTTCATGAGAGTGTCTGCGTCGACGCCACTATGGGTCGCGATGGAGATGCCGACGCTAGCCCCAACCACAACAATCCGCCCGCCGAGCTCATAGGGCTCGCTCAGCGTCGAGATGATTCTTCTGCCAAGGACCTGGATCTCTTCGGCTTCCCCGACGGCCGTGGTGATGACGGCGAACTCATCGCCGCCAAGCCGCGCAACCATGTCGCTCTCGCGAACACAGTTTCGAAGACGGCGGCTTACCGTCTCCAGGAGATCATCCCCGACCGGATGGCCGAGCGTGTCGTTGACGTTCTTGAAATTGTCCAGATCGATGCAGAGCAGAGCGACGGACCGGTGCTCCCGGCCGATGTTCGCGAGCGCCTGGTCCATGCTCTGGCGGAACAGGACGCGGTTGGGCAGGCCTGTCAGAGCATCATGGTGCGCCATGAAGCGGACGCGCGCCTCGGCCCGTTGGCGCTCCGTGATGTCTTCATACGTCGCGACCCAGCCTCCATCGGTGAGCGGACGCTGGGCGACCAGGACCACCCTGTCTCGGTCCTGGCCGGCCTGGAATGCTCCGGCGCGCGCGGACGCCGCCAGTTCCTGCTGCTTGACCCAGACCTCCTCGATGGTTCGCCACGTGAAGGCTTTCTTCTGCCCGATGAGATCGAAGACCTGACGCATGGGCGTGCCGGACGGGATCTCCTCCTCCAGGCCGAAGAGGTCCAGGAAACGGGCGTTGCAGACGATGAGCCCGTGGCTCTCATCGGCCATGCAGAGACCCTGAGCCATGTTGTTCAGCGCAGCATTGAAAAGGGAGTTCTGTTTGTTCAGCTCCCGGTCGCGCTCCTGAAGCGTGTCGTTGCGGCGCTGAACCTCCCTGATCGCCGAGTTGGCAGCCTCATGGGCCTGTTCGAGCTCGTGGAGCATGGTGCGCGCCGCGGTGACATCGGTCCGAATGCCGACGACTCCCCCATCCGGCGTTCTCGTCTCGGTGATCCGGAGCCAGCGTCCATTGCTCAGGGGGCGTTCCATGGGCGGGAGGTTCGCGCGATGCCAGTCAATGGTTCGCTGAACGAACCCCTCGATGTCGCCGATGGCCTGCGGGTACTCGCCGAGTTCCGCTCCCTTCCTGAGGATGTACTCGAAGGACACCCCTGGCTGGATGAACGGGGCACTCAGCGGGTAGAGATTCCGGTAATGCGAGTTGCACGTCACAAGTCGATCGTCGCGGTCCCACATGACGAAGCCGTCCGGCATCGACTCGATCGCGTTCTCCAGCATGATCCGGGAACGGGTCCGTTCCGCTTCCGTCCGATCACGGTGCCGGAGAACGGCGATGAGTGAGAGGCCCAGCGCCGAGATGAGCATGGCGAGCGCTAGCGCCGTCCAGAGAAGGCGATCTCTGTCCTCTGCCCATTCAGCGAGGGCCGCCGACTGGCCCATGGTGGCTGTGACAAAGACATCATCGTAGAGAGTGCGCCGGGAAACCGCGATCCGCGCCTCCTCATTGTTGGTGGGCGGGATGTGCAAGGCTCGGCCGTTGGCGGTCTCCGCGGTGAGAGTGGGGGTGCCGCCATGCTCCATGCGCCGCTCGTCATGGGGCAAGGTTGTCAGGACTCGGCCGTTCAACCGCTCAAGCGTGATTCTCAGGCCGGGAACATCGGCGATAGGCGCCAGAACGGTCTGGAGGAGTGGGACGGGAACCTGCGCCACGGCCTGAACGCGCCCGATTCTCGGGAGGGTCAGCGGACGTGACAGGAACAGGTCCCATTCGCCGGTGAGAGAGTTGCGCATCGGTCCCGTGATGCTCATCGCGGCGGCGCGCCGGCGCGTGCTGATGTGATCGCGCCAGGCCTCAGCGATCCAGGCCGTTGATGCAGGACGCGCCGTCACCCACGGCGTGCCGTCCGGCCGAAGCAGGAGCAGGTCCCGGAAGATGAAGGTCTGATAGTTGAGCCCGCGTAGCACGCCTTCGACGAGCCGGGTGTCACCGGCGGCATTGTCCGGTGGAAGACTCGAGACGGTGCTCGGCAGCGTTGCAAGGGCTCCGTCCACATGGAGGAACTGCCGGTTCATCGTGCTTTCGGCCACCAGGGCAAGTCGCTCCAGGTCTGCGGCAGCGACCGCAAGGGCGGCTTCACGGCGCTTCTGAACGATGATGGCCGTCGTGCCTGCAAGGCTTCCGAGGATGAGGACGAGGCAGATGATGACATAGGTCTTCAGCTGTCGTGACCGCGGCACGGGGCTATTGGCACGCCACGACACATTCCACCTGGACGGCGCATCCACCGGGAAGGTCATCGACTGCATCTATGGCCTCGCTCGCACTCGCCGAAGGTGGCGGCGCTTCGCTCTGATCCTGGCGAGAGGGTTGGGACTCATGGCGCGGGTGCTTCGATGCCGAGCATCGGGCCGAGAGTCTGATTCCACGCGGTGGTGCAGCCTGCGCCGCAACGGCGGATCCAGTCAGGCAGCACGGTTCCGGTCAGCAGTGAACGCCGGAGGGCTTCCTCGGAGGGGCGGCCTTCGACGGCGACCATTCGGCCCCGTCGTCCTTGGCAGGATGGGGCACCGGTGCTGCAGGCGATTCCCTCGGCCGTCTCGCGGGCAGCCGCGTCCCAGATATCGCGTTCGAGCTGTGAGACCCCCTGCCCGATGGACGTCCTGACGTCCTCCGGCAGGCTCTCCCAAGCCCCGACCGTGGCCCCGAAGAACGACAGCCCCCAACTGAGGGCCATCGTGTGGATATGGGTCGTCACGTCTGACAGGCCAATCTCGATGCCACTTTGCGTTCCTGTCACTGCGCAGTCGATCAGGTTCGACCGGACCGAGCTGACGATGGAGGCGAACGGGATGATGACGGGCGTGGCCCCGACAGCGCTCAACAGGTTGGACTGCCCAACCGAGGAGGTCCGGACACGGCGGCCCGCCATGTCCTGGAGCCCGGTGAAGGGTCGCGTGCAAAACAGGACCTGGGCCGGGTACGCGTACACGGCCAGGAGTTCGATATCGTACCGCTCACGCAGGATTCGCTTCAGGTGGGGGCGGTATCGTTCGACGATCTGCCGCAGCGTCGGCATGTCCGGACTGAGCGCTGGCAGGTCGATCGCATTCAGTTCGGGATCCTCGGAGGAAACCACGGCCAGGAGGGCGGTCCCGAAGGGCACGACCCCGAGGCGCATGAGTTGGAGCATCTCCTGGCCCCGAAAGCCGCTTCGGTCGAAAGCGTGGATCTCGGCCTGCACCCGGCCGTTGGTGAGGCGCGGGACGGTTTGCGTCCAGAACGGCTCCTCAAGCCGGGTGAACTGTCCGACACCGGCCAGCCCTCCCACGACGGCGATGCGAATGTCGGCTTCGGCGCGGGGGCGGACAGGGTGAAACGCCAGAACCGTGATGAGGAGAAGAGCGACGCTCCGTCCGAGAGACCGCCAGGCTGTTTGGCGGATGTAGCGGCGTGAGGAATTGGGTTCCGGCCCTGGTTCCGGCATCGAGATACTCCCCTCACACAACACCGGCGACGCGTACTCGGAACGGGCGGGTCAGAGGCCTCGCGTTCGTCCCGTTTTCGGAGGCTGAACGTCGCTAATGAAAGGTTAGTAGACGTTCGGAGTTGCAACTAAAAGGGGAATATACAGCGGAGGAATGCATCAAAAATGATGTAAGACGAAATGCCTATGGGTGGGGTAGATCACGGGGCCGAATCCCGGGCAGACCAGCCTACATCCTGGACCATGAGGTGGGCGCGGCCCCTCTTGGTCGGGCCGGGGTTCGCGTCGGCCCCGCCGACGAGCGAACAGCGAAGGCGTGCAAGAGGTCTTCAAGGAGGCCGGTCATCGCGTCACATCATTGGGGATCAGGGGCCACTGCTCGAAGGCGACTGGGCTAACATCCTGCCCCGGACACGATGGTCGCCAGGGCGTTTGCAAGACATGCCCAGGTTCTCCGGGCCTTCGATGACGCGGTTCATCCGGTCCGCCGGATCGCGAGCCGGGCTGTCAGCCCGCGTTCGGCTTTGCGCGGGAGTCCCTTCTGCTCGCGCCCGGCTCGGATGTCTCGTTTCGGGACGAGTCACGGGAGAGGTGGATCATGGCGTCAGGAGTGCGACCGTGTGGTGAGGATCTACGAAGCGAGGCGGCATCGTGCTGCCATTGGAAGGTGTGAACGTTCCCGCCACGAGCCTCCGCTGCCCTCGAAAGGGAGCTGACTGAATGGGACTGGTTCGGATCAGAACCGGTTCTGCAGCCTGAGCTGAAAACGTGTCTCGTCGAAGTTGGCGGCGCGGTCGTAGCGGAGGCTCCCGCCGAGCGTGAGGCCCGGCATGATGGTCCAATCCACCTCCGCGCGCAGACCGCCCACGAAGCCGGCCTGGGACTGGCCGCGATAAGTCGCCGATACGGCGTTCGGCGTGCCGACGGACGCGGCCGCCAGGGCCTCGGCCTGGGATTGCAGGTTGGCATCGGTCGGGAAGTACGGGGCTGCATCCTCCCGCCATGCAGCGTATCCGAGGGTCGCCCCCAGCCTGTAGCTCAGGTCCCCCGACCGGCCGCGATAATCGATCGGAATGTTCAGCGCCGCGTACTGCTGCGGCGAGAAGTAGCCACCATGACCAAGGGTGAAGTAGCGAAGGTTCCGGTCATAGGCGAGGTAGACGAGGTCCGCGCCGACCGTGACCTCTCCCCCCTCTCGCCGATAGACCGGGATCGACACGCCCGCGCCGCCCTCGATCCGGCTGTTCGAGGCCACGCGCTCCCCCTCCAGGATGGCGTAGCCGCCGCCGATATAGCCGTACCCCGCACCGATGGGGAATTCGACCTGCGCCCGTCCTCCCGTCCGGAGCACCGGCCCCCAGGACGTTCCCGACCGCGGGTCGGTCAAGCCGGCCCAGGAGAGAAGGCTGTCGGTGACGGCGCGGCGCTCGCCCGTCACGCGCAGGCGCAGCGTGTCGGAGAGCCGCGGCGCGACTTCGACGCCACCGACCACGCTGGCCGAGCGGAAGCCCAGCGGGGTGGAGCCGACATCGGCGCGGAACCAGTCGTCTAGGGCGTAGCCGACGTTCAGCCCCACGCCGGCCGCCGTGCTGCTCGGCGCCCGCGGGGGCGACGCGGCGGGGGCGAAGATCGCCGTCCCGAACCGGGCCCGTGCCTGCACCGAATTCGCGAGGTCGCCCGAGTCGAGCGTGACGGGCTCCGCGGCAGCGGTGATCCGGCCGCCCACGCCCGGCAGCACGAAGGACCCCTCGATGCGCGCTGAGAGCTCGTTCAACCGGTCCAGGCCCGTGTCGCCGGACCGGATCCGGCCGCCGACCGCGGCGGCCAGGGTCGGCCCTGCCGCCTCGCTCAGGGCTGCCATCTCGGATTGGATCTCGCGCGTCAGCCGATCGGAGACCGGCGTGGAGGCCGTGGTGGTTCCGCGCGCGAAGGGATTGGACAGGAGGTTGCCGGGAAGGGCGACGCTGCCCGTTCCGGGGCCGAGCTCGGCCGCGCGCTGCCGGGCCGCCGCTTCCAGGGCCGCGCGCGCACGGGCCGGATCTCCCGCCGCGCGGGCCACCCGCGCCTCCAGAAGAAAGAGCCTTGCATCGCGCGGCGCAATCACCTGCGCCTCCTGCAGGAGTTGCTCGGCGCGCTGCCGCCCACCGGCGGCGAGTGCCGCCTCGATGGCGGCCCGACGTGCATCCAGGTTCCGCGGGTCGCGCGCCAGGACCGTCTCCGCCACGCGCAGGGCCTCGGCCGGCTGACGGGCGCCGACATAGAGCCGCGACAGCGCCAGCTGCGCATCGCCATTGTCAGGCCCCGCCGCCAGCGCGGGACGCAGCTGCTCGAAGGCTGCGGCCTGGTTGCCCGCCTCGTTCAGGCGGTCCGAGGCGCGGACAGCCGCGCCGGCGCGCAGCGCCGCCAGGTCACGCCGCATCTCCGGCGATGCCCCGCTCGCCTCGACCTCCGCGGCCAGGGCGAGGGATTCTGCCTCCAGTCCGGCGGAGAGCAGGGCGCCGGCGATGGCGACCCTTGCGGCTGGCGAGGCGCGGCCCGTGACGGTGGCGACGCGGGCGGCCTCGGCGGCGCCGACGCGGTCATTCGCGGCGCCGAAGGCCCGGATCACCGCGGCCGCCGTGCCGCCGCTCGGATCGGGACGCGCGGCGAGGGTGAGCAGCCGGGACCGCCCCTCGATCGGCGACGCGGTCAGCAGCGCCGCGGCCGCCGAGACCTCCCGCTGGCCCCGGATGCGCGCCGCCAGGCGGGCCATGTCCGGCGAACGCCGGTTGGGCGGGATGCGGGCGAGAAAGGCGTCGGCATCGGCCGCACGGCCATCCTCCTCCGCCAGGAGCGCGGCGGCATAGGCCGCGTCGGCCGAAGGCTGGCGCGCGGCCAACTCCTCCACGAGCGCGCGGCCTTCCGAGCCCCGGCCCTGCCGGCGCAGGGCGCGCGCGAGGTCGAGCCTCGCCCAGGGGTCGTCCGGTGTGGCGGCGACGGCGTTGCGCAGCAGCGCGGTCGCGGTGGCCGGGTCCGGCGCGCGCGCGGCCTCGGCCCGCAGGCCGGTGGTGGCCGGGGAGGCCGGCGCCGGGGCCTCGCCGGTCGGAACCACCCGCGGTGAGGAGCGCGGGGGAGGGGGCTCGGCGGTCCGGAACTCGGCGGGGCGGCTCTGCGCGCGCAGCGCCGCGTTGAGCCCCGTCCGCGCCGAGCCATCATTCGGCCTCCGCGCGAGGGCCGCGCGAAAGCGTGTCTCGGCCGCCGCGGCATCTCCGCGTCTCAGGGCGATCTCGCCGAGGATGATCTCGGCGTCGGTCCGGTCCTCGACCTCCCGCAGGGCTGCGCGGCGCGCGGTGGCGTCGGCGCCGTCCACGTCGCCGCGGCGGAGGCGGGCGCGCGCCTCCGTGATCTCGCCCCCATAGGACGCACCGTCCAGCGCCCGCTGCCACTGGCGGCCGCCCGCGGGGTCCGCCGCGACCGCGCGCTCCAGCAGACGCCGCGCCTCTGCCTGATTGCCCTGCCGCAAGCGCACGACGCCAAGGCCGCCCAGCGCGTCGGAGTCGTTCGGGTTGGCGGCGATCAGCGCCTCGAACCGCCGCGCGCTGTCGGTCAGGGAGCCGCCTTCCAGCCGCTCGAAGGCCTCCTGGCGGGCGGCGCCGGACGGATCGGAGGCCACGGGGCGCGGCTGGGCCTGCAGGGTCTCCAGCCGGCGGCGCACCTCCGGGTCATCGGGAAAGCGGCGGAGATACGCCTCCAGCTGCGGTGCGACGGCCGGATCGTTGCCGTAATAGCCGAGCGCGGCGGCCCAGGAGCGCCGGGCTTCCGCGCCGGCCTCGGGATCGTCCGCCAGTTGCTGCAGGCGCCGGATTCCCTCCGCGCGCGTGGCCGCGTTGTAGGTCAGGGTCTGCGCGTAGGCGAGGCGCGTCCGGCCAGTCGCCCCGGACCGGCTGGCGAGCCGCTCCAGGTTCTGCACGCCCTCCGCGCGGGTGCCTTCGGCGGCCGCCAGGCTCTGGTAGTACTCCAGCGCATAGGCCTCGGGCGGGCCCGATGCCCCGAAGACGGCGCGGTATCTCGCCGCCGCGGCGGCGGTCTGTCCCTCCCGCGCCAGGCGCCGCGCTTCCTCCAGCCCAGTGCGATCGAGCGTGGTCGCCCGCAGGGCTCCCTCGACCTCCGTCGCCTGCTGGCCGGCGCCCGCCGCGCGGAGCCGGGCGAGGAAGCTGTTCGCGCTGTCCCGGTTGTTGCGCGCGATCTCCAGCCGCGCCGCGACGGCCAGTGCCCCCGGATTGCTCGGCTCGGCCGCGAGGGCGCGCTCGATCGCCGGCGCCGCGAGTTCCGGCCGGTTCTGCGCGAGCCAGCGCTCGGCCTGGCGGACGAGGACGTCCACCGCGCTCGGGGCCTGCGACACCTCCTGCGCGAGGGCGGGCAGGGCGAGGAGAGCCGCGGCAAGGCCGAGCCGTGTGCGTGCGATCATCGCGATCAATGCCCTGCCGGCGTGCGGGCCCGCAGCCGCATCGCCGACCGGCGCCGCAGCAGCCACGCGATGGGAAAGGCGAGGAGCAGCGCGCCGCCGATCATCAGGGCGCCCACGCGCCACGGCGAGTCCCCGAGCCAGAGATAGGGGAGGATCCAGAACGGCGGATTGCCCACCGGATAGGTGGAGCCGGTGCGGAAGGCCGTGACGTTGTCGCCGCCGAGGACCACGAGGTCCCCCTGGATCCGGGGCGCCAGGGTGGGATTGCGCAGCGTGTCCACGGCCGAGGCGAGCGCCGCGGGCGTCGCCCCCATGATCGCCACCACCGAGCGGCCCGCGGCCAACGGCGATTCCGTTCCCACGAGCACGGACATGGCCTCGCCGACCTCCGTCAGGGCCGCGGCCGCGCGGGTGCGTTCCCCCGGGCCGGGTTCATCGAGGAAGAAGGCGCGAATGCCGGCCAGGCGGTCCGGCGCGGAGATGGTCAGGCGGTCGGCGCTGACGCGGACCGGGCTGTCCCGCAGCAGCGTTGCCGCGGCCGGCTGGCGCCCGAAGGTGCCGAACAACAGCAGGTCTCGCCCGGCATGGGATTGCAACGCGGTCGGAAAGGACACCTGCAACCCGGTGGCCGGCAGTCCGACGCGCGCCGACAGGGTTCCGATCAGGTCGAGGAAGGCCCGCGTCTCGACCGTGTTCGGTGATTCGGGCAGCACGGCGGTGGTCTGCGAGAGATCCGCCATGCGGGTGAACGGAAAGCCGGAGGCGACGAAGAAGCCGAGCGAGGGAAGCCGCGCGTAGCGCCACGCGCGCGACAGGTCGACGGTGGAGGTGGGCTCGACGCCAGCCCGAATGTCACCGGGAACCGCGGTGCAGTCGCCGCGGCTCAGCGGCCGCATGTCGAAGCGGAGCTGCAGCTCGTCCTGGCCGGCCAGGAGATAGGTGGGGATCAGGACCCGCCCGCTACGCAGGGCGGGATCGCCGGTGAACCAGCCCATGAGCCAGTCCGGGCTCCACCAGCGGTCGCCCGAACCGAGCGGCAGGGACTTCAGGAAGACGTCGGACAGCGCCACGTCGAGCCGGGAGGCGCCGACATCCACGGCGGCCCCGTTCGGCCCGCGGAACAGGATGTCCGCTGGCACGCCCCGTCCCGCCCAGGTCAGCAGGTCCGGGGCCGTGCGCATCGGGACGCGGATGGTGCCGGGCGTGTAGCCGTAGGCCTGGAGTTCCGACCGGTCGACGATGCTGCCGACCTCGACGGGACGATCCGGCGGCAGCCAGCGCGGCGCGTCATAGGGCTGGCGGGGCACGAGGGTAGGCGCCGCGACGCGTGCCACCTCTCCGCCCACGGTGGCGCTGCCGGCCGCGAGCGCGAGCGCCGCCTGCGCCACCTCCGCCTCCGAACGTCCCCCGAGAACCAGCAGGGTGCCGAAGGGGTCTGAAGGGTTCGGCACGAGGGCGAGGGTCGGTCCCTCGAAGCGCGGAAGAGCGAGCCCCTGCACGGCATCGGGCGAGGCAGCGAGCACGAGCGCATTGCCGGTCTGCGGCGGCGCACGGTCTACGGGGAAGGTGGCGCCGCGATACTCGGCCTGCACGGCGAAGTAGGAGGCCGCGATGGCGGCGGCCCGCAGGGCCGAGGGACCGGATTCGGCCGGGAGCACGACCGGAAGGGTCAGGGCGCGGCGCAGGATCCGGCGATCGAACAGCGGCTCCGGCAGGCGGGCCAGGTCGCGCTCCGGCACCAGCCGCTCCAGGGTCAGGGACAGGCTCGAGAGATCGGAGATGTTCGCGTAGAGCAGGCCCGAGAGCGGGTCGTTGCATTCTGGGGCATAGCGGCCGGAGAAGCGGAAGTTCAGCCGGTTCAGCTCCGCGAAGGAGATCGGATCGAGGTCGAAGCTGACCGGCCCGAAGGCGCCGCGGGCGGGATCAAGGGGCACATTGCCCACGAACTGCTCGTTCAGCGTGACCGCGATCTGGGAGAGGGAGGGCAGGAGCGACGCTGAGGAGCCGCCCTGCAGCGTCAGCCGCGCGGAGGTCACCACCTCGTCCCGCGAGAAGCCGAACAGCACGCCCTGCAGGTCCGACAGGCCGCGGAATTGCATGGGGCCGGTCAGCCCCAGTTCCCTGAGCGTCAGGCGCAGCTCGCGCCGCGACGAAGCGCGGGCGGGTGCCGCCGCGGGGGGCGCCGCCACGGGGCCAGCCGGAACAGGGGGCTCCACGGCGGGAACGGGCGCCCCCAGGGAAGGCTGCGTTCCCAGCCGCACAGGCGGGGCGGGCGGGCTGGAAGGCGAGATCGTTCCCGGTGTCTGCGCCGCCGCGGAGGTGCCGATTCCGAGGGCGACGAGCAGCGCCAGGGCCGCCTCCGTCACGCGTTCGCGCCGGGGACGGACAACGTCCGATCGACGTGCATCGGCCACGGGAGCGGCCACCGGCGCGCGCACCACCGCCTTGCGGATCTGGAATCGGTAGCGGCGGAACACGGCATCCCTGGTGGCGGCCACGACGTCCCGAAGGGCGCGCAGCGGTCGATCCTCCGGCCAGCGATCCCATTCGACCCATGCGTCCGGCCGGCCGAAGAACATGCGCACGAGCGCCATCTCGTCGCGGACGTCGGACAGGTCGAAGACGGCGACGGCTTCCTCATCCTCCCAGCGGAGCAGGGTCGCGGGAACCTCCTGGACCTCATCGGCCGCGTGGAAGGCGATCCGGCAGCGCTCCTCATCCGCGACCCCGAGCGGCCGATCGAGCATCAGCCGCGCCCCGGACAGCGAGAGGTCCGAGGTGTGGGCCGGCACGCGGCGCCCATCCGCCAGGACGACCTCCGCCTCGATGTCGACGTGCACACGGGACCGGGTGCGCATCTGTTCCCGCTCCACGCCGACCGCGATCGCGGCGGAGACGGGAACGAGGCAGAGCGTAGCCCACAGGGTGTTCAGCAGATACGCCTGGAACTCCAGCGAGCCGATCGGCGTCGTCGCGCAGCCGATGATCCCGATCGTGACGCCGGAGAGCAGCAGGCAGAGGAGCACGAGGGTGGGGAGCACGGCGCTGACGTCCAGGTAACCGTGCTCGACCATGCCGCCCTTGTCCGTGACGTTGAACTTGCCCTTCAGCGGGTCCCAGAGGGTGGCGATCGTCACGCGCACCAGGGGGCCTGCCAGGGTTGCCTCATAGATCTCGGACCAGAAGGAATGGCGGTTGCGCCCGTTGAGCCGGGCCGCGGTGCCGAAGGCGTGGAACATGTGCGACCCCGCATAGGCGACGATCGCGAGAGGCGAGGCCGCGATGATGTTCTGTCCCAGGAGAAGGAAGGCGAGAGGCGAGGTCAGGAAGACGATGCGCGGCAGGGCGAAGAGGAAGGAGAAGCCCGCGGTGAAGTAGCAGAGCCGTTGCGCAAAGGTCAGGCCGCGCGCGAAAGGCGTGTTCTCCTGCCGCAGGATCTGGATCATGCCGCGCGCCCAGCGCATCCGCTGGCCGATGTGGATCGACAGGCGTTCCGTGGCGAGCCCAGCGGCGAGCGGGAGGCGGATGAAGGCCGTGTGCCAGCCCTTCTGCTGCATCAGGAAGGAGCAATGGCAATCCTCGGTGACGGTCTGGTGCGGGACGCCGCCGACCTCTTCCAGCGCCTTGCGGCGGATAAGGGCGCAGGAGCCGCAGAAGAAGGCGGCATTCCAGAGGTCGTTCCCGGGCTGGATGGCCCCGTAGAACAGCAGGCCCTCGTTCGGCACGGGGCGATGGCGGGCGAGGTTCCGCTCGAAGGGATCGGAGGAATAGAAATAGTGCGGCGTCTGCACCATCGAGATGCGGGCATCCCGCACCAGCCAGCCGGCCGTCATCTGCAGGAAGGCGCGGGTGGGAGCGTGGTCGCAATCGAAGATCGCGATGTACTCTCCATCCGTGTGGAGCAGGGCGTGGTTGATGTTGCCGGCCTTGGCACCCTTGTTGTCGGGCCGGATCACGTAGCCGCAGCCCACCTGCTCCGCGAAGTCCCGGAATTCCGGTCGCCGGCCGTCATCCAGGATGTAGACGTTCAGCTTGTCCCGCGGCCAGTCGATGTTGAGGCAGGCGAGGACCGTCGGGCGGACGATCTCCATGCTCTCGTTGTAGGTCGGCACGTAGACATCGACGGTCGGCCAGTCCCGGGGATCCGGCGGCAGGGGCACCGGCTTCCGGTCAAGCGGCCAGGTCAGCTGCAGATAGGAGAGGAAGAGAAGCGCGGCCGCGTAGCACTCCGCCAGGAACAGGCCCACCGAGAGCGTCCCGCCCAGGAAGCTCTGGAACTCCAGGGTCTGTGTCACGCGCCAGAACATGTAGCGCGAGGTCACGGCCACGGAGAGGAGCACCAGGAACACCGTGGCGCGCCGGACCTTCAGGCGGTTGGCGACCAGGAACACGACAATGCTCAGAAGGGTGAGAACACCCTGCGCTTCCCCCGTCAGTGGGATCGTGATGACGAGGGCAAAGGCGAGAAGGCCGAGCGCGATGAGCAAGGCCCGGAGGAGGCGACCCGGCAGCGGCGGTCGCCCCGCCACTACGTCGAGCCTCATCGGCGCAGGCCCCAGGCCGCGAGAGCAGAGAACCCTGGTCTCGGATTTTCCCGGATGACCGGGGGCGGAGCCTGGATCCGCCGCGCCAGCGTGTCGGCCAGAAGGATGATGTCCTCCGCCGCCGGACTGGTCCCCTCGATCGGCAGGCGCCGGTCGGCCAGCGCCTCCGCCACCGCAGGGTCGCGGGCCACGGCGTGGACCGGCTGATCTCCCATGGCCTCCTGCGCGCACTCGAAGACGGCGTCCGACAGCGGCTCGCCAAGTTCCACTTGATTCAGGACGAGGATGACCTTCTGCGCGGAGCGCGACGCAATGGTTCCGCGACCGAGGAACCGGCCGGAGGCGACCGAGGGAATGATGGACGCGGAGCCGCCATCGGCGAGCAGGACGACAGCGATCGCGTCCGCGAGCGGAAGCAGCGCCGTGAGCGCAGGGGTGGGGCCGGGAGGAGCATCCACCACCACGATCCGTCGCGGCGAGGCGAGCATGTCCTTCACGGGATTAGTCAGCAGCTCCGGCCGGTCCAACAGGAGCCGGGTCAGGTCAAGGACCCGCTTCGGGTCCGTCATCCCGAAGGGGAGCAGGGACACGCCGGCACGGGTGGATCGGACGACGCGCCGCCAGTCCAGATCCTCCTCCAGCGACGCCAGGAAGCCTCCCTCCTCATGGATGGGAACGCCCAGGTGCAGGCGCAGGGCGTTCTGAGGATCGAGATCCAGGGCAAGAACCTCGTGGCCGCTCGCGGCGAGCACCGCGGAGACATTCGCCGCCAGGGTGGTCTTCCCGACACCCCCTTTGGGCGAGACGAAAGCGATCATCGGCATGGCGGTTATCGATCCTGACGGTCACGGCGGTCGCGATACGGGACCGGCCCGCCGATGCGTCGCTCAGTGGGAGCTGGCCGCTTTCCGGCTAGGTTGAGTTCATCCAGCAGGGCGAAGGGTCGCTTCGCCCCGGCGGTGCGGGGAACGGGGGTGAAGGGCTCGGGGCTTGGCTCTCGCTCTGCTGGATCAGCAGGCAGCGCGATGGGAGCAATGCCGCGGGTACGACGGATGCCGATCCGGTGGACTTCTGGCCAGGGCGTCGGCGCGATCGGCACGACACGCTGAACCTCGCTCTCCTCCGTCAGGGCAGGCGTGCCATTGGGGACTGGCGTGGGGGCGGGCTCGCTCGTCTGGACCGGCATGGGGGCCTGCGCGCCGGTGGGAGCGGGTGTCGGAGCGAGCGCGCCTGTCGGGACGGGCGAGGGGGGATGGGTCCTTGTTGATGCGGGCACAGGAGGGACCGCGCTCGTCGGAACGGGCGCCTCGGGCAACACCTCCAATGCTGGCACGGGCACGATGGAAGGAGGTGCGGGCGGGGTTGTCGCAGGCCGATCGACAACGGAGATTTCCGGCGCGGGCCAGGAGCGATAGCGAAATCCTTGGAGCCCGAGGGCAGCGACGAGGCGCTGGACGTTCCCCTTCACCGGCGATCCTCTACACGGGCGAGGTGATCGTTTCGACTCACGCTGGGGCTGGCGGATTCGGTGATGTTGGGGGCAGCACCATCCGCACGCAGGGATTGCTGATGCGGTCGAAGGGACCGTTTCACATCACGGCAGAGTTCGATGAGTGTGCCGCCTGTCGGAATGCGCCGGAATGCCCGGAGGCCTTCCGCCGGGCACAGTTTGCTCCCTTGAGAGGGCGAGGTGCGGTCCCGCCCGCTCTGGATCTCGAGCCTGCCCTTGGGCCACATGTTCATCGATGGCACCCACCGCCGAGCAGGGAAGCCGGGGGGGCCGTGAAGACGCGACGCTGAAGCAGCTGCTCGCCCACAGGACTGAGCTCCGCCGCCCAGGCGGAATGGGACGCATGGCGAACCGGCCGTTTCGCCGTTCTCAGGTACCAACCTGTCTCGAACCGCGCGCGTCCACACATCATCTGGTTCCGCAGGCTAAATTTTCGCGTGTTTCTAACACCTTTGACAACTTGTCCGGCGTAGCTCCGGATGGCCACTACCTTAACGGGTGTTAACGGGTTTTTGATCGCGTGAGGATGGATTCAGGGTGGGTAAACTCATCATAAGCGATGTCTGGCCCACCAAGTCCATTCTGCGCTGATGGCATTGATGCGGAGGGGCAGCGCGGCGGGTCGTCCCACGGCGAATCGCGCACGCTCTCCGCAACCGAGAGGCAGCTTCAAACCGGGGGTGGCGCCCTCGGCTCCTCTTCGGCTCTGATAAGCAAGGCTCGAGGCGCAATACCGTGGCTCGCCGTGAGGTGATCGACACTCTTCGAAGGCTCGACTAGCTACATCTTGGGCGTTCGTCCCATGACGAAGACGTTCCGCTCGGATCGCAGGTGGACGCAATGCGTGGCACCGCTGTGCGAAGGACAGAACGGAAAGAGGTCGAGACCAAGTTTCGGCGGGCGGGAGTAGTGCAGCCGCAGAGAAAGCAGCTGCTGGTCAGCCTTTCAGACCAAGCACCACCATGGTTCCGATCCGTTGACAGTGCACTCGAACGCGCCTGCAGGCTGGCCAACAGACGGCACAAACCAGGATGGTAAGGAAAATTAGAAACGGAGTTCTAATAGGCAGCCCCCTCGTGGACGTCCTCGCCCTCGGTGGTGCGAACCGGTGCAAGGCTGACATCGCCGACTTCGCTGACGGCGACGGCCGCATGAACCTGCGCGGGAGCGGGCTCTCTTGTGGGATCTGAGCATCAACGACGCGAATGACGACGCGACGGTCGTGACGTCGTACGGGAACCACCGTGACCGACCAGATCGTTGGGACCATCACGGAATCAGACCGTATCTTCTAGCCCGACTATGCCGGCCTCGAGCGGATGATCGTTCGAGGCCGGAGATCAAGACAATGTTGAGATGGGCCCGCAGTCGTCCCATGACGGCTCTTGCACCCGCTTCCACTCATGCACGCCGCTGCAAGTCGCCTGCTGAGCTTACTGTTCCAGCCACCGACCGCCCGATGCGAGTGGCCTCCCGGTGTGGAAGACCCATCCCCGGGGTGGATGCCGCCCGATCGCGTCCGGAATATTCTCGGCCGGCACAGAGAAGAAGGTTGCGGGATGACCCGGTGCAATCCCGTACTCCTCGATCCCGAGCGCCGCCGCCCCGTCCGAGGAAGCCATCGCAAAGAGCTCGAGCAGCAGGGGATCGTGCCGCACGTCCTCACGCCAGCCGATGACACAGGCGCGCTCGAGCATATCGGCGTTTCCGTAAGGGCTCCAGGTGTCGCGCACGTCGTCGTTGCCGCAGAACACCCGCACGCCGGCGCGCCGCAACAGCATCAAGGGCGGTAGGGTCGCTCCTCCGGCACCGTGCGTGGCAAGGGACACGCCGGCTTCCGCCATCGCCCCGGCGGCCCGGCGCTGCTTCGACTCCGAGACGCCGCCCAGACAGAAGCCATGGCTGACGGTCACCTTGCCGGCCATGCCATGCGCCCGGGTTCGGGCGCAGATCTCCTGAAGGCTGAAGAGCCCCATGTCGCCCGGCTCGTGGAGGTGAATATCCAGGCCGACGCCGCGACGCTCGGCCACGCCGAAGATACCATCGAGCTGCCCCTTGGGGTCCCGGTCCACCTCGCAGGGGTCAATGCCCCCAACAAGATCCGCACCGGCCAGGACGGCCGCGTTCAGCAGGTCCAGCATGCGGGGACCGCCCATCTGCATCACCCCGGCCTGGGGAAAGGCAACGACCTGCACCGTCACGGCATGGGCATGGGCATCCCGGGCTTCCAGCACCCCTTCAAGCGCGGAGAGGCCATAGGCGGGAACCACATCCGCATGGGTGCGGACATGCGCCGTGCCGTTCGCGACGCAGCGGCGCAGGAGTTCTCCCGCGCGGGCTGCCGTGCCGAGCGGCAGGGAGGGAAGCAGTCGCTGATCGTTCTCGATGCGGCTGCGCCGGACCGGCTCCGCGGCATGCGGGATCCAGGGTAGGCCGAAGAGCGTCTTATCGAGGTGCATGTGGCCATCGACCAGGCCGGGCAGCACGAGATCTCCGCCGAGGTCCATCACGCTCGCCGCCGGTGGCGCCGAGCGATCAGCCGAGAGGATGTCCGCGATGCGTCCGTCGCGAACAAGGATGCGCCTTCCGGGGGGACCGTTGTCTGCAAGTTGCAGGTTGTGCAGCAACAGATCGCATGGCTGGTCCGTCATCGCGCCTCAGTCGCCCGTCTCTCCACCGATCACGACGTTCGCACGGGAGAACGTTGGAAGAAAGGCTATAGGGAACCGCTAGAGCGTCACGCGGCAAGCTGCACCGATAGCGGCGGTATCGGTTGTCTTCACAGCAGTCGTGTGCCGGCCACGTGTGCCGCTTTCTGACGGACGCGATTGTCGCTTCGGCCAGCATGCGCAGGGCCACAAGCCAAGTCTGAGGTGCAAGCCAGAATCCAATTCCGCCCGACGTGTTCGGAGCACGAATTTGACGATGCCCGGCCGTGTCAGCTTCAAGGATCCCTGCCGGCTGCCCGAATCTTCTCCAGATCGAGTAGCCCCTTGGCTCCCCAACCCTGCACATCCGCGGGCACTTCGGGCCGGAACTCCTTGTAGAGTCGAAAGCCGACCCGGTTGAGCTCGTCGGGCTCGTATCGGTCAGCGAGGGCTTCCATCGCCTTCCTGACCTCCGACAGCCTCTTCCCGAAGGCCTTGGTGACATAGGCCAGCACCGGCGGCGCGGGAGCGGGCATCCCGCCGCCCTCTGCCAGCACCGCGCCGCCGTCATCTCGTGTCAGCGGAATTCGCCGGCCGAGAAGCAAGGCCTTGTTCCCGGCGCTGGCCGAGGCCGCATCCACGCGCTCCTCCGCCGCATTGCCCTCTTCGACCAAACCCAGCCGGCGGGCCTTGGCGCGCGCCGCCGTACCCGCGACCGCGCTCGCCAGGCTGAGCGCGGTCTCCGGCGGATATCCCTGGCGCTCGGCCACCACGGCGGCCCATAGCGTCAGGACAGGCGCGCGATTGACCTTGATCGTGCTCGGCGGGGCCTTGGTCATGTGCGGATCGTAGCACCTGCCGTTGAGCCGCGCCTCTCCCTGACGTCTCTGACGGCGAGTGCGGTCCCTGCATGAGCCAGTTTCAGGTCAGATGAGCAGAAGTCGGTTCCTCCCCGGACGAAGGCCGTTCAGCCTCGGCCCCACCACCAGGGAGCAGGGCGCGTGACGGCGGGGACGGACGACACCGGGCTGTGGCGCATCGTGGCGGTCGCGGCCTCGATGATGGCGGTATCCATGGGGCTGCGCCAATGCTTCGGGCTCTTCCTCGCGCCGAGTGTGGCGGATCTCGGCGCCTCCGCGGGGGCCTTTGGTTTCGCCGTGGCGCTCCACAACCTCGTCTGGGGCGTGTCGCAGCCCTTCGTCGGTTCCCTGGGCGACCGGTTCGGCCCGCGGCCCGTCCTCCTCGCCTGTGGCCTGCTCTACTTCGTCGGGCTGCTGTTGTTCGCCGTCTCGCGCGATCCGCTGGTGGGCCTCGACCTCGGGCTCGGCGTGCTGACCGGGCTGGGGATCGCGGGCACTGGCTTCGGGGTGTTGCTCGGGGCGGTCTCGCGCGCCGCACCGCCTGAGCGCCGCGGAGTCCTTCTCGGGCTCGTCTCGGGCATCGGGTCGACCGGCGTCCTTCTGCTCGCCCCGCTCGGCGAGGGGCTGATCGCGTCTGCGGGCTGGCGGACCGCCGCCCTGGCCTTCGTGGGGATCTGCGGTGCGATGGTCGCACTCTCCGCGCTGATCGGCGGACATGCGTCGCCGGCCGTATCGGCGCCTGCGGGCCTAACCCGGGAAGGAACGAGCGAGGCGTTGCGCGCGGCGTTGTCGCATCCCGGCTTCGTCGCGATGTCCGTTGCCTTCTTCGCCTGCGGCTTCCAGTTGATGTTCATCACGACGCACCTGCCGCGCTTCCTCGGCCTCTGTGGGCTCTCTCCGGCCCTCGGTGCGCAGGCGCTCGGCGTCATCGGCGTCTGCAATGCCGTGGGGTCCTACGCCTTCGGGTTGCTCGGGCAGCGCCACAGCCCGAAGCGCCTGCTTGCGGGCATCTACGTGATCCGCACCGCGGCGATCGTCACCTATCTCGCGGTTCCGGTGTCTGAGGGAAGCACGCTGCTCTTCGCCGCGGTCATGGGCGCCACCTGGCTCGGGGTGGTGCCCCTGGTTTCCGCCCTGATCGGCCGGCTCTTCGGTCTCGCGCATTTCGGCCTGCTCTTCGGGATCGCCTTCCTCGGCCACCAGCTCGGGGGTTTCATGGGGGCTTGGATGGGCGGGCTCGTCCTGGACGCGACCGGGCGCTACGACGCGGCGTGGTGGGCCCTGGTCGGCGTCGGCACCGCAGCGGCGCTCCTGCAGGGACCGATGGACGACCGTCCGCGCCCGGCTTCCACGAACCCGCGCGGCGCGGCGGCCTGATCGACGAGGAGGGAACATGCATGCGCGGACATATGGACTTGCTAGTGGAGCGGATCGCGGCTTTTTCTGACGGCGCGCTGGGCGGCAACCCCGCAGGCGTCGCGATCCTTGATGCGCTGCCCGATGCGGCCGTCATGCAGGCCGCCGCCGCCGAGGTGGGCTACTCCGAGACCGCCTTTGCCGCCCCGGAGGGGAGCGCCTGGCGCGTGCGCTACTTCGCCCCATCGGTCGAGGTGGATTTCTGCGGACACGCGACGATCGCCCTCGGCGCGGCCCTCGCCCGTCGCTTCGGCGACAACGCCTTCGCCCTTCGCCTCAACCGGGCCGACATCGTCGTCCAGGGCTGGGCGGGCGAGGCGGGGACGCGTGCCGCGCTTGTTTCACCGCCTACGTGGAGCCAACCGGCCGGTGACCGGCTCGCCGCGACGGCGCTGGACCTCTTTGCCCTCTCCCCGGAGGACCTGGATCCCCGCATACCGCCGGCCCTCGCCCATGCCGGCGCCGACCACCTCGTGCTCGCTCTACACGACCGGGCACGGCTGGCGGCCATTCGCTATGAGCTGGAGCGGGGCCGTGCCCTCGCGGCCGCGGAGGGCATCACCACCTTCAGCCTCATTCATGCCGAGGCACCGCGGCGCTTCCACGCGCGCAACCCATTCCCGATCGGGGGCGTGTACGAGGACCCTGCGACCGGCGCGGCCGCCGCGGCGCTCGGCGGGTATCTCCGCGACCTCGGCTGGCCGCACGGGGGCTCCATCGAGATCGTCCAGGGCGAGGACATGGGCGCGCGCTCGCGCCTGATGGTCGAGATCGGCCCGGTCGCGGGGGAGGGCGTGCGCGTCCTGGGCGATGCCCGCAGCCTGGCTGGGCCGGACGCAGCGCCGGCGGGCCCTGGCGGGCGCGGATGATCCCTGAGGGAGATGAGAGCATGCCGGAACCGCTGTTGTGCGAGGTCGCGGACGCGGTCGCGCTGCTGACGCTGAACCGGCCGGACAGCCTGAACGCGCTGAGCAACGACCTGATCGCCGCCATCACCGGCGCGCTCGACCGCTTCGAGCTCGATCCCGACGTGCGCGCGATCGTGGTGACGGGCGCGGGGCGCGCCTTCAGCGCCGGCGCGGACATCAAGGGGTTCCAAGGCCCCATGCGGGCGGGCCCGGCGGACGCGGTCGTCCACTTCATGCGGCCCGGCCACCGAATGACCCGGCGCGTCGAGGCCTATCCGAAGCCGATCATCGCGGCCGTCAACGGGCTGGCTTTCGGCGGCGGGTGCGAGCTGGTGGAAGCGACCCATATCGCGCTCGCGGCCGAGGATGCGGCCTTCTCCAAGGCGGAGGTGAATATCGGCATCATTCCCACCTTCGGTGGTACGCAGCGGCTGCCCCGCAACGTCGGCCGGAAGGCGGCGCTGGAGCTCATCCTCACCGGACGGGTGTTCGGCGCCGCCGAGGCTGCGCGCCTCGGCCTCGTGAACCGCGTGGTGCCCGCGGCGGATCTCCTCGACGAGGCGATCACCCTCGCGCGGGAGCTCTCCGGGAAGCCGCCCCTGACGCTCGCCGCGGCCCTGGCCGCCGTGCACCGGGGCATGGATGCGGCGATCGACGATGGGCTGGCGATCGAGGAGGCCGCCTTCGCCCACATCGTGCCGACCCACGACGCTCAGGAGGGTGTCGCGGCCTTCGTCGAGAAGCGGCCGCCCCGGTTCCTTGGGCGCTAGGCGATGCTCGTCTCAGGCTTCCCCGCCGCCCTCCGCCCATCCGGAGTCCCCTGCCGCCTTCTCCGCCCCCTCGCCGTCATCAACCAGGGCGCCTCCAACCTCGGCCCTCGTGCATCGCGTCGTCTCCTTCGATCCAGTCGAGCGACGCCCCATGCGGGTCAGCCCAGGCGACGGGATCGCCGTTAAGCGAGAGGAGGAAGGCACCGGGCTTCGGCGGTCGCGGCGCCGTGCACGCGATCTCCGGGAACACGCCGGGTGCCTCGTAGCTGATCCAGGTGCTGCACAGGGAGGCCACGCGTTCGGCGAAGGCGCGCCGGGCGTCGGGACCGGCGACATAGGCCAGAGTGGCGTTGTGGAAAACCACGGTGGTTGCGCCGCACGGCACCTCGCACACGAGGGCAGGCAGCGCGTCCCCCAGTAGATCACCCGCGACGATGCGGGGCCGCGCCGAAGCCGCCACCGCGAGCGCGACCCGGATCCGGGCGAGCCGCGCCTCCTGCCCCGGCCAGACAAGGGTTTCGAGCCATTCCGCGTCCGCGGGATCGGACGGGTCGAGGGGATGGAGATCCAGCCCGGCCCGCCAGACGATCTGCGGCAGCGACCCGGGGATAGGCACCGTTTCCCCGAGCTGGCACGGAAAGATCGGGTATGCGCCATAATCCGCCTCTGGCCGTAGGGTCACCGCGCCGTAGTCGTAGCCGTAGCGGTCGGGAAGCAGGCAGAGTCCGGCGGCGGCGCCGATCTCGATCAGCGCCAGCGGCTCGGGCAGCCGCGCGAAGATGGGCAGGAGCGCGGCGCAGCGGCCCGGCTCATTCGTCTGCGTCGCGCGGAAGAGCATGACGGAGCGGACGGCCTCGGCATTCTCCAGGAGGATCGTGCGCAGGGCTGCCATGGTCTCGGGCGGTCCGAACAGGTGGCGGACGGCGGCCAGAAGGAGGTTGGGCTGACGCTTCGCCTCGGGAAGCGACAGGACGAAGCGCAGCACTGCCTCGTCCCCGGCGATCCCGCGTGCCAGCGTTTCGTAGAGCGGCGACCGGCCTGCGGCTTCCTCATCCGCAAAGCGCCGGTACCGCTCCGCGATGGTCGAGAGGTCCTCGATGCTCATCCGCGCCTCCCCCGGCGCGCGGTGGTGGTCTGATGTATGGGGCCGCGCCTCACCAAGGCTTGCCATCCTTCCGCGTGAAATTCCACTGGCCATCCGGCCCAAGCACGGCCCGAAGGTCGTCATCCCGGTAGCTTCCCGTGTCTCCCGCTGTGCGGTCTCCGATCTCCGGGATGACGCAGTCGCGGTCCGTCCGGTTCTCCAGGTGATGCGCTGTCCCGCCCGCCAGGAAGCCCGCGACCATGCCGGGGCGGAGGCGTGCCTCGCCACGGTCGGTGTGAAGGGGGGGCTCACCCTCGGGAACGTAGATGAACTCGTCCTGCCGCGAGTGGACGTGGTGCAGCGCGGAGCAGGCCCGCCGAGGCGAGCGTCGTCAAATTCACGCCGAAGTTTGGCAGGCCGAAGAGTTCGCCGAGGGGGCACTTGACGAGGCCGACCACGCGGGCCGCGAAGATCAGGGATAGCTGCTCGACCTCGCCCTTGGCGGAGCCTCCGCGGCAGGGACCGCCGCGAAGGGAGCATCCTTGGTGCTGTCTTCATCGGCCCTGCCGATCTGGCCCGTGTGGATGCGGGCCCAACCCGGGTGCCGCGGTGGGAACGGCGAGGTGCGCCGATCCCTGGAGCCACCGGCCGCTCGGTTGGCATATCACAGTGATCCGCCCGTGCGGCCTGGGTCACATGCGCCAGAACGGCTTCCGCGCTTCGATCAGAACGTCGTACCTGGAAACGTTGAAATCCCGCAGCTCTCGTGGGGTGAGCGCCTCGAGTTCGCGGCGCTCCCGGCACCGGGCGAACCAGCTTCTGACGAGCCCGACCACTGGCAGGCGCCAGAATTCGCGTCCTCTGGCGAGGCTGGCCGACCCGTCGGTCGGGGTTGCGCACGGAGAGGGTGTCACGATGGAAGAGGGTGGCCATGATTTCATGGAGGGCGTCCCGATGCTCGGCGGAAAGCCTGCAGCGGGACGGCGCCCAGGTGGATCGAGTTCTCCTCAGCAAAGATGAGGCGCGCTCCCCTCGGGGCTGCCATGCTCAACGAATTGGAGACACGGGCTCGCGGCTTCGGCTTCCTTGTCATCGAAGAGTGCCATGGCCCACGACCTTCCTCCCCTCTCGTCCCTGCGCGCCTTCGAGGCTGCGGGGCGCCTCGGCAGCCTCGTCGAGGCCGCGAAGGAACTCGGGGTCACGGCCAGTGCGGTGAGCCACGGTATCCGGGCACTCGAGGACCGCCTGGGCGTGGCGCTCTTCGCGCGGAACGCCCGCAAGCTCGTTCTCACGCCCGCGGGAGCGGACCTCCTCGGGGAAGCAACCCCGGCGTTCGAGGGGCTCTCGCGCGCCATGAATCGCTTGCGGCGCGGCCGGAGCCGCGCCGGATTGCGTGTGAGTGCCGCGCCCACCTTCGCCGCCCGGTGGCTCCTGCCGCGCCTGCCGCAGCTTCGCCGTCGTCATCCCGGCCTTTCCGTCTCCATCACGACGGAACATGCGTGGGTGGAACTCGGGGACGGCCGGTTCGACATGGCCATCCGCATGTCGCGCGAACCGGTGGGGCCGGGCGAGTGGCATCGCCTCGTGCCCGTCCGGCTCGTACCGGTCGGCCCCGTCTCCGTCACGGGCATCCCGGTTCAGGAAGCACTCCGCCGACTGGCACCCATCCACGTGACGCCGGCCAGCGAGGACTGGGCGGCCTGGGCGGCGGCACAGGATGTGCCCTCGCCGGATGGCGCGACCGGGCTGCACTTCGATACCATCCACATGGCCACCGACGCCGCGGCACAAGGGTTGGGCATCGCCCTCGCGCGATTGCCGACCTGTGCCGCCGACCTGGCATCCGGCCGCCTGGCCATTCTCGGAAAGCCCGTCGAGGGGAACACCTCGTACTGGCTGGTCACGCGCCCAGGGGCGCTTCGTCAGGCGGAGGGGCGTCTGTTTGCCGCCTGGCTCGGCGAGGAACTCCGCCGGGAGCCATCGCCTGCCGCAGCTCCCTCACAGGTGAAAACCGTCGCGCTGCCCGGGCGGATTCAACCTGTCCGAGACCTTCGCCGCGCACCCCGGCGCCGAGCTGCCCCTCCCTGCTCCGCATGAGGCCGCTCTCAGTGATCGCGGGACCATCGCTTCGAGGGCCGCGTCGCGATGCGCGGGAGTTGGTGCCGGCGAAGGGCGCTACAGCATCCCGTCAACCAATCTTCCCGCAAACAAGGTGGCCAAGCCTGCGTCTCCTTGATCTCCTCGGCAGGAACGGCGAACAGACCCCGATCGAGGAGGATTAGGTCGGCCGACAAGCCTGGCCGAAGATAACTTGTGAGGTTCCCGCGCCTGAGAGCGCGGCCGGGGCGCTGGTGAACAACGGTAGGGCCGCGTCCGGTAAGATGCTGTCATCCGCGTTGTCTGCTCCGGGATGGACGCAGCTCGGGTCGCGCCGCGCACCATATTCGCCGTGGCATTGGCAGCGGTGAAGCCCGTGATGCCGAGGCGATGAAGCGCGGCGATGCCGTGCCACGGCTAGCCCTTCCGCCTCCGTCAGCGGTGGGACTGCGTTCTCCAGGGTCCAGGCCGCGGCCTCGTAGAGCAGGCCGGCCGGCTCATCGGACCGAAGGACCTCGACCTTGCGGTGTCAGGAAAACTTACAGGAGGCGCCACCGACCAGAGAGGGCCTCAGCTAGCGCCCTGATAAATCTACCGGTCTCTCCTTGGCGCAAAGCTTGCTGCCTGAAGGGCGGCGAAACACTCGCGCTTCACTCGCTTCGAAGGATGCCAAGTGAATGAAACATACACTCTGCATCCAATCAGCGCTGGAAGCCACCGAGGTTCCAGGTTGAGGGGCCACCGCGCTGTACTAGCAGCGTCGGTGCTGCTGGTGCCGAGCTTCGAAGCCGCGTCGCAGCCAGCGCCGCCTTTGCTCGGTCCTGGTAACCTCTGCCTGACCGCAATCGAGGCCGCCGAACGGGGCAGCGGCATACCGGCGCAATTGCTGCGCAGCATCGCTCTCGTCGAGAGTGGGCGGGTCGATCCGATCAGCGGCCGCCGGGTGCCTTGGCCGTGGACGATCAATGCCGCAGGAGCGGGCTATTACTTCGAGAACAAGGATGAAGCCATTGCTGCCGTCCGTCGATTCCAGGCGAGCGGGATCCGTTCGATTGACGTTGGCTGTGCTCAGGTCAACCTCCAGCATCATCCCACCGCGTTTCCATCCTTGGACGCGGCGTTCGATCCGCAAATCAATGTCACTTACGCGGCGCGCTTCCTGAATGCGCTGTATCAAACCACGGGAAGCTGGCCCGGAGCAGCGGCCGGTTACCACTCAATGGCACGCGGGATCGGCAGCGCCTATGCGGAGAGAGTCCTGGCGATCTGGCCGGGAAGGTCTCAGTATGGGGTCCTCCCCGCGGCCTCTCGAGGGCCGAATCCCGTTGGTGACTACAGCAATCTGACCCCCGCTTTCGCCCGGATTGCCCGCCGCATCGATGAAGACAGGGCGCTTCAGACCCGCACCGTGGCGTTGCGCGCGCCAGTCTGGATCAACCGGCCACCGGCCCCGATACCCGTGCTGCCGCCTGGGTCACGACGGTTCGCTCAGCGTGGGCAACAGGTGAGGCCAGGTTAGGGAGGATGGGGCGCATGTCGTTCAGGTGACCAGAGTCCAGTTCACTTGCTTCCGGCAACTCGGCGCGTCGAGCACCTGCCACCTGCATGGCCAGTTCGTCTGGGAGGTCCGGATAAGACCTGATGGAAGATGGGGGCCGTCTGGACTGAGTCGGAGAACCTGAAGTTGCGAGGTCCAGACGCACGCTGCCCGGTGTTGCTCGAGGCAATGGCTCAGGCGTTCCTGTATGCGGATCTCTCGGCTGGGAGACAGGGTCCCTCAGCCATGGAGAAGCGGCCCGGGAGCGGGCTGACCGGGGTACTTCGGCGCGTTGGCGCGGCCAACGCAGATCGCGCCGGATGTAGGGAAAGCTTTCATGGACAGGAGACAGTCTCAAGGCAAGACCGGTCAAGATTGATGATGCCGCTGTGGGGAGGTTGGGAGTGGCAAAGCACGGCACTGGCCTGAAGAGGTCAGCGGTTCGCAAGGCCGCGGGAGGCACGTTCACGGCGTATCTCGTCAGCGCGGCGACCAATTTCGTCACGCATTCCTTGGAGCCCAGCGCGGGTCTGGCGCGAGGGGGTCGGGAACTGTGTGGGCGAAGTGAAGGTGTCGGGGTTGCGTGCGTCGTAGACCAGGACGGCATCGAGGGTCCGAATGAGGGCCGGGATATCGCCGAAAGCCCATTCATTGGCCGGGCGGCCGACGGACTCAGAGAGCGAGGCGAAGAGGGCGCGGTCCTGGTCGGGCGGTAGGTTCGGGCGGGCGGCGAGGTGCGTCCGGAAACGGAGCTGTCCGAGGTAGAAAAGGAAGACGGCGTCGGACCTCTGACCGGAAGAGAAGAGTTCCGCGGCGGCGCGGTAATAGGCGGCGGGGTGCTGCCCGCTCAAGGCATCAGCGCGCGGCACGGGATCGGCGCGCGAGGGCCGCCCAGTGGCGGTGAGGGCAGCAAGGGATGCGAGGAGGGCGATGCGGCGTGGGAGGGCGGGCATGACGGTGGGATGCGCCATTGCGAGGGCGCATTTCAATGATCGTGTCGTCTCGTCCGTCACGTGGGCCTGATGAGACACACCGCGCCTCGGGGCTCGTACGACCTGCACCAAGTGGCAGAAGTCGGACAAATCTGATGCTCATCCCCATCCGGCGTCGGTAGGAGCAGAAGGTGATTAAGCCAGCGGGGCTGCCGCGATCTACGGTCGTGCCGACATCGACCCATGGTGATCCGGCGCGGCTGAACGCGCTGCCCGAGGAGTTTCGTGAGCGCAGTGTCGGAGGTCATCTTGAGTGGCGCGGCTAACCCGAATGCGGGCTGACCATCAAGCCACAAGGCCAAGGACCCGTTAGCCGCGCTTACCGTATCCCAGCGCATGGTGTCGGAGCGCTGGTTCATGGCGAGTTGGACCGCCGGGCCAGGCGGAGACGGCGCCTGGCCTGACCTGGCCAGTGTCGCTGACGGCAGCGACGGTTCCCGGGGTCATGGAGCGGGAGCGCTGGGCCGGCTGGAGGACCGATCGGACCTGCTCGACCCCCTGTTACTGACCGGCCAAGGAGGCGAGTGGGCCGAGTGGGTCCTGGGCCGGGCTGACGAGGTCCGGCGGCCAGAACCGGGCAGCAGGCGCCAGCCTCCGACGAAGATGCCGCCAAGCCGGGACTTCCGATGGGCTGCGTCGTGGTAGATCAGCGAGGCACCCCCGCCTCAGGCGGACAGCTACCCCGAGAGTGTGCAGCGCGGCTCCGCCAACCCGCGAACGCCAAGATGCTCGACCGCAAAGAGGCCACCAGCATCCTCGTGCACATCCTCGAAGCGCACGCTCTTCGAAATGGATGTCACGTACAGGACGTCGAGAGCGGGGCCACCGAAAGCAAGGCTGGTCGGATAGCGCACAGGAAACTCGAGTTGAAAGACGATGCGGCCGGCGGGATCAAAGCGGGCAATAGTCCCTGTGCGGACCAGCGCCGACCACACATGGCCGTCGGCATCGACTGTCGCGCCGTCGGGCGCTGTACCAAGCGGTCGCAGGTCCGCGAAGAGACGCTTGTTATGGGGCGTGCCGGAGGTGGTGTCGTAGTCGAAGGCCCAGATGGTCTGCCTGGAACTATCCGCAAAATAGAAGGTGCGGCCATCGGGGCTGAAGCAGGGCCCGTTCGCCGTGGCAATGTCGTGGACCAGAGGCGTCACCGTGCCCTCCGGGTTGAGGCGGAAGAGGCCGCCGACCACCGGCTCCTCCTCGCCACGATGGAGGTGCATGGTGCCGGCCAGGAAGCGGCCCTGCCGATCGGTCTTGCCGTCATTCAGCCGAACGTTCGGGTGGTTCAGGCCCAGCGACGCGAAGGGCGTGGTCCGCCCCGTCTCGAAGTCGTGGCGATGGAATCCGTCCTGCAGCGCGAGGATCGCGCCGCCCGAGCGGCAGAGCGACATCGACCCGATCGGCGCGGGCACCGTGTAGTCCTGTCGCGCCCCGCTGACGGGGTCCAGTCGGTGGATGACGCCGGCGAGGGAGTCGATCCAGAACAGGCACGCGGTCTCGGCGTCCCAGATCGGGCCTTCCCCCAGGCGATCCTTCGTCGTGCCCACGCGGGTGATGCGGATGTCGGCGGGACGCATGGCTCAGTCCAGCCGCAGGTCGATGGACCGGATCAGGGCGCCCCAGGTCTCGCGCTCGCTCTCGATCATCCCGCGGAACGCCTCGGGCGCGTTGCCCTGCAGCTCGGCGCCCTGGGCGGCGAACTGGCGCGTCAGCTCGGGGGCGTTCTGGGCGCGGTGGATGGCGTCGATCTGCCGCGCCAGGACGGACCGCGGCGTGCCCTTCGGCGCGAAGATCCCGTACCAGTAGGACATGGCGATGTTGCCGTAGCCCTGCTCCGCCAGCGGCCGCACGTTCGGCAGCATCGGGCAGGGATGGTCGGCGGTGATGCCGAGCGCCTTCAGACGGCCGGTGTTCACCATCTCCGCATGCGCCGGCACGCCGTCGAAGGCAAGCTTGATGTCACCGTTCATGAGCAGCTGCTGCATGCCGAGTGACCCGCCATAGGAGATGTCATTCATCCGGATGCCGGTGACCTGCTTCATCCGCTCCCCGCAGAGATGCCCGATCGCGCCGCGGTTCGCCCCGTAGTGGATGGGGTCGCGCTGGGCACCGGCCCATTGCAGGAGCTCCGGGATGGTGTTCGCGGGCACGTCCTTGTTGATGTAGAGCACCATGTGCGCCCGCATGGCCATGGTCATCGCCTCGAACTGGTCCAGGCGCACGGAGGGGCGGGCATAGAGGTTCGGCAGCGTCGCGAAGGTCGAGGAGGAGGTGAGCAGGAGCGTCTCCCCATCCGGCCGGGACTGCGCGACATGCGCCGAGGCGATCACCGTGTTCGCGCCGGGGCGGTTGTCCACCACCACGGGCTGATCGAGGATCGGCTGCATCGCCGCGCCCAGGCGGCGCGCCAGGATGTCGGGCTCGCTGCCCGCGGCGAAGGGCACCACGATGCGGATCGGGCGCCCCTGCGCGGCTGCGCGGCCGGCGAGGCCCAGTACGAATGGCGCGGCCAGCAGGCCACGCCGTCCGAGGTGGCTCGCTTTCGTGGACGCATCGGGAATGCGGCACTCCATCACGGATCCCTCCCAAGTCTCTGATCTGGTTTTTAGTCCAGCCGAATGCCCAGGGCGCCGATGAGACGTCCCCAGGCCGCGAACTCGGCCCGGTTCATCTCGGTGAAGGTGGCGATGTCCTGGGTCTCGATCGTGGCGCCCTGCGCCTCCGCGCGCGCGAGCAGCGCCGGGTCGGCCATGGCGGCGACCGCCGCCCCGTGCAGCCGCGCGAGCACCGGCGCGGGCAGGCCGGCCGGTCCGTAGAGCCCGTACCAGTAGGGCATGCCGAGTTCCGGGAAGCCCTGTTCGGCGAAGGTGGGGATGTCCGCGAGCACGCCGATTCGCTGCGCCCCCGCCGTCCCGAGCGCCTTCAGCCGGCCGTCCCGCAGGAGGCCGAGATAGGGGCCGACGCTGTCGAAGGCGAGGTCGATGTCGCCCCGCAGCAGCCCCTGCTGCATCTCGACCGTGGTGCGGTAGGCGATGTCAGTCATCTCCAGCCCGGCCTGGACGCGGAACTGCTCGGCCGAGAGATGCGTGCCGTTGCCCCGGCCGGTGCTGCCGAAGCGCAGCGGCTCCCGGGCCGTGCGGGCCTTCGCGATCAGGTCGCGCAGGTCCGCGAAGCCGCGGGCCGGGTTGGTGTAGAGCAGGATGCGGCCGCGCATCAGCAGGGTGATGGGCTGGAACTGCTCGGCCCGGTAGGGCGTGCGGCCGAAGAGATGCGGGTTGGCGGCGAAGACCGTGGAGCCGGCGAAGAGCAGCGTGTAGCCGTCTGGACGCGCGTGCGACACGGCCTCCGCACCGATCATGCTGGAACCGCCGACCCGGTTCTCGACGACCACCGGCTGGCCGAGCGGCGCCGCCATGCCCTGGGCGAGTTGCCGCCCCAGCGTATCCGGCTCGCTGCCCGGACCGTAGGGCATGATCAGGCGGACGGGGCGGTCGGGGAAGGCTTGGGCGCGGGCCCCGATCGGGGCGAGGAGCGCCGCGGCGGTCGCGACGGCCGCGCGGCGGGTGAGGGCGGGCATGGCGGGCTCCCTGTCGTCCGTCGGCCGCTTCCCGGGCCTGGCGTTATGCCGCGGTGATAGGTCAGGACTGACCGGTCGGTCAACGCGGAGATTACTCCCGATCTGGCGGTGGACCGTTGAGACGAACCCTGCCATCGTGCCGACCAACCGGTCAGCGGCCCCGGCGGAATAGTGAAGGAGGGAACAATCCTGGCCAGTCATTCCTCGACGGGTGAGGTTGTCCTCGTCACCGGTGCCGCGGCCGGGATTGGCTGGGCCACCGCGCGCGCCTTTGCCGCCGCGGGCCGCACGGTTCTCTTGGCCGATATCGACGGCGCGCGCGCCGCGGATCGCGCCGTACAACTTGGCGGGCCCCATGAGGGGATCGCGGTGGACATGGCCGATGCCGCCGCGGTCGCCGCCCTGATCGCCGGCATCGGGGCGCGGCACGGGCGCCTGGACGTGCTGGTGAACAATGCCGGCCGGATCGACGGCGGCACGCCCGTGGTGGACCAGTCGCTGGACGGGTTCCGCAGCCTCATCGCGCTCAACCTGGGCGGCGTCGAGGCCGCCGCGCTGAACGCCTTCGAGCTGATGCGGCGGCAGGGCGGCGGGGTCATCGTGAACGTGGCGTCCGGCGCTGCGCTGCGAGCCATCCCGCTGCGCAACGGCTACAGCGCCTCCAAGGCGGGGGTGGTGGCGTTGACGCGCAACCACGCCCTCGCCTTCGCGCGGGACGGGGTGCGGGTGAACGCGATCGCGCCGGGCTACACGCGCACGGAGCTCGTGGACCGCCTGATCGCGGAGGAGCGCGTCGATGCGGCGAAGGCCGCGCGGCGCATCCCGCTCGGCCGCATGGGCGAGCCGGAGGAGATCGCCGCCGCCATCCTTCACCTCGCCTCCCCTGATGCGGGATACATGACGGGCGCGCTGCTGGTGGCGGACGGCGCCTCGCATGCCTATGGCGGGAGCGAGGACGCGAACCTGGTGCGTGGCGCCCGGCCGGCCGCGCCGCCGCCGGGCGCCCCGGTGATCGCCGTCGGGCCCGGGCCGGTGGGCGGGGCGCTCGCCGCCCGGCTCGCGGCGCGGGGTGCGGTCGCGGTGCCGGCCGGCGAGGGGCTGGACCGGCTGCCGCGGCTGGACGGCCTGTTGAACACCGACCCGCGGCCGGACGAGGCCGGGCATCTGGAGCGCATCTTTCTCGGGGCGCAGGCGGCCGGGCGGGTGATGCTGCGGCAGGGATACGGCGCGGTCGTGAACCTGACCTCCGCGCTCGGCCAGGTCGGGCTGCCGGAGCAGGGCGTGTCGGGGCCGGAGGCCGCGGCGGTCGGGATGCTGACGCGCACCATGGCCTGCGAGTGGGGGGCGAGCGGCATCCGGGTGAACTGCCTGGCCGCGGGCCTCATGGGACCGGACAGCGCCCGCTGGCTTCCCCGCATCCCGCTGCGCCGCCTGGCCGAGCCGGCGGAGATCGCGGCCGTGGCGGATTTTCTGCTGTCGCCGGCGGCGGGCTTCGTGTCCGGCAGCGTCGTTCCCGTGGATGGCGGCCTCGGCGCCAATGGTGGAATGGACATCAGCGCATGACCGACCTGACCCCCGAGCAGGAAGCGATGAAGGCCGCCTACATCCAGGCGCGCGGCTACTGGAAGCCGTGGACGGAGGGGCTGCTGCGGCTGAGCCCCAACTTCCTCAACGCCTATGCGCGCTATGCCGGCCACCCCGCGGCCAGCGGTCCCCTGTCGCCCGTGATGTGCGAGCTGATCTATGTCGCGCTGGACGGGTCCGGCACGCATCTCTTCCTGTCCGGCCTGACGCTTCACATGCGGCTGGCGTTGGAGTGTGGCGCGACGCCGTTGCAGGTGATGGAGGTCCTGCACCTCGCCACCATGCAGGGGCTGGACGGCGTGGCCATGGGGCTTGAGGTCCTGGTGGAGGAGCTGGAAGCCGCCGGCCAGCCGCTGCCTCCGCAGGCCCCGGAGCACCGCGCGTTGCGCGAGGCCTACGAGGCGCGGTTCGGCGACTGGCCCGACTTCTGCGACCGCATGCTGCGGCTCGATCCCGCCTATTTCGCGGTGATGCTGGACTTGCTGCTCTGCCGGGAGGCGGGAGAGGGGCTGGACGAGCGGTCCCGCGCGCTGATCTCGGTGGCGCTGGCGGCGTGCTTCACCGAACTGGACCGCAACGCGACGCGGCTGCACATCCGCCGTGCGATCCGCCTGGGCGCGACGCGGGAGGAGTTGCTGCAGGTGCTGCAGATGACGGCGCATCTCGGCGTGCACGCCTGCTCGGTCGGCGTGCCCGCCCTGATGGCGGTGACGGGCTGATCAGATGTTGGTCGTGGTGATGCCGCCATCCACGGCCAGCACTTGGCCGGTGACGAAGCTCGCCTGATCCGTCGCGAGGAATCCGATCGCCTTGGCGATGTCCTCCACGGTTCCGAGGCGCCCGAGCGGCGTGCGGGCGATGCGCTTCCTGTCCTTCTCCTCCGTGCGGTGCTTCGCCGTGCCCTCGGTCGGGACGGCGGAGGGCGCGATGGCGTTTACCCGGATGCCCTGAGCACCCAGGTCGGCGGCCGCGGCGCGGGTGAGGCCCATCACCCCCGCCTTGATGCCGCTGTAGACGATGGAGGACGGCGTGGCGCGCAGCCCCGCCGTGGAGGCGACGTTGATGATGGAGCCGCCACGGGCCGGGTCCATCACCTCGGCGGCGGCCTGGATGCCCCAGATCACCGATTTGAAGCCGACCTCCAACATGCGGTCCACGGTGTCCGGCGCGATGTCCGGCACGGCCTGGTAGCGCACCCAGGCCGCGTTGTTCACCAGGATGTCGAACCGGCCGGCGCGTTCGGCGAGGCCCAGCACGGCCTCCCGCATCGCGTCGCGGGACGCGACGTTGCGGGCGATGCCGATGGCGCGGCCGCCGGCGGCCTCGATCTCCGCGACGGTGGCGTCCACCAGCTCCTGCTTCAGGTCGTTCACGCCGACCACGGCGCCCATCGCCGCGAGCCGACGGGCGGTGGCGCGGCCGATGCCGGCGCCTGCCCCCGTCACCAGGGCCACGCGGTCCGTCAGCAATCCGGCCATGGGCTGTTCCACGTCGCGTCTCCTCCTAGAGTCATTGTCCGAAGAGTCGGGGTCGTGCCTATGGCGATCCGCTCTCGTTCGCGTCGATCAGGGCGGCGGCCACCGCCTCGCGCAGGCGCGGCGCGTCGCCCTGCGCCTCCAGCGCGCGGATGCGGCGGAGGTGGCGGTGGACCGGCACCTCCCAGGTGAAGCCCATGCCGCCATGGGCCTGGATGACACCCTCGGCGATCAGCGGGCCCTGGGCCGCGGCGGTCAGGAAGGCGGCCCGGCGGGCGAGCAGCCCGGTCGCGTCCGAAGCACTGGTCGTGGCGCGGGTGATGGCGCCGCGCAGGCCCTCCAGGGCCAGCTTGTGGCGGGCCAGCAGGTGCCGCATGGCCTGGTTCGCCACCAGCGGCTTGCCGAACTGGCGGCGGGTGGAGACGTGCTCTACCGCGAGGCCAAGGCAGGTTTCCGCGGCGCCGAGGATGAGGGCGGCGCGCAGGACGAGCGCGTCTTCGGTCAGCGCTGCCCAGGTGTTGCCGTCCAGGCGTGCGGCAGGGGGAGCGCCGGACAGAGCGACTGTTTGCTCCGGCACCGTCTCGTCCAGGCCGATGGCGTCCGACAGCGTGAGCGAGGCCGCCGGCAGCAGCGCGGCGCCGTCCGCCACGCGCACCAGCACCCAGTCCGCGCCGCGCGCCATGGGGGCGCGGCCGACCGTGCCGGTCAGGTCCGGATGCGCGGTGCCCGCCCAGGCGATGGTGCCGCGCACCTCTCCCGCGATGAGGGCCGCCGCGATATCGGGTGCCGGGCCGGCGAGGTGGCGCGCGAGCAGCAGGGTTTCCAGCAGCGGGAAGGCCAGGTCGCCGGCGCCGGCCGCTTGCAGGATCGGCACGGCGAAGCGCGGCTCCAGGGCGAGGCCGCCGACCTCTTCTCCCGCTAGCACGCCGAGCAGGCCGTCTTCCGCCAGCCGCGCCGCGCGGCCGGCCGGGTCCAGGGCCGCACAGGCGGCCACCGCGCGCGCGGCGCTGTCCGCGAACTCCGCCGGGTCCAGGCCGGTCGTGATGGCGTCCATGCTCACTTCCCCCGCGGCAGTTGCAGGACGCGGTCGGCGATGATGCCGAGCTGGATCTCCGTGGTGCCGGCGTAGATCGTCTCCGCGCGGGCCTGGAGGTAGATGTCCTTGAAGCGTTTCAGCGCCTGCTTCACGGCGGGCGGTGCGTCCGGGCTCGCCATCGCCAGCATCTCGGTCGCCAGGGCGGCGAAGCGCTGGTGCGCCTCGCTCCAGTGGAGCTTCATCAGGCTGCCGCGCGCGCCGATCGCCTCACCGGCGACGAGGGCGTCCACCACCGGCTCCACGTTGCCCTTTACCACTTCGATGTCCACCTGCGTCGCGGCGATGCGCTGGCGGTAGGCGCCGTCTGCCAGGAGTGGTGCCAGGGCAGGGTCCTGCTTGCAGGCGGCGATCAGGTGGCGCAACTCGTTCTCGAAGCGCCAGGCGCGGTACATGCGGTTGGTCGCGCGCTCGATGCCCAGCACGCGGATGGCGGCGTTCCAGCCCTCGTCCGGGGCGCCGAGCGCGTCCTCCGGCCCGACCGGGACCTCGTCGAAGAAGACCTCGGCGAAGCCGCCCTCCTTGTCGTTGATCTGGCGGATCGGGCGCACCCGGATGCCCGGCGCGTCCATCGGCACGGCGAAGAGGGCGAGGCCCTTGTGCCGGTCCTCCAGCGGGCCGGTGCGCGCGAGCAGGAGGCAGCGCGCGGCCTTGGCGGCGCCGCTGGTCCAGATCTTCTGCCCCGTCACGCGCCAGCCCGCGCCGTCCCGCACAGCGCGGGTGCGCAGGCCGGCGAGGTCCGATCCCGCCTCGGGCTCCGAGAAGCCCTGGCACCACATCTCCCGCATCTCCAGGATGGCGGGGAGGTAGCGGCGCTTCTGCTCCTCCGTCCCGATCGCGAGGATGATGGGGCCCGCGAGCTCCTTGCCGATGGAGGAGACGCTCTCCGGTAGGGCGAGGCGACCGATCTCCTGGTTGGCGATCAGGTGTTCCCGCAGCGTGCGGCCATGGCCGCCATAGGCGCGCGGCCAGGTGATGCCGGCGAGGCCGGCGCGGTGCATCGCCGCCTCCCAATCCCGGCATTGCTGCAGCGTCGGCGTGGCGTAGCCGGGCCGGTCCGAGAGGAAGCCGGCCGGCACGTTGGCGGCGAGCCAGTCGCGGGCATAGGCCCGGAACGCCTCGCCCGTCAGGTCCTGCGCCCTCCCATCTATCACGGGGCCGTCCATCACGGGTGGTTCTCCGTCGCCGGCACGATCAGGGCGTCCAGCGCGACCGCGCCCTGACCCTCCGGCCGCAGCAGCAGGGGGTTGATGTCGATCTCCGCCACCGTCGCGGCGTGCTGCGCGGCGAAGCGCGACAGGGCGGCGATGGCGTGGGCGGCGGCGGGCAGGTCGGCCTTCGGGCGGCCGCGCGCGCCGTCGAGCACGGGGAAGGCCTTCAAGGAGCGGAGCATCGCGGCCGCCTCCGCCTCGTCCACCGGGGCGGGGCGGACGGCGACGTCGCCGATCACCTCCGCGAAGATGCCGCCGAGGCCGACGAGGACGACGGGGCCGAAGACCGGGTCGCGCTTCGTGCCGAGGATCATCTCCGTCCCGCCGCGGACCATGGGGGAGACGAGCACGCCCTCGATCCGCGCGGCCGGTGCGGCGGCGCGCACGCGGGCGAGCATGGCGTCGTGCGCCTCCGCCACCGCCGCCGCGTCAGGCAGGTCGAGGACCACGCCGCCGACCTCCGTCTTGTGCGGCAGGTCGGGGGAAAGGATCTTCAGCACCACGGGGAAGCCCATGCCGGTGGCGGCTTCGGCGGCCTCCGCCGCGCTGGCGACGACGCGCTCGGGCAGGACGGGCACGCCGGTCGCGGCCAGGGCGGCTTTCGCGCCGGCCTCGGTGCGGATGGTGTCGGGATCGAGCGGCGCCGCCGGCGGCGGGGCCGGTGGAAGTGGCGGCAGGCTGCGCGCCGCGGCGAGGTTGCAGAGGCCCGCCAGCGCCAGGGTGGAGGGTCCCACGCCGTCCGCCACCGGGTAGCCCATCGCATTCAGCTCGGCGATCGCATCCTGCGGTCCGTGCACCGCCAGCATGACGATCTTGTCGGGATGGCGCTCCCGCAGCCGGCGCAGCGTCGGCATGTACACGCCGCGCAGGCGCGGCAGGTAGAGCGAGGCAGAGAGGAGGATGAGCAGCGCGTCACAGTCCTCATCCTCCAGCACCGCGGAGAGGACCGTCTCCAGGATCTCCGGACGGCTGGACATCTGCGCCGTGGCGTCGATGGGGTTGCGCGGGGAGGCGTAGGGCACGGCGGCCAGGATGCGGGCCTGCGTCGCCTCGGACGGCATGGGCAGGGACAGGCCGGCGGCGCTGGCGGCGTCTGCCATCAGCACGCCGAACCCGCCCGATGCGGTGAGCAGCATCGCGCGCCGGCTCTTAGGCAACCGGTCGCCCAGCACGGCGGCGGCGTGGCCGAGATCCAGCAACTGCTCCACGCCCTGCACGCGCACGGCGCCGGCGCGGCGGAGCACGGCGTCGAACACCGCGTCCGATCCGGCCAGCGCGCCGGTGTGGGAGGCTGCGGCGGCCTGGCCGGCCTCGGAGGCGCCGATCTTTAGCGCGATTACCGGCTTGCCGGCGGCCCGGGCCTCCTCCAGCGCGGCGACCAAGCGGGGGGCGTGGCGGCAGGTCTCCAGCACGCAGAGGATGACCTTCGTGGCCCCGTCCCGCGCGAGCCAGGCGATGGCGTCCGCGATGTCCACGTCGCACTCGTTGCCGGTGGTGAGGAAGCGGCTGACGCCGGCGCCGCGCTCCCGCGCCAGCAGGGCGGTGTAGCTGCCGATGTTGCCGCTCTGGGAGGCGATGCCGAGCGGGCCGGCCTGGGGCAGGCTGCTCTCCAGCACGATGGAGAAGGTGGCGATGCTGCGCTCGGCGATGCTGACGGCGCCGAGGCAGTTCGGGCCGAGCACGCGCATGCCGCTGCGCCGCGCCGTCTCTCGCAATCGCGCTTGCAGGGCCTGCCCGGCTTCGCCCAGCTCGGCGAAGCCGGAGGAGAAGATCACCGCGCCCCGCACGCCCTTCGCGGCGCAGGCGTCCAGCGCGTCCGGCGTCGCCTCGGCCGCGACCGCGATGATGGCGAGGTCCGGAGCCTCCGGCAGCGCGGCGACGGACGGATAGGCGCGCAGCCCCTGTACCTCCGCGGCGCGCGGGTTGACGGGATAGATCGTGCCGGGGAAGCCGTGGCGGCGCAGCAGCTCCACCGGCCGGCCGCCGACCTTCGTCTCGTCCTGGGAGGCGCCGATGATCGCGATGGATCGCGGCGTGAGGATGGCGTCCAGCCCGGCGCCGATGGTGGTCATCTCAGCGCCCCGTGAAGACCGGCTTGCGCTTCTCGACGAAGGCCGTGCGGGCCTCCTTCGCGTCCTCGGTGCGGGACAGCGCCACGGTGAAGTCCTGCTCGAAGCGGTAGGCGTCGCGCTGCGGCATGAGGTCCACCATGTTGGCGGACTTCTTCGCGTAGCCGATCGCCTGCGGGCTCTTGTTCGCGATGCGGTCGGCCATCTCCAGCGCCGCGGGCAGCAGCGCCTCGCGCGGCAGGGCGTCCTCCACGATGCCGCGGCGGAGGAGGTCGGCGCCGGTCAGGCGGTCCCCGGTGTACATCAGGCGGCGCATGGTGGAGCGGCCGAAGATCGTGCGCAGCATGGCGCCGCCGCCGGCCAGGCCGACGTCGATCTCCGGCATGCCGAAGGCGGCGTCCTCCGCGACCAGATAGATGTCGCAGGCCGCCATCAGGCCGAGGCCGGCGCCCAGCGCGGCGCCGTTCACCGCGGCGATGACGGGCTTGGCGCATTCCCGGATGGCGTTGCCGGTCTCCCGCGTCACGCGGTTGTGGGCGTGGAAGGCGCCGACCTTGCCCGGGTCCGGGCGGTCCTTCAGGTCGGCGCCGGCGCAGAAGGTCCTGCCCGCCCCGGTCAGCACGGCGACGCGGATGTCCTCGCGCTCGGCGATGATGTCGAAGGTCTCGATGAGGGCGTCGCGCATCGCGCGGTTGAGCGCGTTGACCGGCGGGCGATTCAGGGTGACGAGGGCGACATGGTCGGTGACATCCAGCGTCACGATGCTGTCGGACATGCCCGCTTCCTCCTCTTCCGCCGTGGAGGACGCTTTTGCTGTCCAACCGGTCAGTCAGCGGGTTCATAGCGATCAAGTCTGACCCTTGCAACGGGGAAGATCATGGTCCCGTCGTTGACCGATCGGTCAGGTCGGACCTAAGATTGCCCCAAGATCGCAGGAGGAGATGTCCATGCCCCCGATATCCCGGCGCGCGCTGCTGGCGGCGGGCCTCGCCGCCCCGGCCCTGGCCCGTGCCCAGGGCGGCCGCGTCATCCGCCTTGTCGTCCCCTTCGCCGCCGGCGGCCTGACCGACATCGCCACCCGCCTGATCGCCCAGCACATGTCGGGGACGCTGGAGCAGACGATCGTCGTGGAGAACCGGCCGGGCGGCAACGCGATCATCGCGACGGAGGCGGTGGCGCGGGCTCCTAAGGACGGGCTGACGGTGCTCGTCGGCGGCACGGCCGGGCTGCCGCTGAACGTGCTGATGCGGCGCAACCTGCCCTACACGCTGGAGGACTTCGCGCCGGTCGCGCTGCTGTTCGACGGGCCTCTCTCCCTCACGATCAACGCCGGCCTGCCACCGCGCGACATCGCGGGCTTTGTGGACTACGCGAAGGCGGCCCCGAACCCGCTGCGCTACGCCACGAATGGCCCGGGCAGTGTGGGGCACCTGTTCGGCATCCTGATGGCGGACGCCATGGGCATCCGGCTGACGGACGTGGCCTATCGCGGCAACGGACCCTCCACCGCGGACCTCCTCGCCGGCATCGTCGAGATCAGCGTCGAAGCGCCGACCACGACGCTGGAGCACGTCCGGGCCGGCAAGCTGCGTCTCCTGGGCCTGTCCTTCCCGGAGCGCGCCTCGCTGCTGCCGGAGATCCCGACCTTCAAGGAAGCGGGCTATCCCCAGCTCGTCACAGGTTTCTGGACGGCGCTTCTCTGTCCCGCCGGTACGCCGGCCGAGGCGGTGACGCGGTTGAACGCCGCCGCCAACCGGGCGATGGAGAGCGAGCTGATCCGCCAGCGGCTGGCCGCCGAAGCGCTCCGCTCCATCTCCGGCCCGCCGGACCTGTTGCGTCAGCAGATGGCGCAGGACATGGCGGTGTGGGGCCGCATCATTCGCGAGAAGAACATCACGCTCGAATAACCGGGCGCAGGGGAGGACACGCATGAGCATCGCGATCGGACGTCGCAGCCTGACCGGCGGGGCCCTCGGGCTGGGGCTGGCGCCCCTTGCCCGCGCGCAGGAAGTCTGGCGGCCGGACCGGCCGGTGCGGCTGGTCGTCGCCTTCTCGGCGGGCGGGGAGCCCGACATCCTCGCCCGCGCCATGGTGCCCGCCATGCAGGAGGCGCTGGGGCAGACGGTCGTCATCGACAACCGGCCCGGCGCCACCACCATCATCGCCGCGGAGCACGTCGCGGGGTCGCGGCCGGACGGGTACACGCTGCTGCTCACCTCCTCCACTACCTTCGCGGTCAACCCGCATCTCTTCGCGCGGCTGCCCTATCGGCTGGAGGGGTTCCGCCCGATCACCCAGCTCATGCGCGCCCAACTCGCGCTCTACTGCAACCCGCGCCTGCCGGTGCGGAGCGTGGCCGAGCTGATCGCGTATGCGCGCCGCCAGCCGCACGGCATCACCTTCACCACCACCAACCGCGGCGCCGTCGCCCACCTGTCCGGCGAGAGGATGAAGCAGGTCACGGGGCTGACGATGACGGACGTGCCTTTCCGCGCCAGCACCGCGGCCGCCCAGGCGATCATCCGGGGCGACGTGGATGTCGGCTTCGACGGCCTCGCGACCTATCTCGGCATGGTGCAGTCCGGTGACATTCGCGCCCTGGCCGTCACGGGGGAGCGGCGCGTCATCGCCTGGCCGGAGGTGCCGACCTTCGCGGAGGCCGGCTTTCCCGACATGGCGCAGGCCTACTGGTACGGCCTCTTCGCCCCCGCGGGCACGCCGGACGTCGTCGCGGCGCGCCTGCTGGCCGCCACGCGGGCCGGGCTCCGGAGCGAGGCGCTGGTCAACGCGATGACCGCGCAGGGTTCCACCCTGGAGGGCATCGAGCCGGCCGCCTTCGAGGCGCTGCTGGCGAGCGAGAGCGAGCGCTGGGGCACCCTGATCCGCAGCATCGGCCTGCGGCTGGAGGGGTGATCAGCCCGCCTTGATGCCGTTGAAGATCATGTCGAAGTAGCCGTCCGCGATCTCCGACGCAGCCAGGCCCTGGTCCGGCTTGTACCAGCGGTGCATCCAGTTCAGCGCCGACAGGACGAGCCGACCGGTCAGGGGGACGTCCACGGCGCGGACCTCCCCGGCCTCGACCGCCTCCTGGATCAGGGTGCGGATCAGCCCCTCGTAGCGGTCGCGCCACATGATCCGCTCCTTCTCGCGCCGGTGCTCGGGGTCGTTCCAGAAGGCCTGGGTGGAGGCGATCCAGTGCCAGCGGTAGCGCTGGAAGTACTCGGCCGTGGCGGTCATGAAAGCGCGAATGCGCTCGGACGCCGGCCCGCCCTCGGGCAGCCGGTCGAAGACGAACTGGTAGAGCTGCCGTGTGGAGCCGAGCGCGACGCGGGCGAAGATCTCGTCCTTGTCGGTGAAGTGGTGGTACAGCAGCGACTTGGAGATGCCGCAGGCCTCGGCGATGTCGCGCATCGAGGTGCCGTCATAGCCGCTGGTCGCGAAGAGCCGCGCGGATTCCGAGAGGATCTGCAGCATGCGCTCGGCGGAATCGGTGGGCTCCACGATCTTCGCTGCGGCTCGTGCCATCCAAATCCCTCCGTCCGCGCCGCTTGACCGGGCGGTCAGCCATCCTCACCATCGCATGGTGGGACGGCCGTGACCATCGGCATTCCGTGTGCCGGGACGGGCCCGATGCCCTTGATTCGGGGCGTGCAGCACCCTTCTCGGAAGGCATTGGTCACTCTAGCGAGAGGCCGATCTGGCGGATGACGCGGCCCCAGGTTTCCGTCTCTTCCGCGATCAGGGCGGTGAAGCGCTCCGGGGTGTTCGTCTCGATCGTGGCACCCTCATGCGTCAGGTTCTGCCACAGCTCGGCATCGGCCATGGTCGCCACCGTCGCCGCGTGCAGGCGCGCCAGCACGGGGGCGGGGAGGCCCGCCGGCGCCAGCAGCCCGTACCAGTGCTGGTGGCCCAGGTCGCGCAGCCCGGCCTCCGCGAAGGTCGGGGTATCGGGCAGGGCGCCGACGCGGCTGTCGCCCGTGACGCCGATCACCTTCACCCGCCCTTCCCGCGTCAGGCCCAGCCAGGCCGGGATGCCGTCCACGGCCAGCGGGATGTCGTTCCGGATGATCCCCTGCTGCATCGAGCCGGTGGTGCGGTAGGGCACATCGACGAGTTCGATCCCGGCGGCCAGCTTCAGCGCCTCGCCGGTCAGGTGGGTGGAATTGCCGCGGGCCGTGATGCCATAGGCCAGGGGCTGCGGCGCCGCCTTCGCCAGCGCGACCACGCCCGCCATGTCGTTCGCGGGCAGGTCGGTGTTGGCATAGAGCGCGAGCCGCGTGCGGATCAGCAGCGTGATCGGCTGGAACTGCGCGATGCTGTACCCCACGCGGCGGAACAGATGCGGGTTCGCCGCGAAGGTGGTGGAGGTGCCCATCAGCAGGGTCAGGCCATCCGGCACCGCGCCCGCGACGTATTCCGTGCCGAGCATCGTGGTCGCGCCGGGGCGGTTGTCCACGACGACCGGGCTGCCCAGCCGCGCCGCCAGCCCCTGCGCGAGCCGCCGCGCGAAGACGTCCGGCCCGCCGCCCGGCCCGTAGGGCACGACCAGCCGCACGGGGCGCCCCTGCGCCCGGGCAGGGCCGGCCAGGGCCAGTGCCGCCATCGCGCCCATGACAGCCCTGCGGCCCGACATCCGCGTCATTGCCTGCCCTCCCTGTTCGTCGGGCCCTTAGTCGCGGACCGACCGGTCAGTCAATGTCCGGCGCCCGTCTGGCCCATCAGGGCTGGGATGGCCTCGACCAGGAAGTCCAGGAAGACGCGGACCTTCGCCGGCAGCAGGCTCGTCTGCCGGAACACGGCGTAGATGCCGAGGTCGAAGCCGGTGTTCGTCACGCGGACCCCGGGCAGGAGCCGCAGCAGGCGCCCCGCGCCGAGGTCCTCCCGCACGGTGTAGTCGTCCAGCAGGGCGATGCCATGGCCGTCGATCGCCAGCCCGCGCAGCACCTCGCCGTTGTTGCTGGAGAAGCGGGTGGGGATGCGGAGCTCCTCCAGCGCGCCGTCGGTCAGGAAGCGCCAGGTCACGTCCTCCGGCCCCATCCAGTAGGCGAGGCAGTCGTGCGAGAGCAGGTCGCGCGGGGCCGCGATGCCCGGTCGGCCGGAGAGGTAGGCGGGGCTGGCCACCAGCACGCGCTCGCTGCGCAGCAGGCGGCGCTGCATGAGTTGGGCATCGGGCGGGGCGCCGATCCGGAGGTCCACGTCGATCTCCTCCTCGGCCAGCCGGGCCGGGTGCTCGCCCAGGCGGAGCTCCACCCGCAACTCCGGGAAGCGGGCCTGGAAGGCGGGGATCAGCGGCGATACCACGCGCATGCCGAACATGGTGCGGGAATGGACCCGCAGGGTTCCGCGGGGCGTGGCCTGGAGGGCGGCGGCGGCGGCCTCGGCCTCCGCGATGTTCTGCAGGATGGGCTCCAGCCGGGCGAGGTATTCCCGGCCCGCATCGGTCAGCGCCAGGGTGCGGCTGGTGCGGTTCAGCAGCTGCGCGTTCAGCGAGGCCTCCAGCGCCGCGATCTGGCGCGAGACGGAGGCCGGGGAAAGCCCGGCCCGCCGCCCCGCCGCGGAGAAGCTGCCCTCCCGCACCGCGCTCACGAAGAGTTCCATGGCCTGCAAGCGCCGCATCGCCCCGCCTTTGCGGAAAGTGCAAAGATACCTCTTGAAGATAGGTCATTGTTGCGGAATGCCGCCAGGGCCTAATCAGGTCCCAACACGGGAGCACGTCCATGGAATTCGGCATCTTCATCCTGATGCAGCAGCGCGGCTACCATCAGACCTCGGACGAGGTGCTGCGCGGCGCCGTCGAGCAGACCGTCGCCGCAGACCAGGCCGGCTTCGACACGGCGTGGTACGCGGAGCACCACTTCTCCAATTACGGCCTCTGCCCCTCGCCGCTGATGATGATCGCCCACATGGCGGCGCTGACGAAGCGCATCCGGCTGGGCAGCGCGGTCTGCGTCCTGCCGATGTACCACCCCGCGCGCTTCCTGGCGGAGGCCGGGTTCTGCGACGTGGTTTCCAACGGTCGCCTGGAGCTCGGCGTCGGCTCCGGCTATCAGAAGTTCGAGTTCGACCGCTTCGGCGTGAAGATCGAGGAGGCGCCGGCGATCTTCCACGAATACCTCGACGTCCTCCAGCTCGGCCTGAAGGAGCGGGCCTTCTCCTACGAGGGCCAGCACATCCAGATGCCGCTGACCTCCATCAGCATGCGCTGCCTGCAGAAGCCGACACCGCCGATCTGGGTCGCCACCGGCCACCCCGAGACCCAGGCCCGCTGCTTCCGGGAGGGCCACAACCTCTTCGTCACCGCGCTCTTCGGCGGAGAGGAGCGGCTGCGGCAGATGCGAGAGGGGCTCTCCGGCATCGCCGCGAAGGAAGGGCGGAACATCGACGACGCGAAGATTGGCTTCCTCCGCTGCGCCTATGCCAGCGACGACGCGGCCGAGGTGACGAGCTACCTGGAGAACGCCCGCTATCAGCGTCGCATCTCCGAGGCGCTGAAGTACCGCCGCGCCCATTCCGACGACGGCTTCCTGGTAAAGGAGGAGGAAGGCCAGAACGACCTCTCCCTCGACCAGATGCGCGCGAACCTGCCCGTCGGCAGCGTGGACCAGGTGGTGGAGCGGATGGTCAAGGAGATCCGCATCCTCCGGCCAAAGCATATCGCCATCCAGACCCAACTCGGCGACTTCGACCACAAGACGATGCTGAAGCAGATCGAGCTCTGGGGCAGCCGCATCATCCCCGCGATCCGCAAGGAGCTGGGCGAGGACGCGCCGGCCGTCGCCGCTCCGATGGCGGCGGAGTAGGGACGTGCAGGTCCGGATCACCCGCGACGGGACGGTCCTGCTGACGGGGCCGGACGATTTCCGCCGTTTCTCCATCCTCTTCGACCCGGGTGCGCGGGGCTCGGCTCCGGCGGAGGCTGCCCTCGCCCGGGTGGCCCGGCCGGACGGCGACGCGGCCTGGGTGTCCGAGGCGGCGCTGCGCGACCTCGCGCCCCGTGCCGGCGAGGCCGACTGGCAGGAGGGCTTCGCCGGCATGGTCGCCTATGCCCGCGGCCGGGGCTGGGTGGACGATCAGGGCGCCATCCGCGCCCATATTGAAACCGTTCAGGCGGCTACCCGGGCATGATGGCTCCCGCCCTCGACGCCGCCGCCTTCCGGGGTGCGATGCGGAACCTGGCGGGCGGGGTCGCCATCGTCACGACGGGACAGGGTGATGACCGGCGCGGCCTGACGATGACGGCCATCACCTCCGTCTCGGCCGACCCGCCCAGCCTCCTCGTCTGCATCAACGCGGCGTCTGGCAGCCACGACGCCGTCCTGCGGCACGGAAGCTTCGCCGTGAACGTCCTCGGCCCGGAGCACGCCGACCTCGCCCTGCGCTTCGCCGGGCAGGCCGGCCTTCATGGCGTGGCGCGCTTCGAGGGAGAGGTGTGGGAAGTCGGGCTCACGGGCGCTCCGCTCCTCAGCTCGGCACTCTGCAGCCTGGACTGCGCACTGGACGTGCATCAGCGGGCCGGCAGCCACGGCATCTTCATCGGGCGGGTCAAGACTGCTCGGCACCGTTTTGGCGAGCCGCTGCTGAACTTCCAAGGCGGATTCCGAGCACTTGCTGTCAGCGCCGGGTGAATGGTGGTCAGAAGTGCCGAACGGAGAATCCCCAATTTGGAGCTGGTGATCAGGTAGCGAGTGAATCGGCGCTCCTGACCTCCCGAGGCCTGCCGCGTCGTCGGGGCGGGGTCTGGGCGATGGCTGCTGGGTGAGGTCGACGCGTCGGTCTGTGCGAGCTCTCAGCGCGATTGTTCAGGTATCGACGGACCTGATGCCGCACCTCCAGCATCACCTCTCTATGCGCAACACGTAGCTCCGCAGGCCATCCGTGGCGACGCGCCTGGGCTTCAACTTCAGTCCGGCCAGCAGACGTTTGGAAGAGCGCTTGGCCGCAGTCGCGTTCCGCCGACCTTGCGCCAGGATGTCGAGCATCACGCCGTGCTGAGGCACCGCACGCCAGAGATAGTGCACGCGGCTGATGCGCTACGCCTCAAAGTTGATGTCGGGATTTCTTACATTTCGTTCTGCTCTTGACCAATATTGCGGTGCCTCCTCATAGTTGTCCTCTCCCACCTGTCTGCGGGTGGTTGACGTCCAGACTCTTGTGTACAGGACGGACAATGGCTGGTTGCTCCAGCCAAATTTCTGAGTCTCAGCCAATCACAGGGCGCGAACAGGACGCCGACGGACACTTACATCTTCCAGAGCAGCTCACCCTTGTTGGTTACACTAAGATAATCCAGAACAACCCGTATCGGGGGAACCTGGATCACACGGCGGGAGCAGCCCTCCGCCTTTGCGAGACGGAGCTCTGCCCCATGACCGCCACCCCAGCCGTTAGGCAACTCCTCGGTTCCAAGACCGCAGACGAGGCGCTCAACTTGGCTGACCAGGAGAGCATCGCGTCCAATCAGGCGACGGCGCTCACGCGCAAGAACTTGATCCTCACCGCGCTCGCCGCGCTTGCCGCACCTGTCCCGTCTGCGGAGGCGTCCCAGCCTTCGACGCCGCGGTCTCCCGTTCCCTTACTGAACCAGCCCGCCCCGGCTCCCGAACTGACCCTCCTTTCTGTCACCCTCGTCGGCACGGCAAACCACCCGGCGGGTGTGATCGCACGGTTCGCCCACTACATGCGTGCCGCCGACCTGCCTGCTGGCAAGTCCCTCGTAGCCCGAACCCTGAGCGGGGTATCCCTGGCGACGCAGGTGGATCGCGCTCAGAATATGGCGCTGCTGGCCGTCGCCATTCCAGCGCTGGCGCAAGGCGCGCGCCTTCCGCTCGCTCTCGTCGTCGTAAACGAGGGTTCGGCGCCAGCCCCACGACCCACGACCCGCAGGCCCGTTGTCCGCATCACCCCAACGACCGGCCAGGCCTGGGATTGGGACGTGCTAGCGACGCCTGCGGCCGATGCGCGCCGCACGGGGCCGCTCGTCCAAGAGACTCGCCACGAAGTTCGCGTCCCGGCCTTCGCCTGCGGCACCTCCTCGCTCCGCATCGTTGCGGACGTGACCGCGACCAAGGACGGCGGCGTCGTGCTCGATCTCTCGCTCCGGAATGACATCGTGACGGAGGCTGGCGGCACGGACGCTGCCTACGCCGTTGCTGTCCTTGTCGACGGAGCTGAAGTCGCCTCCCGCACGGTCGCGCGGCATCCCCTGGGCCGCTGGTTGCCCATTCTCGTGTCCCGCGCGCCTGCTCGTCCGCACGTGTCGCCTAACCTTTCCTATCTCTCGCGCGCTGGGATCGTGCCGAGCTTCGACTCCCGCGTCGGTTTCGATGCAACCCTGAGAAGAGGGTACGAGACGATGCGTGCTGCGGCGGATTGGGACCGGCCGTTCGCACTGCGTGGCATCGTGCCGGATATGGGCCGCTCCGGCGGTCGGCCGGACATCGGTCTTGTCTCGGACGTGTCAGCCATCGCCCTCATGACCGACGACCCGTTCTGGCTCGATTTCGCCATGGGTCAATCGGAGGCTCTGATGGGCGCGCCCTGGCACCACTGGTGTGAGCAGTGCCGCGCTTGGGTCAACCAGGTGGACCACCCGGACGTGTGGCTTTCGACAGATAGCCGCGCGACCGTTCCGAGCAAGCCGCCGCAGCTTCCGACATCGCAGGGGTGGATCGCTGCCGACCGCGCGCATATGCCACACCATCACCTCGTCCCCTACCTCCTCACTGGCCGACGCGCCTGTCTCGATGCCCTCGTGGCGCAGGCAACGTGGTCCATCATGTTCCTTGCGCCGGGCGTTGGCGGACGCGAGCCGGCGTCTACCAGGGCCGCAACGCCAGAGGGACGGGCCGCGCGCATCCAGGATGCTCGCACGACCGGGAATGGTGTCATCGCCGTGCGGGGACAAGTACGGTCTCAGGCCTGGGCCCTGTGGTGCATGACCTACGGCGCTGCGCTGGCGACCGACGGACTGCCCTATCCGGGCTACCTCGCCGAGGCGGTGGACGCCAACCTCCGCTGGTACCGCTCGCGTGAGGCGCTGTGGGCGGAGGTGCAGGGCGAAATCCACGGCCTCACCCTGGAGAACGCGGGAACGAGCGTGCCGTGTTCCTACTCTCCCTGGCAGGACGATTACCTCGCCTGCGCGCTCGGCATGGCGGCGAGGCTCGGGCACGCCGACGCCTTCGAGCATATGCGGTGGAAGCTGAACTGGACGGCGGGCAGGTTCTTCCACGCCGCGGACGGCTTCAACCCAGCGGACGGCGTAAACTACAATCTGACCATGGGTGTTGCAGCCCCCTGGGACCCCGCGAAGCCCTGGCCCTTGCCGATGCCGCCGCCGGGACACATCGCGCCCCGTGGTGTGATCCCCGCCGGCACTCTCATGCCTCGGCACGCGACGCGGTGGCGGGATATTACAGTCACCGATGTTCCAGGAGGGGGTTCCTACGGGCCGGACTGGAGGTCCAAATCTGTTGGCGGGGACTTCGGCCGCTGGGCGCTTGCCGGCCTGTCCATTTGGGATGCGCCCGACCTCCCGTGGCGAGAAACGGAACGAACGAGCCTCCGACGCGCGTGGCGGTACCTCAACAACACGAACCCGTCCGCCGCCTTCGTCGACACAGCCAGGATGAGGGCAGCCCCGCGCCAGAATATTGTGCCGCTCGGCGCCACCCGGGCGAGCTGACCGCCGAAGATGTGCGCTTTACCTTTTGACGATCCTCAAACCTCACCCGGTCAGCACCGTCCTGCGGCTGCTGCCGTTACGATGATCGCGGCGCCCGTCCCCCTCGTGGGCAACCCCAGCCCGTTCGGATGCCAGGTGCTGGTCCAGCTCTGCGCTCAGGATCTGCTCCCTAGCACCTTCTTGAGCTCGTCCAGCAGCCCGTCCTGGCCAAACACCCCGACGGGTCCCATCGCGCCAGCAGCTCCTTAACCACCTCGTTCCGTATCGCCATTCAGCCCTCCCACCCCATCGGGCAGATCAGGACCCTCCACACACAATTTCCGGCAGGCTCCTACGCTCAAGGCTTCCAGTCCGACATCGGTATCGAGGTGCCTTCTGGTGGGCCATGGTCGGCCGACAGCATCGGCGAGGAGCCGCCCTTCCGGGTGCTCTTCCTCTTCTCGGCAAACGGCCGGGGCTACCTCAAGCAGCTCGAGACGCAATCGGGCCTCCGGTTCCGCGATGCCCGGAGCCCGACCAACCTGCGCCGCGTCTTGGCCGACGAGTACGCCCTGGATGGCCTTCCGGCCCTGTTATGGCAGGGCGAGTCCGCTGCGCAGACGGCGCTCACAGCCAAGCCCTTCCTCGGCTCCGAATTGCGCCCTTACCAGCTCCGCACCATCGGGGCAGTAGAGGCCAAGCTCGCAGCTCTGGCCCAGCGTACCCTCCTCCTCGTCATGGGGACCGGCACGGGCAAGACCAAGCTCGCCATCGCCATGCTTTATCGCCTGCTAGCAACGCGGCGCTTCACGCGGGTCCACTTCGGGGCGGACCGCACGGCATTGGGCGAGCAGGTGGGCAGCGGGCTCAAGACAACCTGCGTCGTGGGTGCGAACACCGTCGCCGACGTGTTCAGCCTCAAGGGTCTATGCAAGCGTCTTGCCTTCGGGAGGTAACCCTTCCGGAAGATCTCGCCCGGGCGGCGCTCCAGCTCCCTTCCATGCCGCTCCAGCTCCTCTCGTGACACGAAGAGGGGCGCGAGCTGGTCCCGCCCTTGCCGATCTGCGCGCGCACGGTGTCGAAGGCGACCGCGTGCCCGAACTCGGCGAAGGCATCGACCCACGCCGTGGCGTGCTGAATCACCGAATCCACGAGGGTTCCGTCAACGTCGGAGAGGATCGCACGAGGGGGCACTGGGTCACCACCAAGACAGGAGGCGAGCAGCCTCAACCTTCCGTGCGGGGCGACATTGCCGATGCTGGCAAGATGTCCGGAAGATACGGCACCGAAGCCGCGCTCGATCTCCGCTCAAGCTCGCGACGTCCTGCGGCGCGAGGCGTTCTCCTGGGCCCGCCCTACCGGACAGACGGCCGCTTGCCAGGAGAACCCGACCGCGTGACGCACTTCCGCTTCCTCGTTGCCGAGAGCGAGACACTTGAGGCGCGCGAGGTGCGCCGCGCCAGCGTCGGACGCAGCAGCGGCGAGTCTTACCTTGATACACTCCGCGCCCTTTCGCCCGATGCGGCCCTTGATCTCGTCCGCCCCGCCGAGGACGGCGCCGAGATTCCGGACAGTGCGGGGCTCGATGGTTACGATGCGGTCTTCCTCACCGGCTCGCCGCTGCACGTCTATGAGGACAGCCTGGACGTGCGACGCCAGCTTGACTTCATGCGCGCCGTCTTCGCCTCCGGCACGCCTGCCTTCGGCTCCTGCGCCGGCCTACAGGTCGCGACCGCCGCCGCGGGTGGAACGGTACGCGCAAACCGGCGCGGTTATGAGGCGGGCTTCGCGCGCCGGATCACCCGCACATCGGCGGGCGGGGGCCACCCGCTCCTGGCTGGCCGCCCCGAGGCGTACGACGCCCCCGCGATCCACTCCGACGAGGTCGACCGGCTGCCGGACGGCGCGTTGGCGCTCGCGGGCAACCGCGTGACGGCGGTGCAGGCCGCGGAGATCCGCTATGGTCAAGGCGTGTTCTGGGGCGTGCAGTACCATCCTGAGCTGCCGTTGGCCGAAATCGCGGCGGCGCTCCGCCGGCAGGCTGATGAGTTGATGGAGGCCGGCCTGGCCCACGATGAGGGTGAGGTAGAGGCCTACGCTGGACGGGTCGAAGCGCTGCACCACGACCCGAGCCGGCGCGATGCGGCGTGGCAGCTCGGCCTTGACGCGCAGGTGGTCGACCCTGCGCTGCGGAGCATCGAGCTGCGGAACTTTGTCGAGCATCTCGTCGGCCCAATTCGGGGTCGGCGCGGCCGGGGATAGAGCGGGTCGCGAGCAGGTCTGCTCCCTTCCTATCGGCCACTCGGCCAGGATGCCCTTCAAACAAGGAATGGAGTCCGTCCTGCGCCGAAGATCTGGTTGGGCATCCTCTCGCCATGCGAAGGCCACTGCCCCTCCTCCTGCTCCCGGTCGCAACGATCGCATAGGGCGCCGCGATGCGTCATGCCGGGAGCGGAGTATCGTCCTACGAGGTGCGGGGGGGCGGATCGCGCGGTCGCGAGGACTTCGCGCAACCTGCGTTACGAGCCATTCACCCTGTTCGACGGGGAGCGGCTTCGGCCGCGTCTGAAGACGCAACAATCCCAGTGCACCGACCAGGAGGGGTGAAGGGCGCTTCAGCGTCGCGGTAGGTAGGTTCAGCACGGTCGGTTCCCGCTCCATCAACGCGCGCGTCGCGGTCGCCCATGCCGATCTCCTCGTGCCAGGCGGCCGGTCCTGCCGACCGCCAGCACGGCGCCCGGGATGCGCTCGGCATCCACCTCGGCCTGGGACCAAGCGTTCAGCCGGTTGAGTCTCGCGCGCGAGAAGCCAAGTTCCTCTGGGCGCTTCGCGCGATCGGGGGCGGGGCCGCGAAGGCGTCGGGCCCCGCGGGTTGCGCGCCGCCACTGGCCATGAGTGCCAGCCCGGCTGGCAGGCTGAGAGCGATCCGTCGTGCGATCCTAGTTAGACTCCTGTCCTGACGTCCTCGTCGGACCGCTTCGACCCAACCCTCGGTATTTCCCCCCGTCGCGATACCGGCGTCGACCGTCGCGTTGCGGAACCTTCTCCGCGCTGACCGCCGGCAGCGTTCAGGCCGCAGCGCCGCGCATGTGCGGCGCGATGATGGCCCTGCATAGCGTGTGGGGTTATACGGGCGGCTTCATCGGCCCGATTGGCGTCGGCTTCGTGCTCGACTTTGTGGAGCGGGATGGCGGCCTAGCCTGGGGTCTCGCCATTGGGCATCTCGCCCGTATCGGGCTGGCCGGCCTGATCGTGATTCGCCGCCTCAGCCCCTTACAGACGTCAGAGAACTCAGCAGATCGTTTGACGGGATGAAAATTCAGGACTTCTGCACCCATGCTTCAGCCTTGAGAGATCAGGGCGCCAAGTGTTGCAGAAGTCTGGGGCGAAAGGGCTGGAGACGCTCCTTCCTCATTCCAAGAGCAGGAAACGCTTTTCACACGCAGCAAATCCCGTTCGCGGTATCACCCGCTGCAGTCCTCTGTGGTGTCCGTGTCTCAGTCGCTGCCGAGCGGCACGATGTCTCAACTCGCGTGTGACCTGGAAGCCAGAAGGGAAATATTAGACCGACAAGCCCAGGCCACCGTGCCGCGCCAGAACAGCATCGACCCGTCCCTTCGTAGCGGTCCGTCAGTTTAGCTTACAAGTCGGGTCGAATCCCAAGTTGAGATAGATGGCGGAATACTACCTTCTTCGCCCACCTTGGCAGCGTTCAGTTGTCCCGCTGCCCATCGGTGACTCGCTGGCGGGCCCGGCTCAGATGGTAGCGCATCGCGAGATCTGCCTCCTCGGCGTCGCGTCGCGCAATGGCATCGCGGATCGCCTCGTGCTCCTCGTAGACGCGCCGCGCCCGCTCGGCGGAACCGATCTGCGTTAGGCCAAGCGCGACCGTCATGGAGTGGTGAATCGCGCCCCGCAGCGTTCCGAGCATCTCGACGAACAAGGGGTTGCCGCTCGCGGCGGCGACGGCGCCGTGGAACTCCCAGTCTGCCCGCGTGGGCGCCTCGCCACCCCGGAAGCTCGCGTCCATCGCATCGAGCGCCTTTGTGATTCGGTCGAGCTCGGAGGGCGTATGACGCATGGCCGCGAGGCGGGCGGCCCCGCCCTCCAGCGCGAGGCGGACCTCCATGCAGCGGAGCATCTCCGCGATGTCGGAGGAACGCGAGAGGCGCACGAGGTTGTCCGATGGGCGCCTCTGGACGACGGTGCCCGATCCCTGCCTCGTCGTGACGAGCCCGTCCGCGTGCAGCCGCATCAGGGCCTCGCGCACCGTCGGGCGCGACACCTGGAAGGATTGGCAGAGCTGGTTCTCCGACGGGAGCTTCTCGCCCGCCTTGATCGCGCCCGAGACGATCTGTTCGAGGATCTGGCCGTAGAGCTGGTCGCCCAGCCGCTCCGCACTCCTCCGGACGAGCTTCAGGTTGGTCACGGCATCCCCGTCACTGCGTGCCCGACTTGTTATGTTGATTGACAAGTTGGGTTCTTGCCTGACAAGTTGCCGTGCGCCACCTCCCCTTGTCCAGGCGGATGAGGAGGGCGGGGCCGGCATGGGGAGTGGAACGCATGGCCAGGGTCGCGTTGACCGGTGCGTCGGGCCAACTCGGGCGGGTGCTCCGCCCCGCTCTCCTTGCTCGCGGCATCGCCCTCCGCTCCGCCGGAGGCCGCACGCCCCTCGAGCCTCTCACGCCGGAGGAGGAGGTCTGCCACGGCGACCTGCGCGACCCCGCGGTGGTGGATGCTGCGCTGCGCGGCGTCGATATCCTTATCCATATGGCCGGCACGAGCGTCGAGCGGCCACTGCCCGAGATCATCGAGAACAACCTCGTCGGCCTTCAAGCGGTCTATGAGGGCGCGCGCCGCCACGGCGTGCGGCGGGTCGTCTTCGCCTCCTCCAACCACGCGATCGGCATGCACGACGTCGGCACGAAGCTCGATTCGGACTGCGACTTCCGCCCCGACGGCTTCTACGGCCTGAGCAAGATGTGGGGCGAGGGGCTCGCCCGCCTCTACTGGGATAAGCATGGGATCGAGAGCGTCTGCGTCCGCATCGGCAGCGCCCTGGAGCGCCCGACGGAGCCGCGCCACCTCAGCACGTGGTTCGGCCATGACGACCTTGTGCGCTTCCTCCTTCGCTGCATCGAGACGCCCGCCGTCGGCTTCCTCGTCGCCTGGGGCGTCTCGAACAACGCGCGGTCCTATTGGAAGCCCACCGCCTGCGAACCCCTCGGCTACGTTCCGCTCCAGGACTCGGAGGACTACGCCGCCGAGATCCTCGCCCACCCCGACCCGCTCGAGCCCGTCGCGCGCCGCTACCAGGGCGGTTCCTTCGCCGCCCACGACCTCACAGTCGCGCCGCGCTGACCCGTCCCCGCACCCGAAGGACCACGCTGTGCCCGACCTCCTCGCCGCCCTTCCCGGCATCTCCGGCATCCTCGTCACGCCCTTCGACCAGGAGGACCGGATCGCCCCCGAGCGGCTGCGCCCGGTGATCCGCCGCGCCGTCGAGGCGGGCGTCCACATTCTCACCGTGAACGGCAACACGGGGGAGTTCTACGGCCTCACCACCGCAGAGGCCGAGGCGATGGTCCACGCGGTCGTCAAGGAGGTCGCGGGCCGCGTGCCGGTCGTCGCGGGCGTCGGCCGGAGCATCGGAGACGCGACCGCCCTGGCCCGCGCCTCGCGCGCGGCGGGCGCCTCTGCGCTGATGGTCCACCAGCCGCCAGACCCCTTCGTCGCCCCGCGCGGCGTCGTCGCCTACGTCCAGCGCATTGCCGACGCGGCCGACGGGCTGCCGGTGGTCCTATACCTCCGCAACGACGCCATCGGCCTCGACGCGATCGAGGCGCTCTGCCGTATCCCCGAGGTCGTGGGCGTGAAGTGGGCCAGCCCCGCGCCGCTGCGCCTGGCCGAGGCGATCCGCCGCGCCGACCCGCGCATCGTCTGGGTCGGCGGCCTTGCCGAGACCTGGGCGCCGCCGCTCTGCGCCGTCGGCGCGCGGGGCTTCACCTCCGGCCTCATCAACGTCTGGCCGGAGCATTCCGTCGCGATCCACGCGGCCCTCACCGCGGGCGACTACGCGCGCGCGGGCCAGCTCATCGCCCAGGTCTCCGCCTTCGAGGAGCTGCGGTCGGAGGAGGGCAATGGCACGAACGTCACCGTCGTGAAATCCGCGCTCCAGATGATGGGCAAGGACTGCGGCGGTGTGCGCCCGCCCGGCGCGTGGCCGCTGACGGATCGCCAGGCGCGGGACCTCCGCCGCCGCCTGACGGAGTGGGGCCTTCTCGCCGGCCCGCTCGCCGCGACGGGCTGACTTGCGCGGCCGGCCGGGTGCGGCGCTGGTCCAAGCGGCGCCGTTCCCGAACGGTCAACCAGCGGCGGAACGGCCGTGATACCCATCACCAAGACCATCCAGGGACAGGAAACGACGACCATGCTTCGACGCGAGTTCAGCCTCTCGGCCCTCGGCCTCCTCGGCGCAGCCGTGGGAACCCGCCCGGCCGCGGCCCAGGCGCCCTATCCGACGCGCACGGTGACCATCGTGGCGCCCTTCGCGGCGGGCGGTTCCACTGACCTCATCGCGCGGCTGATGGCGCAGCAGCTTTCGGCGCGCCTGGGCCAGCAGTTCGTGGTGGACAACCGGGCCGGCGGCAACGGCGCGGTGGGCTGCGGCGCCGTCGCTCGCGCCCGGCCGGACGGCTACACGCTGCTGATCACCCCCAACAGCACCTACGCCATCAACCCGCACCTCTATACCAACCTGCCCTACAACCAGGACCGCGACTTCTCCCCGATCGGACTGCTCGTGCAGAACGGGTTCTTCCTCGTCGTGCGGGGCGATTCGCGATTCCGCACGCTGGCCGACCTTGTCGCCGCCGCCCGGGCGGCGCCGGACACGATCAGCTACGGCTCGGGTGGCATCGGCTCGGCCAACCACCTCGCCCCGGAGATGTTCGCCGCAGCCAGCGGCATCAAGCTCCAGCACGTGCCTTACCGCGGCAGCGGCCCGGGCATGCAGGCCGTGATCACCGGCGAGATCCCGATGTCCTTCGTGGACACGGGGGTAGCGTTGCCGTTCATGCGCTCGGGCGAGCTGCGGGCGCTGGCGGTGACGACCGAGCAGCGCTCGCCTCAGACGCCGGACGTGCCCACGCTGTCCGAGTCCGGCATGCCCGGTCTCAGCGCGTCCAGCGACTTCGCCATGTTCGCCCCCGCCAACACGCCGGCGCCGGTCATTCGCCGCCTGTCGCAGGCCGTCGTGGAGAGCATGCGCGCCCCCGACCTTCGCGAGCGCCTGCAGAGCCTGGCGATTGACCCGGTCGGTGGTACCCCGGAAGAGTTCCCGGCCTATCTCGCCGCCGAGAGCGCGAAGTGGCGCGACGTGATCCGCGCCCGCGACATCCGCGTCGAGTAGGAGGCACGCCGTAGGACAGCGCTGGAGCAGAGCGTGCGGCACCGCCGTCACTGCTCCGACCGTCCCCAATCCGAGCACCCCCGGTGCGGAGCGCCGCCGCGGCACCCGCGCCCAGGCCTGGTGACCAGCAGGCCCGGGATAGGGCCGAGGCGGAGGACACGCGACGCCCGAGCGTCCGGCCGTGAGCTGGAGACGGCACGAGGCCGTCAGGATGAGCCGACCGGTGATCTCGACGATGGCGCCGGCGAGGCCGGGCTCGCGCAGGTCCTCCTCGGCGGCGAGGAGGATGGTCGGCTGGCCGGACCTGCCTCGGCTGGAACCCTCTACACCGAGTGGATGAAGGCGTCCGACTTGCCGGCGTAGCAGACCATCGGCTGCCGGGTTCAGTGCCGGATCTGAGAAGGCGCGCCGGTCCTTCCGCTCGGCTATGTTGAGCAGCCTTCCGCGTCAGCCGAGAGCATTGCGGCACCCAATCGCCCAAGGCGTCGGTTGTTTTCACTGCGGCTTGGGAGCGATCTCGAATTCGGGGTGCCTGAAGTTCTCATCGACCACCATCGCGCTTCCAATGGGGTGTTTGTCGGCTGTGGGCCGTCAGGGGCATGATCTTCGGCCGTCGCTATGTGTGATGGTCAGCATCGCAATCTGGTTTCGAAGAATGCCTCGATGGCGGCCCGGTGCTCAGGCGTTTGGTGGGCCACGGCCTGGAGAGCTGCCGTGACGTCCAGGGTGCCCCGCAGATCGCTGCGCTCGCCCATGCGCAGCAGCCGCTTGGCGAAGCGCAGCGCGATGCCCGAGTGTGCTGCGATCTCGCCAGCCAGTTCTATCGCCCGGCCCCGGAGTTGATCATCGGGCAGCACCTCCGATATGAGACCATAGTTCAGCGCCTGCGCCGCGTCGAAGATCCGGGCGGTGAAGCTCAGCTCCGCGGCTCGCGCAGGTCCCACCACCCGGGGCAGGAACCAGGCCCCGCCAATGCCGGAAATCAATCCCAGCCGCACGAAGGTTTCGGCGAAGCGCGCACTCTCCGCGGCGATGCGGACGTCGCACATGCAGGCGATGTCGAGCCCGGCGCCCATCGCCGGCCCGTTCACGGCGGCGATCAGCGGGACCTCCAGCCCGTGGAGGGACAGGGCGACCTGCTGCAGCGTGCTGCGGTAGCGTTCCTCGATCTCCTCGATCGAGCCCGCCATGAAGCCTTCGTGGGAACGCATGTGCTTCACATTACCGCCCGAGCAGAACGAGTTGCCGGTGCCGGTGAGGATCACGACCTTCACGCCGCGGTCGGCGTTGACGCGGCGGCACGCCTCGATGAACTCGTCGCACTGGCTCGGCCAGGAGAGGGCGTTGCGGTCCTCGGGCGCGTCCATCTCGAGCATCAGGATGGAGCCGTGCTGGCTCTCCCGCAGGAACGGCTTGCTCATGTCGGGGCTGCCTCTCGGATGACGTTTTGCACGATGAGGGTCTCGATCTCCGCAGCATCGAAGCCGAAGCGCCCCAGCAGTTCGCGAGAATGCTCCCCGACCCGCGGCGGCGGATGGCGGGGTGCCGCCGGCCGGCTGCCGAGGGCGAAGCCGGGCATGCGGAAGGTGCCGGCGATCGGATGGTCGAGGGACACCTCGATGCCGCTGCTCGCGTATTGGTCGGTCCGGGTGACCTCGGCGTGGTTCGCGACCGGCGCCGCGATAATATCGGCCGCGACAAGGGTGGCATGCCAGTGGGCGGTGTCCCGCGCCTGGAAGATCGGGAAGAGGGCGTCCCTCAGCGCCGCGCGATTGCGGACCCGGTCCCCGTTCGTCCGGAAGCGCGGGTCCTCGGTGAGTTCCGGATGGCCAATCACAGCACAGAGCTGCCCCCAGCGGCCCTGCTGATAGGCCGCCACCATGATCCAGCCGTCGCGCGTGGGAAGCGCCTCGTTCGGGGCGGCGTAGGGCGCGGCGCTGCCGCCCGGCGTGCCGACCTCGCCCGTCGCGTGGAAGGTGGCGAGGCCCAGATTCTGGAGCATCAGCATGCTGTTGTAGAGGCTGATATCGAGTTCCGCCCCCATCCCCTCCCGGTCGCGGCGCCGGAGCGCGGCAAGGACGGCGATCGTCGCGAAGAGTGCCCCGGTCATGTCGGCGAGCGGCAACGGCGCCTTGCCCGGCTCGCCCATCGGGGATGAGATGCCGCTCATCAGGCCCGTGGCCGCCTGGATGATCCCGTCCACGCCAGGCCGGCCGCTCCACGGCCCCTCCTGCCCATAGGCCGAGATGGAACAGCGGATCAGGTTCGGCCGCAGTGCCCGCAGCGCCGCCCCGCCAAGGCCGAGCCGCTCCATGACGCCGGGCCGGAAGTTCTCGATGAGCACGTCGGTCCCAGGGATGATCCGCCGCACCACGGCCTGCGCCGCCGGATGCTTCAGGTCGATCGCCATCCCAAGCTTGTTCCGGTTGCCGGAGAGCGCGGTCACGCTCTCGCCGTTCAGCCAGGGCGGGCCGAGCTGCCGGCCCAGCTCGCCTTCCGGGGGCTCGACCTTGATGACTGTGGCGCCCATGTCGGCCAGCCACATGCCGCAGACCGGGCCGGCGATGAGCTGACCGAAGTCGAGCACCACCACGCCCTCAAGCGCCTCCTCAAGCATCAGCGTCGCTCCGGTATCAGCCGCCTCATTCCTTCTCGATGCCCGCCGCCTCGACGAGTTCCCGCCAGACCGCGATCTGCTCGCGGACGAACTCTGCTAATGCCTCTGACGTGGTTGAGATGACGTGGTAGCCGACCTCGGCGAACCGGGCTCGGGCCTCCGGCTGCTCGATCTGCTGGCGGATCGCGGCGTTCAGCGCGGAGACCAGCGGCGCAGGCGTGCGGGCCGGGGCGAAGGTGCCGGTCCAGGAGATCAGGTCGAAGCCCGGCAGCCCCGCGGCGTCGGCCAAAGGCTGGACCCCAGGCAGCAGCGGGGACGGCGCCTGGGTGCTGAGAGCGAGAGCCCGGAGCTGGCCACCGCGGACATTGCCGAGCCCGGCCGTGATGTCCACGAACATGCAGTCCACCCGGCCTGCGATGACGTCCGTCATGGCCGGCGGTGTGGAGCGATAGGGGACGTGCAGCATCTCGGTCCCGGCACGTCGCGCCATGGTGGCGCCTGCGACGATGCCCGTGCTGTTGCCGCTGGCATAGGACATCCCACCCGGGCGGCGCCGGGCAGCATCCAGCAGGTCCCTGGCGGTCTGATAGGGAGAGTCCTTCCCGACCGTCAGCATGAAGGGAACGTCGCCGATGCGCGTGATCGGCGTGAAGTCGGCGACCGGATCGTATTCGAGGCGACGGAGCAGCGCCGGGTTGGCCGAGTGGGTCGTGTTGGTCGTGACCAGCAGAGTATGCCCGTCCGGCGTAGCACGTGCGACCGCGAGGGCGCCGAGCGTGCCGTTCGCGCCGGCCCTGTTGTCCACGACCACCGGCGCGCCTGCGAACTCAGCGCTCAACATCTGCGCCAGGAGGCGGGCGACCGCGTCGGTGGCGGAGCCGGCGGCGAAAGGCACCACGAGGGTGATCGGCCGCGTCGGGCGCCAGGTGCTAGATGGCGCCGTCGTCTGCGCCAGGGACGGCCGCCTCAGCGCGGCTCCGATAGTGGCGAGAAGCGTCGCGCGACGCGTGAGTAATGGCTTGGTGTCCCGGGACATCAGCGTTTTCCCCTGCGGCGACTTGCTTCAGTCGCTTCATCCTCGTGGGGCACCGATGCTCGGGCCGAGAAGATAAGACAATTGAAAAGAATTCGTTCCTGTATATAAGAGTCTTATGGACGTGAGCCTTCGCGGACTTCGCGCCTTTGTCGCGATCGTGCGTCACCGCTCCTTCAGCCGGGCGGCCGGCCTGCTGAACCGCACCCAGCCCGCCCTGACCGTGCAGGTGCGTCAACTTGAGGAGGCCCTGGGCCTGCGGCTTCTTGACCGGCTCCCCGGCGGAGCCGAGGCAACGGCCGCAGGAGCTGAGCTGGCGCGGCAGCTGGAGCCGGTCCTGCGCGATCTCGACGATGCGCTGGATCAGGCACGCGGGACCGCCGCACGCCGGAGCGGGACGATCCGGATAGCCGCCGTGCCGTCGGTCGCGTCGGGGCGGCTGCCCCTGGCCATCGCGCGTCTTCGCGAGAGCCATCCTGCCTTGCAGGTGCGGTTGCAGGAGGCGGTGACCGGGCGAGTTCACAGCATGGTTCGGGGCGACGCGGTGGAGATCGGCATCGCCAGCGACCCAGGCACGGGCTCCGATCTTGACGGCGAGTTCCTTTTCCGGGACCGGCTGCTCGCGGTAATGCCGGCCGGTCATCGCCTGGCCGTCGGCCCCGTCGCGCTGGCCGAGGTCGCGGCGGAGCCCTTGCTATTGCTGGAAACGGACACATCGGTGAACCGTCTGCTGGCCGATGCCTTCGCGGAGCAAGGACTCAGGCTCGAAGCCTTTCAGAGGGCGGTGCACAGCGCCACGCTGATCAACATGGCGCGTGTCGGCCTCGGCATCGCATTGCTGCCGTCGACGACCATCGAGCTGAAAATCGCCCCGGAGCTGGTGCTGCAGCCGCTGCGCCCGGACCTGACCCGGGACGTGGTGGTTGTTCGCCGCGCGGGCCGGTCCTACTCGCCCGCTGCCGAGATCCTCGTTGACACGCTGCGGCAGGTTGAACCTGAGCTGAAGACATCACCCGGGAGGTTGCCGAGCTTGCGCGGCGGAGAAGATGCGCGGGAACATGGTCCGCCAAAGCGTAGACCAAGTGAAGTTCCTTGATTGCTTCGCGATGTCGCAGAACGACCATGAGGCGAACCCGCGCACTTTCCTGCTGTGCCGTCGGGCCACAGGGAGGCTGCTCCTAACGCGCGTGTCATAGGATGTGCCTCAGTCACGGCCGGCGCTCCGAAAGGGCAGACATTCGAAGGCGGTCTGGTGCCCGACGAAGAGTGCGGGCGTGTGTGCTCGTTGGTAAGCGTCCTAGGACGATAGGATACTGGCTTGCTTGGCAGGTGGGGTCAGCGGGCGGTCCTCAAAAGCCTTGCCAAGGGTAGGGTCGCTCTGGATAGCGATACCTGCAGGCACCCTGCCTGCCCACTACGGAGCTGGCATCATGCCCCTCACCCGCTATGAGATGAGCCCCCAGCCCGATCCGCTCGGCGCGCGGGAGATGGCGGCCAGCTTCCATCACGGACGCGCCCGCGCGGCAGCCGAGACGCCGATTCAAGCGCGCGAGGCCGCGGCCAATGGCTTCCGCGTCGCTACCCCCTGCCATCTCCGGCCGATCCCGGTTCCGCCGTGGCTTGAGCCTGGATTGGCCACTCTGACGGTCCTCGGGGAAGCTCCGGCCGGATGGGCGGCCAGGGAGGTGCTCATGGAATACGGCAGGCCCGATTGCTGGATTTCGGCGTGGATGTAGCCCCGTGCCGACCGAAGAGACTCCGCCCCAGCGTCTTCAGCCCACCGCCGCCTGGCTGGCGGAACAGGAGCGGAAGCAGGCCGCCTATGCCGCTCGACGCCGGGCCTGGGCCGAGGGCCTGACACGCGCCGCTGAAGCACCGGAGCCGGAAGAGGCTCCGGACGCCACATCGGCCGCCACACCGGCGCCAGCCTCGCTCAGCGCATCCCGCCGGCAGCGGGGCCCGGTCCACGACCCGCGGCAAGGCAAACTCGAATTTTAGGAAGGCAGCATCATCCCGCCTTCGGACGCTCCGGTGCTCGCGGTCTGGATCACTCTCGCGTAGCGCCGACCCTGACACCATTGATCGATGCGAAGAAGGCACCAGCGCGGTCTCTCTTCCAATGCGACCCACCAAGCATCCACAGCATGTGCTGCGATCTCCCCGGCCGCTTCAGTAGCGGTCAGAACCGCGCGGAGGCTGAGGATGAAATCAGCTGTCGCAAGGTCACGCATGATCAGGGGCTCGCTCACCACCTCGGTCAGCACAAACCTTAACTGGCGCAGAAGCCAGGGTAAGTCGCGCCCCAGGCCGCCGTGAGCAATGTTGGTATCCGCCTTCTGGTGGACGTGGGACCGCATGACTTCGCACGCGGTCCTGCCACAGCGACGGCTGATCGCCGAGGGTGGCCGTCATGCTGATCTTGGTCTTCACGAAGCCGCCCCGACTCTTGATCTGCGCGCCTGCCCGGTCAGCGAAGAAGGTCAGGGAGCAGCCGGAGATTCGCGCCGCTTGCTGGTTGACCATCTTGTAGATCGTGCCGCCGATCGAGAGGCCCATTGACCCCGACCAGACGCGCATAGACCGGCCCAACTCGACTTCTCGGGAGCCGGTCCGGATCGCCTCGCTTTGCAGAAACAGCAGGATAGAGCGAGCATAGGAGCCGTAGGGCAGGCCGATGGGCTTGCCAGCACGGTCGCGGCGGCTTTCCATGAGCATCGTCAGGTTGTGGCCTTCGCGGTGCCAGACGGTCTCGGACTGCGGCTTGTGGGGCAGGCTGGTCAGGGCGAACCCGCTGTAGGTGAAGTCCATCTTCTCAGCGTCGTCGGACAGCACCTGAAAGGCCTTGTCCACCAAGGCTCGTTCGTGCTTCGGGGCGAGGGGCTCCGCCTCCTGCTGCCCCGCTCCAAGACCGACCAGGCCGGGGAGGGGGTGGAGCTCGGCATCCCCCGCGGCAGGAAGCGTGAGACCTGTCCCGTGCGCGCTGTCGAGGCCTGGATCGAGGCGGGGGATGTGCGCTTCGGGCCGCTCTTCACCCGGATCGACCGCTGGGGCCGCCTCGGCCATGACCGGCTCTCGCCCGACGGGGTGCGTCAGATTCTGCTGCGCCGGGCGGCCCTGGCGAAGGTGACGGTCGAGGCGGGCGAGCGGCTCTCGCCGCACGGGCTGCGGGCGGGCTTCGTGACCGAGGCCTACGGGGCCGGGGCACGCGACGAGGAGGTGATGGGCCACTCCCGCCACAAGGACCTCCGGACCATGCGCGGCTACGTCCGGCGCGCGAAGCTCGTCACCACCAGCCCGGTGAAGCTGCTCGACCTGTGACCCGACCAGGGCAGGGGAGGGGGGACCGCGAGGGCGCCGGAGGAGGAGACGCCCCGGAGACCGGCGCGGCGGTGGTCACCGACGTCCTCGCGCTCGCCAGCCCGGACTGGCTGTTCCACCACCTCGACGTGACCGGGCCGGCGGAGGACCTCGCCCTGTTCCGCCTCGCGGCGGCCGGGCCGGGGGTGATCCCCTGGACCCACGGACGGGCCGGGGAGGAGGAGGACCTGTTCCACCTGCTCGCCGCCCCGCCCCGGGGCGAGCGGGTCCTCTCGCTCCAGGGGTGCCGGATCGTCGCCTCCGGGCTCCGGGCGGCGCTGGAGAAGTCAGACGAGCGGGTGCGAGTGGCGGTGAGCCGGCCGGGTGGGCCGGTGCCCCTGGACCTGCACCGGCTCGTCCCGGTGCCGGCCGAGGTGCTGCGCCTCGGGCCCGGGCACCCGGACGCGCTGCGCTGGCTCTGGACGCAATGGGGCACGACCTGGCCCCTGCGGCAGGTCGCGCACCGGGCCGAGGCAAGGCGATCGGGCGGGAAGGGCAGGGGAGGGGACCTGGCCGCCTCCGCCCGTCTGTCGCTCGCCTTCTGGTCGGCGGACTGGACGCCGTGGGCAGCACTCCAGCAGGTGCGCGAGACCTGGCCGGCGCTCTCCGTCTCCGTCCGACCCCACTACGACGATGGCTGAGGCGGACGGCGGCGGAGACGCGCAGGCCGCCGAGGAGGAGGGGTGGGAGGTCGCCCGCAGCGGCACGCCGCCCGGGCGCGAGGCGCTCCACCTCGACCTCCGGGGCTATGCCGGGCCGCTCGACCTGCTCCTCGATCTCGTCCGGGCCGGGCGGGTCGACATCGGCGCGATCTCGATCCTCGATCTCGCGGCGCAGTTCCAGGCGGCAGTGGAGCGGGGCATCACGCGGCGGGACGTGCCGCTGTCCCGGCTCGGGGACTGGCTGGTCGCGGCGGCGAACCTCGCCCTGCTGCGCTCGCGCCTGCTCCTGCCGGCGGACAGCCGAGAGGGCCAGGAAGCTCGGCAGGAGGCGGAGGCCCTCCGCCGCCAACTCGCGGACCGGGCGGCTGTCGCGGCGCTCTCAGACTGGCTCACACGGAGACCAAGTCTCGGACGAGAGGTGTTCGCGCGCGGTGCGCCGGACGAAGCGCACGGGGCGGGCGAGGGGAGGGGAGCGCCGGCGGTCGCGGACTTAACGACGCTGCTGCGGGTCTGCCTCGAGGTGATGCGCCGGCCCGAGCGCGTGCCGGCTTACCAGCCCACCCCGCCGGACATTTGGCGCCCGCCAGCGGCCTCAGACCGCATCCGGCGCATGTTGGGAGAGTTCGACGCTTCTGGTGAAGCGCGGGCGCTGCCGCTCGAGACCTTCCTTCCGCCATGCGAAGCGATGCGCACCCTTCTGCAGCGACGGGCCGCCGTCGCCTCTACCCTCGTCGCCGGGCTTGAACTCGCGCGCGACGCGGCCGTTCGGTTGGATCAGGGTCAAGCGTTTGGTGACATCACACTCCGTAGCAAGGCTACGCATGTTGCGCGCGTCGCGTGATAACGTCTCTCAACGGGTAACCTCGGTCGAGGTAGCGCATCGTCCACTTTGAGGCGACGCTTCGCGCCGTTGCGCACGGTAGGAGCTGAGCAGTACCGTCGCTTGTCGAAGCGCCCCGCCGTAAGCGCTTCGGAGAGTGTATACCCCATCTTGGGTGCGGCGCTCGTCGGCGTCTTGCACGTGCCATGCACGCGTCGCGGTTCAGTCGTGGTTCGAGTAAGGTTCTACCCGCGCCCGGCTGGGCCAGAAGCGTCTCGCGATGTGCGGGAGGCGGTCCCGACCCGTCCTCGCCGATGGTGATCGATATCCCCACACCCGAATAGGGCAAGCCGCCTTGGGGCCCGGCAGGAAGGTGCGTGACCTGATGACGAAGGTGCGAACGGCAGAGATTGTGAAGGGTGCCAACTCCATCGATGTTCATGTTGGTGCGCGGATCCGGCTCCAGAGAGCGATCCTCGGCATGACATTGGAGAACCTGGGAGCGGCGCTCGGTCTGACCTTCCAGCAAGTGCAGAAATGCGAGAGTGGAGTGAACCGGATCGGCGCCAGCCGGCTGTTCGAGATCGCGCGTGTACTGGACGTCCCTATCACCTTCTTCTTCGAAGAGCTTTCGGAGAACATTCACCCCTCGGCGGACAAGGGCGAACACTCTGCCAAGGGCTTTACCGAAGGACAGGAGAGACTACAGGACGAGAGATTGCAGCGGCGCGAGACGCTGGTGCTTGTGCGCGCGTATTATCGGATCACCGAGCCTGCCGTTCGAATGCGTGTCCTGGACCTGATCAAAGGCCTCACGGCAGACGGCTGAAGATGACGCGTCAACTCGGGGTCAGGGAGATCCGCTCGGTATCGATCGGCGCTGGAGGCGGGAGAGAGACGACATGAGCTGCTATCTGGCCAGCAACCTCGAGGCCCAGGTCAGGACTTCGTCACGCATGGCAACCGCCGATGCAGGATTGAATGACGGACGCTCCACTGAACCGACCGTGCTACTCAACTGATCTCCGGAAACATCATGGGGGCGGGCTGCCGTAAGTCTTGATCAATCTGAGCAAGCTGGCCCTCTTCCAACGGACATAGCGTGAGCACCGCTTCGCGAAGACTTCCGAAGCACCCAACAATGACCTGACCACCTCCAGCCTCGATCGGCCGCTCCCGGATCATCTCGACGGAACCCGCTCTCGGCAGAATGGAAAAGACAGGAAACTCAGACCCCGGCGGGGTAACATCAAACATCTCGCCCGTTGCAATTTGCACCAGCTCAACGCGCCAGCCATCGATGCCCGGCGCAACACGCGACCACGCAAAGCCGAACCTGAGATCAGCGATCGGAAACGTGCCAGGCTCTGAAGATGGCTTTGCCGGATCGGGCAACTTCTGAGGCCTCTTCTCAAGTTGAGCGATGGTCGGGCTCAGCCCAGTGCCTCTGGATGCCGTCGCGTTTACCTAAGGCGACATTCAGCGGAGAAGGGGCTTAGCCCTCCGGACGTACCACTTCGACTTGAAGTTGAACATTTAATTTGACTTACCTGCCACGATTCTCCAAAAAAGAGATGGCAAGTGCGGCAAACGTGACAAACTTGTGGCGCGGGCCAACCGGATAAATTCAAGCCGTGCTTAAGCTGGCTTCCTTCTTAGCCTGCATCGCGGCAAGCCTTTGGAAACGCTGCAATCTGCCCTCCAGTTGCGTCGTTCCAGAATTCTCCGTTGTGGGTGAGGAAGTTCCAGACGTGGGGGAGTTGGCGCTGGATGCGGGCGAAGCCGCCGGAGAGTTCCCAGACGGCGGGCTGGCGGAGGCCGTGGTACTCGATGAGGGGGCCGACAGCCTCGAAGTGGATGGCGGCGCTGCGCAGGAGGCGGAGGAGGGTGCGCTCCATGGTGGCGCACCAGTGGGTGAGGCCGAGTTCGCCGCTGACCTGCACGAGGCCCTGGATGAGGCAGAAGCGCATCAGGGCGGCGGCGGCGGGGCTGAGGCCGTCGCGGTCGCGGGTGATGGCGAAGCGGGAGATCTCGGCGGTTGTCTCGCGGGGAAGGGGGCGCAGGACGTAGCTCTCGCAGACGCGTTCCATGGGAAAGCCGAGACCGGCCCCACGCTGGCCCGAGAGCACGAGGCGGACGGTCCCATAGACCTTGCTGGAGGCCCGGCTGCGGACCAGCACGTGCCGGGAGTGGGCATCGAACTCGTCCTGCTCGAGGCCGCTCTCGCCCGGTTCGAAGCCCCGTTCTTCGCAGTAGACCTGATAGCGGAGACGCTTTGCCTCGAGAACCTGCTCGGGCGTCGTTGCCACCTCTACCACCAGTTCATCAGCGGCGCTGGTCAAAGCATCAGTGTATGCTTTCTGCAGCATCTGCACTTCCCCCATTTCACTATCCAGTCGGATCAAAGATATACGTGCCGTCGATAAGGATGCTCTGGCGTGAGCTGTAGTGTTCGATACTGCCGTTTTCTTGCTTCAAAGCTTAAGGTTGCCCAACTAAGATCTCGAGCGACTGCTCCTCGTTAATCTCTCACCCCCACTTATCTCCGCTCCGACATATCATGCAGTCCGAACCTGTGCTCAGAACGCTGCACTGCCTTCCTGGCTAACAGCGGACTAGGTTTCCTCACAAGACAGAAACACACTGAAACGTGACGTCATCGCTGGATTTGGCAAGTAGGGTAGTTGTGATCTAGAAGAACGGGATAATTATCCTATTTGCTGGCCGCTTGATGATGCCGAGTTGCCGTGGCCTCGTGCAGCAGAGAGTTCAGACCGATCAATGGACCGGCTAATCTGAAGTGCATCTACATCATGTTTGATGTAGACTTCTGTTCTCTCGGCGTGCGTCTTGGAACGTCGTCATAATACTAAACAGGTGGTGGTTGGGCCTTGTCGCGGCCGTAGGATATGCTGCCAGCTCTAAAGTTCGGCGTGGCCCCCTGAACTGCTGCCTTAGATGGTTCCGGAACTAGGCGGTGATCGGCCGGCGCTCCACAGCGCAGCCCTGTGCCACAACACTCAGCCTGCAGAGATTCGCGTTCTCCTCCGCGAGATTCGTTTCTCAATCCAACGTCCAGGTTTCGACCACTTCGGATGATCTGGCACGCGCGCTCACGACGAAGCCGCCGTTGAGGGACCTGACGACAACGACCCTGTGCCACGAACCATGGTCCGGCAATCCGAGCAGCCTTTTCGCTTAGCCCGCATAGCCACCTCGATTGTCACAGTTGCCGCCACAGCTCCAAATCAGCGGATTGAACTGAAAACCGTCCAGAACGTCCGCCGGGAACTGTAGCAGAATTTCCCGAAATTCGAAACGCTCGCAGAGCGAGTAAAAAGGATCAATAACAACCTATGGTTGTAAAGGTCTGCTTGGATCAGGGTAGAAGGCAGTGATCAAAGTAATCGTTAGTCAAATCTTCTAAGAGATGCCTGAGACTCTAGAAAAAGCGTATAAAACGGAGGAGACGTCGGAGTGTTTGTGCCGATCTTCCTGATATTGTTAGAGGGCAAGTACAGGAAAAGGGTGCCATCTGACCACTTCAATTTACGAGACTGATCAATTTTGGTGATCAGTACAAATCTTAATACTCTCGATCCCGTGAGAAACGCTTGCGCTGAGGTGGGGTAGTCCGGTCTATTCTCCATGCTCTCACGAGCTCGTGAGCTTTTATCCCTGCACCAGCTACTCGGAGACGCTTGCCATGTTGCAGCTCCCCTTCGCCGACATGCTGAATAATGCCGCTGATGAACTGGTGGTAGAGGTGGCAACGACGCCCGAGCAGGTTCTCGAGGCAAAGCGTCTCCGCTATCAGGTCTACTGCGAAGAACGGGGCTTCGAACCGGGCGAGAGCGGCCTCGAGCAGGACGAGTTCGATGCCCACTCCCGGCACGTGCTGGTCCGCAGCCGGGCCTCCAGCAAGGTCTATGGGACCGTCCGCCTCGTGCTCTCGGGCCAGCGTGGGGCCGGTCTCGGCTTTCCCATGGAACGCGTCTGCGAGAGCTACGTCCTGCGCCCCCTTCCCCGCGAGACAACCGCCGAGATCTCCCGCTTCGCCATCACCCGCGACCGCGACGGCCTCAGCCCCGCCGCCGCCGCCCTGATGCGCTTCTGCCTCATCCAGGGCCTCGTGCAGGTCAGCGGCGAACTCGGCCTCACCCACTGGTGCGCCACCATGGAGCGTACCCTCCTCCGCCTCCTGCGCAGCGCCGCCATCCACTTCGAGGCTGTCGGCCCCCTCATCGAGTACCACGGCCTGCGCCAGCCCGCCGTCTGGGAACTCTCCGGCGGCTTCGCCCGCATCCAGCGCCAACTCCCCCACGTCTGGAACTTCCTCACCCACAACGGAGAATTCTGGAAAGACCAGATTACTCGTGAAAGCATTGGTGATCTTACGAAAGTCGGCTGAGCGCGACGAAGTCCGACAGGCGTTGAAGCCCCTATAGCGGCCAAGGAGCTGCTGGGGCGGGCGTGGCGGCCGGCGCCTCTCTGGGCGTGTTCGTAGTGGCACGGGTGGGGTCTTGATATCTTGGGTTGCAGGCACTCATTCAGATGAACTGAAGGCAGGCGTGAAGCTGCTCCTTGCACACACCTACGTCGGCAACAGGCGGCGTGTGCAGCCATGAGAGCGTCTGGCGATTCAGTTCAGCCCAGTGCCCCAGCGAGCTCACATCGTGAGCGCGACGCTGTCGGAGATCATCCTGGAAACGCCGGCCGGCACACGATGGAAGGCCACGCCTGCTACGCGATTGGAGGCGAGTGAGGGCTTTCATGAGAGGATCGGAGAGCAACGGGTGGTGCGGGGCGAGGTGGCACACGGCTGGATGGCCGGTAGGTCAGAAGCCAAGCGCGCCTTCAAGGCGTCTCGCTGACAGGACAGTTTCGGTGTTGGTTGGCCTTATCCGCTGCGCAACCGCCGAGCGACTGGATCGGCGCTGAAGCTCCGGGCTGAAGAGACCAGAACGTAGACGGCGTTGTACCCGCCTGGCTACCGTCGTCAGAACATCGTCAGTAGCAGCATCACGAAAGCCGCCGAGACAGTGCTTGTAGCGAGTAGGTAGGGCAGAACCATAAATTTGACTTCAGCTTTGCCTAGCGATGGACGGCCGCCCAGCCAAGTGGATTGACTGGGCGGTTCGAAATAGTGGCCGCCGTCTGAAAGGTGCGAGCAAGTCCCTTAGGCAGCCGCTTGCTCGGACTTCTACGTGCGACGGCGCTGCACGAACCCGAGCCCAAGCAGGCCAGCGCCGAACAGGGCGAGGGTGGCCGGCTCCGGAACGGCGGTCAGGAAGAGCTCCGTCCCGGCGCCCGTCGCGGTCGCGACGAAGCTCTGGGTCAGGCTGCCGCCCGTGATCGTCTGCGTGTTGCCGCCGAAGTTCTCCAGCGGGAAGAAGGGGTTCGGCGAGACGAAGAACGCCTGCCCAGCCGCGGTGAGGGACAGGTTGAAGATCGTATCGAAGTCGCCGTTGGCCAGCCCGCCGAAGATGTGCGCTTCGCCGACCCTGAGCGTCATGGTGGCGAGGAGGATATCGTCGCCGGTGGTGCCGCCCGCTGTGGCGGTGTTGCCGACAAAGCCGAAGGTCGTGTTCTGGTTCGGGTCCAAGTAGAGATTGACGCTGCCGGAGGCGAAATTCGCCTGAATGCCGCCACCCGCCAGCGGGTCAGCCTCACCCGCGAGGTTGAAGATGCCGTAGATGCCGTAGCCACCGCCGCCGAACCCGTTGAGCTGCGAGGGGACGGCCGAGCCACCGATCGCGTAGGAGGCCTTGGTCAGGAAGCCGGATTCGGTGAAGGGGTCGTCGTTGCCGGCCAGCGAACCGCCGTTGATCGTCTGCACGATCCGGCCCGCGTAGTTAAAGCTGATCCGATCGGCCTGAAGTGTGTTCTGCGCACTACCGGGAACCGAGCCCTCATTCACGGTGAACAGAGGGGCCGAGAGCGCCGGCGCACCGGTCGTGGCCAGGACGGCGACGGAGGCCATAAGTGCCTTCCGGATCGTCTTTGGGAGCAGCGTCATTGCAAGTTCCTTCTGGCGTCTCAGGGCATCAGGCGATGTATCTGACGAGGCCCATGGTGCTCGTTCTGAGCGATAGAGCACCTTCCGTGCCAGCAACCGCGTCCCGGCCATGCGATTGTTTCTTCAGCAGGTTTCTTCTCGTATTACGAAACGATATTGTGCGATCGGCTAAACTGTAAAGAAAATCTAACGGCAAGAAGGTTCCTGAAGGTCTCGCTGTCAGCTACGCTAGAGCCCGTTGGCGCCTGAATCCGATCAGTACGCGGAGGTCACACCGACGCGGACTCAGGAGCAGCAGGAACGGTGTACCGGCCCGGCCGACGGTGTTCAGGATGTTGCCCCCTCCCGCAAACGAGTCCCACAACGCACTCAACGCATCGACGCCCTAAGCATCCAGGTTGCTCGGCTAGCGTTGCATCTCCCAAAGCCGACCAGATCCCACTTCGAGGGTTCAGGTCCTGCGGCATGCTCTCGAACAGACCGAGAGCCGCCCAGCGCCAAAACCAGCCATAGACCGTCCGCCAGGGCGGCGAGGCTGCCGGTAGCGCCCGCCAGTCGCCGCCCACTCGCAGGTGCTAAGCCCATGCCTGCACCACGGCAAGGGCTGGCGTCGGCTCTTACTCTGCGGCGGGTCGGCCGCTCCAACCAGTCCGCCACCTCGCGGATCGCGTGCTACGATATCACCTACTTCAGGTGCGCCGCTTGCCCCGCCTGATGCCGTTCCGTCCACATCTCTCCCACCCTTCCGCCCAGCCAGGCGGTTCCCGGTGTCAACTCAGGAGAGAATGGGGATGGGCGGCTGAGGGCCGCTCAAACAGGTTCTCAGAATGGCCGGACCGGTTTCCAGGTCTAAGATCAAGGTCGCCATGCCTGAATGTGTTAACGAGCAAGCTGATCCAGGGGAGCTAAAGCCGGTGGCGTAAGGGCTCGGCAAACCGCTGAACCAAGCTGTTGGTGTTCGGCATCTGCGGCCCCAAAACCTCCGATCATCGTGCCCATAAAGAACCACCGCGCGACCTCGCCATCTCCTGCGAAGCGGCGGCTGTGTTCCCGCATCAGAGCATCACGCTGAGTCTCCAATGCCTGAAGCACGCGTGAGCCCCAGACTTCGTCTCGAAGTCTGCATCGCCGCGCCAGTGTGACAACTCTGGCCGATTGGGCCAACTGCCGCCCTGCTTCAAGGTGGGCACTTGGAGCAGGCTGCGCCTCGGCCGCCCCGGCCACAAACACCCCAATGACCAAAACAATAACAGCTTTCATGGAATTTCCCTCCGTCAACTTGGTTGAAGCGTGGGGCCAGTGGCGCGTAGCCCTTCCCGTGCCGTGCTCCGGCCTTGATTTCCGGGCAGCATTCGTGCTGGTCCGGTCACTGACCGTCGCTGGATCTCTGGATGGCATGGCACGCTGAGCGGCCGCTTGATGGTCTGTGCAAGCTCGACGCCGCGGGTGCCCGCCCGGATATGGAAGGCACCGGACAGTGGCGCATGATCACCTCTTGCGCCGCACCACCACACCGTTGAACTTGCCAGTCTCACCTTTCGGGTAGTTGTAAATCGGGCTGCTGAGAGACCAGCCGAGCGGCGCATCGCCGGCGTTGTAGGTAATGGCTCGGCTGAACGGCATCGGGGTGACGTGCACCTCACCGTCCCAGGGATCGCAGACGAGGCCACTGTTGCGGGTATATCCGTCTACAAGGACAAAGTGCGAGCCACCCTTTTTCCACTCGACCAAGGCAATCATGGGTGCGCCGGCTCCGTCCGAGAGGCAGGCCTCGGAGCCAACTCCCTTCTCGCCCAGGTCGACGCACTCCCACTTTCCGAGGCCGAGGTTCGCCAGCACGGCCGGGAACTGGTCGGCGTCGCTGTAACTGCTGCCGTCATACGGGGAACCGGTGACCTTGGTGTATTCGGCGTAGACGTGCGGCTCGGATTTTACAGCATTGTCGATCGCTGAGTTGCAATACGTCACGCCGAGTGCCGCGCCGATAGCCCCGCCGGCGGTGGCGAGGGCTGCCTCGGTCGCGACGCCGGCAAGCATGTGCTTCTTCTTCATCTTGAAGTTGATCATCATGATGCATGCGATGCCGCAAGAGTTCTGCTTCTGCTGCGAGTAGACCATGTGCGCGCTCAGGTAGCGGGTGATCCGTGCGTACCAGGCCATGTCTCTTCCTCTTCTCCTGTTGGGCGCGATGACACCCTGTGGGTTGATGGGAGAGCACTACCAACCGCGGATTTCTGTGATGTCTTGCGCTACTGGCCTCAATGTCGCGTTCGTCACGCTCGCAGCAGAAGCACCTCGGTCGAGAAGTCGGGCGAGCTTCTCTGGGATCAGGGGCGAACGGGAGAGCGTTCTGCAACAACGAGAGGCAGGACAGCGCCGAGGCGCGATGTCCCTTCTCCCGGTGTAGCCAAGGGGTGAATGCGCGCACGAGTTCCCAAGGAGTGACTCCAGGCGCATGGTGGATTGATCCCTTGAAGGTGGGGACGCGGTCTCGGGTGAGAAAGCTGGACTGTCGTTTCCGCTCGCCCGGGACGACCCGCAGCAGAAGTCGCTAGCGCTGGCCAGCGCAACCGCCTGCCGAACGTCACCCATTGGCGGTGGTCCGCGGGGGGCAGTCCGGGCGCGGCCGGCGCATCGCGCTCTCGCCCCGGTGGCCCTGGTGGCTGGGCTCGTGGCGGGAGCCCTTGGCCTCGAAGGCTGGGATCCTCATCACGGAGGAGGGCGGCAGGCCTCGATCCGAGATAAAAAAAAAAAAAAAAAAAAAAAAAAAAAAAAAAAAAAAAAAAAAAAAAAAAAAAAAAAAAAAAAAAAAAAAAAAAAAAAAAAAAAAAAAAAAAAAAAAAAAAAAAAAAAAAAAAAAAAAAAAAAAAAAAAAAAAAAAAAAAAAAAAAAAAAAAAAAAAAAAAAAAAAAAAAAAAAAAAAAAAAAAAAAAAAAAAAAAAAAAAAAAAAAAAAAAAAAAAAAAAAAAAAAAAAAAAAAAAAAAAAAAAAAAAAAAAAAAAAAAAAAAAAAAAAAAAAAAAAAAAAAAAAAAAAAAAAAAAAAAAAAAAAAAAAAAAAAAAAAAAAAAAAAAAAAAAAAAAAAAAAAAAAAAAAAAAAAAAAAAAAAAAAAAAAAAAAAAAAAAAAAAAAAAAAAAAAAAAAAAAAAAAAAAAAAAAAAAAAAAAAAAAAAAAAAAAAAAAAAAAAAAAAAAAAAAAAAAAAAAAAAAAAAAAAAAAAAAAAAAAAAAAAAAAAAAAAAAAACTGCATGGGAGTGCAGCCTCCCCATCTGCAAGAGCCTCTCAGGCCGGGACAATAGCTGCTCTAAGGTCAGGGTCGCCCGTGACAGCGCAGGCACGGTGCCGGCCCTTACCTTTTCACAGTCGGGACTCGTCATGCTGTTGCTCGACCCCTCTCCCTTCCATTCGGTCCTACTGTCGCGTCGCCCGAAGCGCCCCTACGACAGCAGCGCCCGACCTGCTGGCCAGGAATGTTCACCGCCTCGACATTGAGCCATTCCGGGTTAACTGGTAGGCGGGACCGGCGGGAGCGGCTTTCCCGTGTCCTCCGGCGGGGGTCCCGTATGCCAGCAACGAGCCCGCGACCGACGATCGCGGTAGTGGACGACGAGCCCGACCTGCGCGAGGCCGTGGCGGAGTACTTGGAGGGCCACGACCTGCGGGTGCTGGAGGCCGGCAATGCGGCGGAGCTGCGGGAACTGGCGATGCGAGAGAACCTGGACATCGCGGTGCTCGACATCGCCATGCCCGGCGAGGATGGGCTCTCGCTCGCGCGCTGGCTGCACTCGCGTGGCCCCCGCCCCGGTATCGTTTTCGCCACCGCTGCTGGCACGGCGATCGACCGAATTGTGGGGCTCGAGCTCGGCGGCGACGATTACGTAGTGAAGCCCTACGATCTGCGTGAACTGGTGGCGCGCATCCGTAGCGTGCTGCGGCGGCTGTCCGAGCAGGACTCCCCGTCCGCGGCAGCGAATTCCGTCCTCGACCACACGGTGCAGGTCGGTGCCTATACACTGCATTTGGAAAGCCTCCGGCTGACGGACCCGGATGGCAGGGACCTGGCGCTCACTGTCATGGAGGCAGAGCTGCTCGCCGCCCTCGTGATGCGCCCCAATCGCGTCCTCTCACGCTCGCAGGTGCTGAATCTGGCGCACGGCCGTGACGCGGAGGGCGACGAACGCCTTGTCGACGTACGTGTGACTCGCCTGCGCCGGAAGATCGAAGTGGACCCGGCCCGGCCGCGGCTCATCCGCACCGTTCGTGGCGAGGGCTACATGTTCGTGTCAAGTCAATGAGGTCCGGGGCTCCGATCCCGGATTTCGGTGAGGCACAGCTCCGTGCCGTCCTCGACGCCATCCCGGCGCGGGTCGCACTGATCGACCGCGGAGGGCGCTGCCGCTACGCGAATCGAGAGCTCGCCGAGTTCGTCGGCCTCACGCCCGAGACCGCGCTGGGCCGTACGGTGACGGAGATGTTGGGCGAGGCCGCGGGCGTCCTCCTAGCCGGGCAAGGTGGGCGAGCCCTGGATGGCGAAACCGTGCGCTGGGCCGGGTGGTTGCCTTTTCATAATCGAGCGGAGCGGCGCTACGTGCAGCGCATCCTCCTGCCTCACCGCGGCGCCGACGGGACGGTGGATGGTTATTTCATCTTTTCTCGTGACCTGACGGAACTGGTGGAGAGCGAGCGGAGGCTGCTGGAGACGGGAGCGCAGCTGCGGGGCAGCGAGGCGCTGAGCTCCGCTATTGTTGCTTCGGCGCTCGATGCCGTGGTGGTGATGGATGAGGCAGGCCTCGTGATGGAGTGGAACCCGGCCGCCGAGCGCACCTTCGGCTACGCCCGCCATTCCGCCATCGGCCGCCCCGTGGCCGAATTGATCGTGCCGCCGATGATGCGTCGGCGGCATGTGGACGGTATGCGCCGCTACATGGAAACCGGGATCGGCACGGTGATCGGGCACCGCGTCGAGGTCGAGGCGACGAGGGCGGACGGGAGCATCTTCCCCTGTGAGCTGGCGATCACCGAAGCCCGTCTGCCCGGCCGGCGGTTGTTCACCGCGCACCTGCGCGACCTGACGGAGCAGCGCGCGGCCGCGGCTGAGATCGAGGGGCAACGAACGCGGTTACATCATGTGGAAAAGCTCTCGGCTATGGGATCGCTATTGGCTGGCGTCGCACACGAGCTGAATAACCCACTTGCCATCCTGCTCGCCCAGGCCACGCTGCTGCGCGACCAGGCAACGACCCCAGAGCTGCGGCGCCGTGCGGAGCGCATCCACGCCGCCGCCGAGCGGTCCGGGCGCATCGTTAAGAGCTTTCTCGCGATTGCCCGGCAGGAGGCGCCGCGGCGCACCCTGGTGCGGTTGGCCGCCGTGGTGGACGCGGCGGTCGAGCTGACCGCCTATGGGGCCCGCAGCGCCGGGATCGCGGTGGACGTGACGCACGACCCCGACCTGCCCCCAGTGCAAGGGGATGGCGACCTGCTCGGGCAGGTGGTGGCGAACCTGCTGGTCAACGCGCAGCAGGCCCTGCAGGATCGACCAGAGCCCCGGCGCATATCGGTGTGGACCCGGCGCGCGGGCGAGGGTGCGGTTGTGGTGGTGGCCGACAACGGAGGCGGCGTGCCTGCGGACCTGAAGTCGCGGATCTTCGAGCCCTACTTCACCACTAAGCCGGCCGGTGCCGGAACCGGCATCGGCTTGGCGATCTGCCGAAGCATTGTAGGGGCGCACGGTGGTCGGGTGGAACTGGAAGACGTGCCGGACGGAGGGGCTCGGTTCCTGGTATGGCTGCCTTGTGAGGCGGCGGTGGAGCCGGCGGAAGCGGCGACACCAGACAGGGCCGACGAAAGTCTCGCCGTGTTGGTGGTGGATGATGAGCCGGACGTGGCGGAATCCCTTGCCGAGATCCTGGAGATCCAGGGTCATCGCGTGACCGTGCGGGAGAGCGGCCAGGCCGCGCTGGCGGCTGCGCGACGAACTCGGTTCGACATCGTGTTCGCGGACCTTCGGATGCCTGGGATGGACGGCATCGCGCTACGTCGCACCCTGATGGCCGAGCAGCCGCAGGTGGGGGCTCGCACGGTGCTCGTCACCGGCGATACGGTGCTCGGGGCATCGACGGCACGGGCGCGGCGGGACGGCGCCTTGGTGCTAGAGAAGCCGTTCACACCGTCGGACGTGCGGACGGCACTTGAGCAAGCGCTGATGAAGCGCGACCCGCCGGCCTCTTAAAGCTGGGGATGCTCTGTTGAAAGGCTTACTGGGCCTCGGCGAGGAGCATGATGTCGTGGGTGAGGACGCGGAGGGCGAGTTCTCGGGCTTGGGATGCGTCGTTCCGCACGGTCAGGGCTGATCCGAGGCGGCGTTTGTGCTGGCTGAAGCCGCACTCGGCGTGCCAGCGCTGGTTGTATGTTGCCTTTGGGAGGCGGTGCCGCACCGCGCGTCGGTAGGGCGTCTTTGGCCAGTGGCATCCCGTGTTGCGGCGGTTGAGGCGGCTCACCGTCCGCCGGATGGCAAGGTCATCGCGGCAGAGGCGATGGTTGTGCTCGGCGTCGTAGCCCGCGTCGCCGAGGACAGTGTCGATCCGGACGAACCCCGCCGCCCGGTGCATCGTGGGTGTGAAGTCGGGCGAGTCCTGGCTCGGGCCGACACCCGGCACCGCGCCAAGAATGAGGTACGAGTGAGTGTGGACGACGGCCGTCCGTTTCGGTCACGCCCGTTGCCGATGGCGCTCGCCTCCGCGCCGCAGCCCTAAGGAAGCGCTGACATGGCGCGTCTCGAGCCCCGTCGCGTCCACCGCCGCCACAGGGGCAGCGTCGATCAGGCCGCGGCCGCGGGCGCGCCGGACCACCACCGCCTGAGCCTCGCGGAAGGCCCCCCAGCCTCGGCGTTTGCGAGAATTTTGTGCGAGGCATGGGCGAGCGTCGAGTAGTGCGGCACCGTCGAGAGGCGGAGGGCGCGGCGCAGTTCCGCCCACTCCGCGACGAGGGTCACAACGCGCGGGTAGTCCGTTCGCAGGAGTTGCCGCAGCACGAGAAGCGCGAAAAGCTGGGTCTGCGTGTAATCCCGCCGCGAAAACCGGCTCCCGTACTCCGGCAAAGCCGCGCGGCCCGTTGCCAGCGCCTCCCGCGCCACCCTCACCGCCGATTTCGACATCCTCCGCATCCCACGCCTCCCGACTCCGCCGAAAGCCTGCCCAACCTCCAAGACCAGACAAGGGTTTCAACAGAGCAAGCGCGCCTCCATGCTGGTGACCTCGAACCGTGCGGTTGGCGAGTGGGGCGGTGTGTTCGGCGATCCCACGGGGGCCACCGCGATCCTCGACCGCCTGCTACACCATAGTCACTTCGCCACCATCCGCGGCGACAGCTACCGGCTCAAGGAGAAGCGCCGCTCCGGCCTGCTCAAGATTACAGCGCCCGAGCCGGCCACCGTATCAACGAAGGTGTAAACCGGGGGGGCGGTTCGTGGCGCCAAGGGGGGCGTCTCCGATGTCGTTCGACAGTTGGACCCCTCGCCCTTCCGCTGTTCGTGGATGCGGAGCGTGTAGCCGTCGGCGACGAGATCATCGGTGGGCAGCTGGTCTCGGATCCTCGCGCAGCACATAGGAGCCGGCTGGAGGCGGAGGGCAGGGGGCTCGGCGTCGCCATGAGGCATGACGCTCGCGTTCTGCCGGTCGGATGTCCGTCGCGAGTTCATCCCGCTCGCGCGCAGAAAGGCCACACCGATCACGACTGAAACGCTCCGGCGCATCACTCCCTCAACGCCGTTGAAGCCGAGGTGCGGGGGAAGCCATCCGTGGTGCGGCAGCTCGCCCGCCAGAAATCTGCTCGCCTAGCTCTCGGCGCAGCACGCCCACCAGCCCGGCAGCAGCCCAACAGCGGAGGCGCTCCGCTGCGCGCTCCACCGCCCGAGCGGCCTCGTGCGGTTCCTCGACGATGGCCGGATCGAGCTCGACAACAACACCGTCGACCACGCCATCCGGCCTCTCCGCTCTTCCCACAAGAACGCCCTGTTCACCTCCGGCGACGACGGCGGGACCCGCTGGGCCGCCATCGCCTCTCTCGTCGAGACCTGTAAGCTCAATGGCGTCGACCCGCAGCGCTCTCTCGCCGACCTGCTCACCCGCCTCGTCAACGGCTGGCTGCCATGGCATTGGGCTAACCCCAATGCGGGCTGACAATCAAGCCACAAAACCAAGGACCTGTGGGCCTTGCTTACTGAGTTTCAGAGTCGGCGACTGCTGAAGACGGAGCAGGACACCTTGGATTTCCCGGGGAGGGTGGAGGCCGATAGCAGAGCGCGACACCACGGACCGTTAGAAAAATGCTCGCTCTTTCCACTGGTCAGTAGTCCCCAGATCGATGCCATGCACCACGTCAGAGATCAGCGCGCCACAATGCCCACCGCGGTTGCGTAGGAGACCTAACGATCACGAAGTCGGGCCATTCGCTTCAAGCACTTCGGGCAGGTCACCTCGTCTGCAGGCGGCTCCGCCCATCCGGAGCCGGCGCCTGGCTCGACCGCACAGAGCGCCATGCGGCAGTGTGGCGTGACGGCATGGTAGACTGGTCTCAAGCCCCGCGGCGCACGACCCACCTTCCGCAAGGCAACGAAGGAGCGGCCGCCAAGGCGGATCGGTTCACCATGCATGGGCGAGAGACACTCGTTTGCCGGAGTGTGGTCAAGCCGCAGGTTGCGCTGTCCGACACGTGGCGAACGGCAGGCGGGAGGGGAGCGTTGAATGCGCGTGGGCTGCCCTCCTTGTCCCTACAAGGATGACTTGGTGCACACGTGCTGACTGAAATTCTCCCGACTTGCAGAAGGACTCGTCGGCGTGGGTCTCGTCGGCTACGCAGCGAACTTGTGAGGACGGTCAGACTGGACCGACTCTCGGCCCCACGCCGATCGTCAGACGAATTGCCAAGACGTTACGAGTAGAGCGACGCGCGGCGATGCTCCCGCCGATAGAGCTTGAGCATAAAGCGCGTGGGCGCGTTTCCTCGAGATGGCATGGCGGAGCCCCGCCGACATCAAGAGCTCAACGATGATCGAACTCATCTGCATTTCGAAGGTCAGGTGGCGCAAGCTGCACCAAATCTCGATCGATTTGAGCGATCTGTTCGTCGTCGAGGCTGCATAGAGCGAGAACAGCTTCTCGAAGGCCCCTGAATCGACCAATGCTGATCTGACCGCCGCCTGCATCGATGGGCCGCTCACGAATGACCTCGATGTAGCCCGCTCGGGGAAGAATGGAAAACACTGGGAACTCGGACCCTGGCGGCGTTACGTCCAGCATCTCGCCTGAAGCGATCTGGACCAGCTGAACACGCCACCCATCAATACCAGGGGCCAGTCTCGACCAGGCAAAGCTAAAGCTCAGCCCGGCGATCGAAAATGATTCGCATTCTGGAGGAGGAGTGGCTTTATCGAGCACTTCGAATCCTCCTCACATCTCGATTGGCCCCTCATCGCCGCAAACCCGCGCTGAACGATATTTTCCACAATCCTTCGCGCCGCCAACGGACATGTAGAACACGCCGCGAGTCCGGTACTTTGAGTGAAAGGAGTGCTGAAGACCGACCCACCCAAGACTGTCCTAGTAGCGTCGAGGAGTTCAGCGCCATTTGCCGCAGGGACACTCCTGTGCGGCGTCGCAGGTCAACGGCGAAGTTAACCCAACTTTCGTGCAAGTCTTTCGAACGTTCCGCGTCCCTTAATAGTTGCGTCGGGCCAGAACGCGCCATTGTGGGTGAGGAACGCCCAGACGTGCGGGAGTTCGCGGTAAATGCGCGCGAAGCCGGAGTTCAGTTCCCAGACGGCAGGCTGGCGCAGGCCGTGGTATTCGATAAGGGGGCCGACGGCCTCGAAGTGAATGGCGGTGCTGCGCAGCAGGCGAAGCAGGGTGCGTTCCATCGTGGCGCACCAATGGGTCAGGCCGAGTTCGCCGCTGGCCTGCACAATGCCCCGAATGAGGCAGAGGCGCATCAGGGCGGCGGCGGCGGGGCTAAGACCATCGCGGTCGCGCGTGATAGCGAAGCGTGAAACCTCGGCCGTCGTTTGCCGGAGGAGGGGACGTAGGACGTAGTCGTCGCACACGCGTTCCATCGGAAAGCCGAGATCAATTCCGCCTTGCCCCGAGAGCACAAGGCGAACGGTCCCATAAACTTTGCCGGACGCTCGGCTCCTGACTAGAACATGCTGGGAGGCATCGTCGTACTCGTCCTGTTCTAGTCCATTCGCGCCGGGTTCGAAGTTACGTTCCTCACAATAGACCTGATAGCGGAGCCGCTTCGCCTCGACGGCCTGCTGGGGCGTGGTTGCGACCTCCACCGTCAATTCGTCGGCAGCACTGGTCAGGGCATCCGTGTAGGCAGACTGCAGCACTAAGCGCCTCCGGCTCTTCGATATCAGTCGAGTCGCGGACTCGTCGCCCGCCCTGGTCCTGTACCAGTGAGGGTGTTTGCATCACACCGGCGAGACTAACGGGAAGGTGATTCACGAGCAGATTCTCTGACAGCGTCGACTCGAACCGCAAGACTTGGGATAAATTTCCTTTCCCTAGATTCGTTGTCATTGATCGTCGCGTCCGGCGTTACTGTGCTGATCGTTGGGACTCGTCGTGTTGCACTGACGAACGTCGTGCGGCGCTTTGACAGCCGAGTGTTCGACAGCGACCTTCAAGAGACGTTGGTCGGCAATGAGCGGTATCGCCTTGCTGAGCTCAAACTGTATTCCTGTGTCACGACGCGAGAGTGCCATCTCCTGACATAGGAAGAGGCTGACTTGAGTGAACTGTCTGCATTTCCTTGAGAGTATACTCCGGCTCTCGCGAGCCTATGCGCGCGTCGCATCCCAACAATATCGGCCATGATCGTTGTTGAGATTCGACGAACTCGTCAGCTCTTCTGGCTTCCAGTGGCGCTGACATGTCTGGGGACGAGCCACAGAAGACTGGGCAGAAGTGGCCTGCCAGCATGTGGATCGGAGCCGTCGAATCGCTACACTGTCCATATCGTCGATGGCACGCCCGATATCAGGACAGAGGCGCTGATCGGCGCATCACCTTGCAATGGCCGAGTTTGCCCGCTCGGCCGCGCGCTCAATAGCCTCGAGTTCTGGGCGAAGGCTTGAGCAAAGGTTCTGAGGAAACTCGCTTGCCTCCTGGGCTGCCGCGGCCTGAACCCCCGTCGCCGCTGCAGTCCCGAGGGCAACGTTCCAATTGGGTTGAGCGGCGGCCCCACGTACCAGGGCGAGCTTGAGGAGTTGCCGATGGCGTTCGATCCAGGTCGCATCCCGCAACTCACACTTCGCAGCTCTTTCGACCACCCGGACCATTCGAATCACGGTCCCCAGGGACACCTGTGTCCGGTTATCACCATCCGGTGCCGGCGTTGCAGGTTGCGCTGCCAAGGACGCGGAAACGCCCATCAGGGCAAAGACACAAAGTATGTTCTTCACGAGCGTCTCCACCCAGGCTGTACTTCGCGAACATCGCATCAAGACCAGCATCCAATCGGTCGGATGGTGGTGAGCACTGTAAACTTCCCCGACAGTCACGATCCAGTCCGAGCTGCCGAAGATAACCTCGCTCCGTCGCCAGTGTATACCGCGAATGTTGAGCTGGGTTCTGCGATCGAGAGCACCCGCATCCAAACCCCCCGTCACGGGCGAAGCTTCGGTCACCTTGAATTTCCGAGATCCCCTTTGTCAGGCGCCCGTGATCCCGACCTTACGGAGCTGGATCAGCATCTTTCCACATCATGAGTTCAGAGAGAGGTCTGCGGACGGAACGGGCCCTCGGCGACTGCGAACGTGGCTGACCGATGCGTCCAAGAAACAGGACGTCTTGTGGCCGGACCCCCGTCACTTCCATGAACATCTTCGCGAGTTCTTTGGACTTGAGGCGGAGCGCAGCATCCTCGGTGAAAGGAAAATCTTCAGCTCCATAGTATGAAAAGATGAGGCTCGCGAAGCCGGGCTGGATGGATAGTCCGAGATGCGTGGCAGTCAGCCAGAAGCGCTGAACATCCTGGCCAGCCTGGAGCAGCATCGGGATGCGCTCGTTCGGTTCATTCGGGCGATGGCCTTGAATGGCGAAGAAGGCTGCGCTTCCGAGCCCGGGACGAAGGTCCAGTTGAAAGGAGGTGGCCCTTGTTCCCATCACTCGATTCAGCCTCGCAACCCGGTCCCAACGCTGCATCGCCCAGCGCATGACGCGAAGGCTCGCCCGATCCAGACCGATCGCTGATGCCGGGATCCCCGTCGGACTGTGCCGTCGTGTCCAGTCCAGCATCTCCCGATGAACAGCGTAGGTTTCTGGCGCGCGGAGGCGAATATCCGTTGCCTTCGCCCCGAGCTTGGCCAGCCTCCATCGCGCTCCGGCATCCTCATACCACCGCAAGCTGAGCGATGGTCCCAGTGAACTCTCCAGCCTGGCCTTCTCTGCCGGGGTCAATGGCCGGGAGCGGAACGAGCCACGGTCGACGGACCGGGTCGTGACTGAGGCGAGAAGTGGGTCCACCTTGACACCTTCACAGTGTGGAAGGCGCACTCTGATGCGGTAGGGACCCTCTCCTCCCTCGAACGACCAATCCATGCCACGGGCGCGAGATGTCGCAGCGATCCGGATATTCTCCAGCAACATGCCGCCTGAGAGCAGCGAGGGCTCGCCACCGCGGTAGTCATAGGGATTGATGCCGGCCTCCGTGTTGAGATGAACGATCACCGTCTCATCATCGACACTCTCGAAGCGCCAGGGTTGCGTGTTGTCGCCGCTCGGGGCCCAGCGCGCGATGTTGAGGATCTGCATCAATTCGGACGTCGGCAACTCCCCACTCGATGCATTGGCGGGCGTGGCGGATGCGGCCCTGCTGTACATCCGGCGTGCCAAGGCCAGCTTGGCCCGCTGGAGCGGGCCGGCGTTCCCGAAACGGAGACGCGTCAGAGCAAGCCGGTTGAGATATGGATCGAAGTGATGGTGGTAGGGCGCCGGTTTCACGTCACCGCGGCGCAGGAGGATCTTAACGGCCGCGACCGTCACCACGCCCGAACAGAGCTGGCACGCAGCGCCCGTGGACGGCCCTCGCTTCGCCGCAAGGTCGATTCTCGATGGGTCGACCAGATAGGCGCGGTGCAGGCCTCTCGGGGCAACGCCCATGAGGAAGCGCAAGTACTGCTCGTTCTGGGATTGCCCCTCGAGGCGAAAATACTGCTCGAAGGTCATGCCCCCGGGCATGAAGGCGAGAAATCCGGTGCCCATCCCGATCGGTGCGGCCGTGACGGCCGGGATACCCAGTTCTGCACAGCGAGCGAAGACCCGGCGACGGATGTCGAGGACGAAGAAGTCGAAGCCGTCGACGAACAGGTCGACGCCCGAGAGGAAGTCGTCCACGTTGTCCGCTGTCACGCCCTGCGGGAAGCGCTCTAGCCGAAGCTCGGGATTGATGGCCAACGCCATCTCCGCCATGACGTCCAGCTTCGGGCGTCCGATGGTGTCCATCGTGGCGCCGATCTGCCGATTGAAGTTCGCGATGTCGAAGGTGTCGAGGTCCGCGATGTTGAAGGCGCCGATCCCGAGCCGTGTCAGCGTGATCAGATGGACGCCGCCGACCCCTCCCATTCCAGCGATCGCGACACGCTTCGCGCGAAGGGCGGCCTGCTCCCACTCGGTGACCCAACCGATGTTCCGATCGAAGGCCTTCTCGTAGACAAATTCGTTCGCCATGGCCTTCCCCCGATGGACGCTGTCCGGCGGGATTGCCGATCCATCTCACGATCAACGTCCGGCAGCTAAGAATGGGGCGGCCCTCGATTGGGCCGCCCCTTCCTATTCTGGCCTGCCGTGACGGTCAGCCCGCCTTGCGCCGACGAACCAGACCAAGACCGAGCAGGCCGGCGCCGAACAGGGCGAGGGTGGCCGGCTCCGGAACGGCGGTCAGGAAGAGCTCCGTCCCGGCGCCCGTCGCGGTCGCGACGAAGCTCTGGGTCAGGCTCGCGCCCGTGATTGTCTGCGTGTTACCGCCGAAGTTCTCAAGCGGGAAGAAAGGGTTCGGCGCCACGAAGAACGCCTGGCCGGCCGCGGTGAGGGTCAGGTTGAAGATCGTGTCGAAGTCGCCGTTGGCCAGCCCGCCAAAGACATGCGCCTCCCCCACGACGAAGGTCATGTTGGCGAGGACAATGTCATCGGCGGTGCCGCCGGTCGTTGTTGCTGTGTTACCGGCGAAACCGAGGGTGGTGTTCTGATTCACGTCGAGGACGAGCTGGAGAGAGCCAGAAGTGAAGTTCGCTTGGATGCCACCACCTGCCAGCAGGTCGGCCTCTCCCGCGAGGTTGAAGATGCCGTAGATTCCATAGCCGCCCGTGCCGAACCCGTTGAGCTGCGACGGAAGTGCCGAACCACCGATCGCGAACGAGGCCTTCGTCAGGAAGCCGGATTCGGTAAAGGGATCATCGGCACCAGCCAATGAGCCGCCGTTGATCGTCTGCACGATCCGGCCCTCATAGTTGAAGCTGATCCGATCGGCCTGGAACTGATTTGGCAAGCTGCCGGGCACCGATCCTTCCTGCACAGTGAAGAGAGGGGCCGCGAGCACAGGCGCGCCCGCCGTCGCCAAGACGGCGACGGAGGCCATCAGCAATCGCCGAATGGGTCTGGGAATGTGGTTCATGGCTCGATCCTTCTGGCGGAGTAGCGCGACCGACGGGGCCTGTCGGTCCAGCGGGCGAGGCTCGCCGGGGCAGCATACGCAGCTAGTGTGCCAGACGCCCTTTGGGACGTAACTTACGAGAATTGCAGAGTAAATCCGGATCTCTTTAGAATGTCTCTTTCGCCTCGAGCAGACCTGTCAAATTTTCCGACGGTATTCTCTGCGATGCTGTGCCGACCACGTTGAAGCTAAGGAGGTGAGGTGTGGCCGGACAACCAGCCGCGGAGTGGGAGTGGGCGCTGCATAATGGGGAATGCCCCCAGAACGGCGCGTGCTGCGTGGCGCCGACATTCCGACCCGAGCGGCTGCCGGATGGCAGCGCCTATCCGAGCAAATAGTGCGGTTGTCGCAGCTATAACGAGATCCGTGCCGGACTGTGATGACCTTCTTCCGGCGTCATAGGGTGACAAGGCTAGACTGGGTCGCTGAAGCGACTGGGCTCCTCGTGGACCTCTGTTGTCACAGGCCGCTCTGCGTCGCCCCTCGTGTTGACCTGCTCTCGTCGACGGTTGCGGGTCTTGGAGATCAGGGGAGTGCTGGGGCGGAGTGGGATTGCTCCTCTTCTTAGGTGGCGGAGGCTTTGTGGCCGAGGTCCGAGAAGGCAGAGCGGATTGTACCAATCCCCAATGGAGATGAAGACGGCCATGCGGGCCGGCGTCGCGATTGGAGAGCAGGCCTGGTTCGCCCTCATCAGTGCGAGGACCCGGAACGGGATCGCCCCGGTCTCGCAGGCGAGCCAGGCCGCGGATAGAGAGAGAATCCCGCATTCCACGCGAAGCTGACGGCTCTCGCACCGAGGCCAGGCGAACTTCTCGCGCTTGGCCGTCGTCAGCGCGCCGCCGCCGGAGCCGGTGTAAAGTCCGGACTGCCTCGGCCCTCTGCCCGGTTAGCCGTGGCCACCCGTCAAACGCATACGTTTGACCGGAAGGCCTGCACCGGCAGCTCGAATTACGGGAAAGGCTCACCGGATCACATCCGGCACGCACCAACTCGACAATCCAATGCCGCAGCTCCGGCGCATGAGGGGGATGTGTTCTGCCAACCCTCGGACATCTCATGCATGAGCATCATGGGTGTCCACGGAAATGGGGCAATCCCAAACTGATGCAGCCGCTACTGTGAAGCCGCAGGCGCGAGCAGCTTGGCCGAGAGCCAGACAAAGACCTGCACCGCCCCCCACCAGAGAAGGACAGACAAGCCCAGAACTGCGATCACAGCGGCACTCAGCGGCCAGCGGTCCTCCGGCTTAGGAACTCGGGACGGATCCTCTGGCAATGGCTAACCCCCTCTGCGTTTCCTGCCCGCGTCTGGCGAGACTTGGGCAGTTGCGCTTGGCTCGCAAGAACCATGCTGGGGTATGAGAAGACACGTCCTCGATGCGGAGGATCAACTCGTCCTATGGTGGCCACAGACGCTCGTCACGCAATCAAGGCGCGACACAGTGCACAGGCGAGAGGGAACTGGCTCTCCCGTCGCTGGCGGTCGGGACCCACGCTGATCCGACGCTGCGGAAGGCACTGGCTTGGGCGTTCCAGTACCCGCCGCCGCTGAGCGAGAGGCAGTATGTACCGATTGCCGAGATGACGGCGGAGCAGATCGAGTGAGGCCTCCTCAGTTCCCTGCTTCCCCAGACCTTGCTCTTCGCTGATGGGATCGAGACCATTCCGGAGGGGAAGCAGCGACCGGAGGTAACACGACCTGCGCCGCTGCCGTCGTTCCTGGCCGGCTCGGCGCTATACCGGACTGACGGGTCGAGGAGCCGGCCCTCTCTTGGTCAGTGCTCACCCGCTGCTTCGTGACCTTGCTGGCCTGGGCGCGTTCAGGAGCAAGGTGCAGACAGTGAGGCGTCGGCCGGTTCGCCATCCGGCACAGGAGCACGACGTGAACCAGGCCAGGGCAATCAGAGTGGCGCTCCGGCTCGAGCCGCAGTTGCATTCCGAGCGGAGCATTCCGCGGCAGGCGCGACAGCGCTTGACGCACCTGCTCCCGGTCTTAATCGTCTCCGCTCTCGTCCTAGCGGGCTGGCTGCTTCCCAACACTCCATCCTGGGCCTCTGCCGAAGAGCGCCCTACAACGGCCGGCAGCAGGGCTCTGGGGCCTACAACCTGGATCGACCCAGTCAGGCCGCGCGCTCCGGGCGAGGAGCCCGGTGCGGCGGCCGTGCCCCGCGCAGCGGCTCCCGGCCCACCGTCAGTCAGACCAGTGCCCGAAGTTACTGCGGGGGCGACCAACCCAACCCCGGGCCGGCTCGCTCCGAACGGCGGCCGTACAGGTGCTGTCCGGCCTAGCGGCGTCCTGCCCCGGCCGGAACTTGAGACAGCGGGGCCGAACGGGGCAATTGCTCTGCCGACGCCAGGGGCCTTCAGCGGGACAACCTACAACGAGACGCTCGGCCGCCGCGGTGGGCTCCGGCTGTCGGTGACGCGCGTCGGCCCTGACGACGCGGTGGTGGTGCGGTTCGACGCATACGGTGGTCTCATCGGCGCTGGACAACTGACCGGTTGGCTCTCCCGAGAGGGCCGGCTCGTGGCCTCCGGCACTCTGATGATGGGCCAGAACCCCTTCGTGACGGAACTGGAGGACCTGATCTCGCGCGACCAATTGGTCGGCGATGTGCTTTACACTCGGGTCATCGAGCCCGGCATGCGGCCGAGCAGCACCCGCGGGACCTTCGAGTTGACGCGGGACTGACCGCCCTGATCGCGGGCTCGCTCGCGCGCAGGCCGACCCGGCTCTGGCGCGGGCGTCCCTGTACCAGAGGCTGCTGGACGAGGGGCGGTCCGCGTCCATCACGGAGATGTTGTGGAAAGTTGGAGTGGCAAGAGGAACCGGGCGCACACCTTCTTCGGGTGGCGGGCAGGAGACCAGTACCAAAGGTGGTCCGAGCGTGCCGGCGACGCACTCGGATCTGTCCGGCGGTCGGGGTTAACCCGTGCTCGCGCCGGAATGGGGGCAGAGGTGGAAACGTTCCAAAGGGCGGTGCGAAGAGACCACCTTTCGCACCAGCTTCAGAAGGCGGGTGCGGCCGGCCGGAGAAGACTTCGAGATCGATACCCAAACTCTTGTCTCTTCCATCTTACAGATGTAATGGGCGGCGGCAGAATGTGAGGCGTGCCGATGCCCCAAGCTCTCTACCTGCGCGCCGCCCACGACGCCCGCGTCGCCCCCTTCAACCTGCGCGAGGGCCGCCCGGGCGAGACGTTGCTGGACGTGGCGGCGGTTGGGCTCTGCGGGAGCGATCTGCACTACTACAAGGATGGCGGCATCGGCTCGGCGCAGATCCGGGAGCCGTTCATCCCGGGCCATGAATTCGGCGGCTGGCTGACCGAGGACATCGCGGAACTCAATCTCCGCCGGGGCGCCCTGGTTGCGGTGGATCCGAACAAGGCCTGCGGTCACTGCCCCTGGTGCCAGGAAGGGCACGCTAACCTCTGCCCGAATGTCGAGTTCATCGGTGCCCCGCCCTTCGATGGAGCCATGGCGAACCGGATCTGGGTGCCGCGCGGCCAGATCGTCCCCCTTCCCCCCGAATTCACCCCGCTGGATGCGGTGATGCTGGAGCCGCTGGGTGTCGCCATCCACGCGGTGGACCTGGCGAAGCCACGGCTGCTGGAGCGGGTGGCACTGCTCGGATGCGGTCCCATCGGGCTGTTGATCCTGCAGGTGCTGAAAGCCGCGGGGGCCGGGGAGGTGCTGGCCATCGACCCGCAAGAGCACCGCCGTGCCATGGCGACGCGCCTCGGCGCCGATCGGGCCGGCGATTCCGTCGCTGACATCCAGGCCTGGACGGAGGGCGAGGGCGCGCCTCTGGTGATCGAGGCGACGAACAACCCGCTCGGCTTCCGGGATGCGGTGCTGTCGGCCCGGATCGGTGGGCGCGTGGTCCTGGTTGGCATTCCCGACGGCGACACCTACACCCTGCCCGCCGCCGACGCGCGGCGCCGCGCCCTCAAGATCAAGTTCTCCCGCCGCATGGGGGAGGTCTATCCGCGCGCCATCGCGCTGGTGGCTGCGGGGAAGGTGGATGTTGCCGCCCTCGTCACGCATCGCGTGGGGCTGGAGGAGGCGCCGGAAGCCTTTCGCCGGCACGCTGCCGACGCGCCCGGCTTGATCAAGACCCTCATCTACCCGAACGGCGTCGCCGACGCTCGGTAGCGTAGCCGCCTCATGAGCCACGTGGAGGGGCTGCTGCTGGCGGTGGATGTGGGCACGCTCTCGGCCCGCGCCGGGCTGTTCGAAGCGGGCGGGCGGTTGCTCTCCAGCGCCGCCGAGGGATTCCCGCTTCTTCGCCCCGAGCCCCACCACGCGGTGTATCGGTTCAGCGACATCTGGGGCGCGGTGACGGCGGCGGTGCGGCGGGCGCTGGCCGCCGTGCCGGGCGCGGCGGACCGCGTGCTGGCCTTGGCCTTCGACGCCACCTCCTCCCTCGCCCTGACCCACGCCGGTGCGCCGCCGCTGGCGGGTGGGGCCGACGTCTTCTGCTGGGCCGACCACCGGGGAGAGGCGGAGGCGGAGGAGATCACCGCCACCGGCGACCGGTTGCTTGCCTATACCGGCGGCACGCTCTCTCCGGAGTTCCAGTTGCCGAAGCTCTTGTGGCTGAAGCGCCACGATCCGGCGGCCTGGGCGCGGGTGACGGGCGCGCGGGACCTCTGCGATGCGCTGGCGCATCGGGCGACGGGCGCGGACCAGCATTCCCTGAATGGCCTGTCCTGCAAATGGGCCTTCCTGCCTGCGGACGGGCCGGCGGCCTGGCGGCGCGACCTGCTCGCGCGGCTGGACCTGTCGGACCTGCTGGACCGCGGTGCCCTGGCCGAAGCCCCGCTGCCCGTCGGCGCGCTGCACGGCCAGCTGACGGAGACCGCTGCAGCGGAGCTCGCCCTGCGCCCCGGTCTGCCCGTGGCGATCGGGCTGATCGACGCGGAGGCCGGCACGCTCGGGGCGCTGGATGGCGGTTTCCGGGAGGCGATGAACCGGACACTCGTGCTGATCGGCGGCACCTCCACCTGCCTCATGGCGTTCGCGCAGGAGGAGCGTCGCATCCCCGGCGTCTGGGGACCCTTCCGCGACGCCGTCTTCCCCGGCCTCTGGCTGCACGAGGCCGGCCAATCCCTCACCGGCGCGGCATTGGACGCCGTGCTGGAGACGCACCCCGCCGGCCCGCGTCGCGCCGGTCCCGCGGAGCACGCGGCCGCGGGCGCGCGGATTGAGGCGCTGCTGAATGCGGAAGGCCCGGCCTTCGCGGCGGGACGCCACATCGTGCCGGACTGGTTGGGCAACCGCTCCCCGCTCGGGGATGGGCGGGTGCGGGCCCTGTCGCTCGGCCTGGGCGAGGAACGGGACGAGCGGGATTTCCTGGAGGCCTATTACGCCACGGCCCGCGCCATCGCGCTGCAGGTGCGCCAGATCCTGGATCACCTGGACGCCTATGGCTACGCGATCCGCCGCGTCGTGCTGTCGGGCGGGCATGCCCGCAACCCGCTTCTTGTGCGGCTTTACCGCGATGCGCTGGCGCGGGACCTTCTGGTGCCCCGCACGCCAGAGCCGGTCCTGCTGGGCACGGCCATGACGGCCGCCGTGGCGGCGGGGCTGCACCCAGACCTGCTCTCCGCCGTCTCGGCCATGGGGCCGGGCGCCGACACCCTGTCCGCCGATCCGCGCTGGGTCCGGGCGCATGACGTGGCACACCGAATCTACCTCCGCCTCTACGAGGCGCGGAATGCGGCGGTGCGGGAGGCGGAGGCGCTGCTGGCATGACCGAGAGCGTCAGGGCATGTCGGCGCCGCTTCGGGCCAGCTTCAGCGCCGCCCGTGCCGTGTCCTCGTCGCTGATCAGCACCTTCGGAATGCCGCCGCGCAGGGCGGCCGCGATCACCGCCCGCTTGTTCGCCCCGCCCGCGGCGAGCACCACGGTCCGCACCGCCGCCAGCCGTGCCGACGGCAGGCCGATGACCCGATCGTTGATGGGGTGGGCGATCGGCTGGCCCGCGGCATCGAGGAACTGCCCGAGCACATCGCCCACGGCGCCGGCGGCGCGCAGCTCCTTCGCTGTCACGTCGCGCGGCAGGCCATGCCGGATGAGCAGGGACCGGGGGCTCAGGTCGCCGAGGCTGAGCAGTGCGAGGTCCACGGCCTCGATCCGGGCGAGCGCCTCGGCGAAGACGTCCTGGGCCACGATCGTGTCGCGGGACGCCGCGCTGCCGGCATAGATCGGCGCGGCGAGGTAGGCGCATTGCGCGTTCAGCCGCCGCGCCAGCTCCCCCGCCGTCTCAAAGGAGTTCAGCTCCGATCCCTGCGTAAGACCGCCCATCATGGAGGTCACCCACAGCCCCGGCCGGTCCGCCGGCGAGATGTGGCGGATCGCCTCCCGCAGCGTCGCGCCCCAGCCGACGCCGAAGACCGACACCTCCGTGCGCGCAAGATACTGCGAGAGGTAGTCGCCGGCTGCCATGCCGAGCAGGGAGGGCAGCTTCTCCGGGTCCTCGGGCGTCGGGATGATGACGGCCTCGGCCAGTCCACCCTCGCGGACGAGTTGCCGCTCCAGCGCGACGCAGCTTTCCAGCCTGGAGGCGAGGGAGACGCGGACGAGGCCGCTGGCGCGGCAATCCCCGAGGATGCGGTTCACCCGCAGTCGGGTCAGACCGAGCCGCGCCGCGATCTCCGCCTGGGTCAGGTCCTCCATGTGGTAGAGCCAGGCCACCCGGACCTGAAGCTGCTCGTCCGAAACGCCCAAGCCCAGGACCTCCGTGGTGCTCTTCACTACCGCATCCGGCCGACGCCGCCGAGGCGGCACCGTATTACAATTGTGTTCCATGATTTACAGGTGCTTCTGCGATGACTACCCTGCGCGAGCGACCGGCGGACACGCAGGATCGTCCGTGCCGGCGCGGAAGCGGCCGGAGAGGGGAAGGAAACGCCATGGCCTATCAGGTGTCCCGCCGCATGATCCTGGCCGCCGGTGCGGCCCTTGGGACGGCCGCGCTCGCGACCCCCGGGCTCGCCCAGGGCGGGCCGCGCGAGATCCGCTTCTGGCACGCGATGAGCGGCGCGCTGGGCGAGAAGCTGGAGGAGCTGACGCGCGGCTTCAACGCCTCCCAGACCGAGTACCGCGTCACGCCGCTCTTCCGCGGCTCCTATGACGAGCTGATCAACGCCACCGTCGCTGCCTATCGCACCCGTACGCAGCCGCAGCTCGTGCAGATCTACGAGCGGGGCTTCCTGACGATGCTGCTCTCAGGCGCTATCTTGCCGGTGCAAGAGCTGTTAACGGCGCAGGGTCACTCGCTGAACTGGGGCGACTTCATCAAGCCGGTGGCCGGGTACTACACGCACCGCGGGCAACTTGCGGCGATGCCGTTCAACTCCTCCACCCCGATCCTTTACTTCAACAAGGCGCATTTCGCCCGCGCCGGGATCGAGAAGCCCGCCGAGACCTGGCAGGCGCTGGAGGAGCAGCTTCGCCGCGTGAAGGCCGCCGGCGGCCCCGGCAGCATCATGGCCGGCGACTACCACTGGAGCTGGTTCGAGAACTACTCCGCCATCAACGACTTCCAGTACGCCACGAAGAGCAACGGCTTCGACGGGCTGGACACGGAGTTCACCTACAACCGCACGCCGGTGGTCGGGCAGCTCGCGCGGATGAAGCGCTGGATCGACGCCGGGTTGCTGGACGTGGCGGGGCAGGGCGTGGACCCGACGGCGGTGTTCCTCTCCGGCCGTTCCGCGACCTTCATGGCTTCCACCGCCGCGCATGGCGCCGTGATGGCGGCGCCGAACCTCGACTGGAGCGCGGTGGGGCTTCCGCACGAGGAGGGACGCGAGCCCCGTAATTCCGTCATCGGCGGCGCCGTGCTCTGGGCCCTGCGCGGCCACCCGGAGGCCGACAACGCCGGCACCGCCGCCTTCCTCGCCTATCTCGCCAAGCCGGAAACGCAGGTCGCCTGGCACAAGGCGACGGGCTACGTCCCTGCCACCAACGCTGCCTACGAGATGGCGAAGGCCGAGGGCTGGTACCGGGAGAAGCCGACGCAGGAGATCGCCGTGTTGCAGCTCGCGCGCGGGACGCCCACGCCGAACTCGCTCGGCTACCGCTTCGGCAACTTCACCCAGACGATGTTTGCCCAGCGGGAGGAGGCGGAGCGCGCCTTCGCCGGCACGAAGCAGCCACAGCAGGCCATGGACGACGCTGTGACCCGCGGCAACGAGATTCTGCGCCGCTTTGAGCGCCTGAACGCCGGGCGCTACTGAGCCCCACCATTTGAGTAGAGGGGCATGAGCGAGACCGCGATCCCGACGTTGACGCCGCGGCGGCTCGCCTGGCCCGCCTTCCTCCGCCGCTCCCGACGGGCGGCGAGCCGGGCGGGGGTGAAGGCGTCGGGCTTCGACGGCCAGCTCCTGCCCCTGCTGCTGCTCGCGCCGCAGATCATCATCCTGCTGCTGTTCTTCTTCATCCCGGCGGTGCGCGGCCTCTACCAGGCCTTCCACCTGCAGGACCCCTTCGGCCAGACGGTCCACTTTGTCGGGCTAGAGAACATCGCGGCGCTGCTGCGCAGCGCAGAGTATCTCGAATCCCTGCGGCTGTCCGTCATCTTCACCATCGCGACCACGGTGCTGACCTTCTCCGTCGGGCTGATCCTGGCCTTCGCCACCGACCGGGTGATCCGGGGGCGATCGGGTTACCGCGCCGTGCTGCTGCTGCCCTATGCCATCGCGCCGGCCATCGCCGGCTTCATCTGGGCCTTCCTGTTCAACCCACTGGTGGGCCCCGCCGCCGCGCTGCTGCAGGCGCTGGGCATCCCTTGGAACCCCAGCCGATCGGCGGGCGACGCGATGACGCTGGTGATTCTGGCCGCGTCCTGGAAGCATCTGTGCTACGACTACATCTTCCTCGTCGCCGCGCTGGCCGCCGTGCCGCGCTCTGTCATCGAGGCGGCGGCGGTGGACGGGGCGGGGCCGCTGCGGCGCTTCGCCTACATCACCTTCCCGATGATCGCGCCGACCGTTTTCTTCCTCATCATCATGAACACGGTCTACGCGCTGTTCGAGACCTTCGCGATCATCGACGCCACCACCCGCGGCGGCCCGGCGGCGGGCACCAGCATCCTCGTCTACAAGGTCTATGTGGATGGCTTCGTGAACCTCGACCTCGGCTCCTCCGCCGCGCAATCGGTCCTGCTGATGGCTTTCGCCATCGCCCTGACGATCATCCAGTTCCGCCTCATCGAGCGGCGGGTGAGCTACGACGTCTCCGGATGATCGAGCGCACGCCTTGGCTGGACGCCGCCTGCCACGCCGTGCTGATCGCGGCCGGGCTGCTGACCTGCGTGCCCCTCTACTACGCCATCGTGGCCGGCTCCCTCACCACCGCGGAGGTGCAGCAGGTGCCGCTGCCCTTGATCCCAGGAACCGCTTTCCTGGAGAACGCTGCCGCGGTCTGGAACCGGGTCGGGATGGGCCGGCTATTCCTGAACTCGGTGATCGTGGCGGTCGGGATCGCGGCGGGGAAGCTCGCCATCTCTATCCTCTCTGCCTTTGCTATCACCTATTTCCGCTTCCGTTTCCGCCGCATCGCCTTCTGGCTGATCTTTCTCTCCCTGATGCTGCCGGTGGAGGTCCGGATCGTCCCCACTTTCGAGGCGATGACGGACGTGCTGATGCCACTGCGTGCCCTCGTCGCGCTCTTCGGCCTGGACAGCCTCATGCAGGGCCTGACGGGATGGCGACTGGAGATCGCGGCGGACTGGAGCCTGCTGAACTCCTATGGCGGGCTGATCTTCCCCCTGATGGCCTCGGCCACCGCCACCTTCCTCTTCCGGCAGTTCTTCCTAACCATCCCGGACGAACTCTGCGACGCGGCCCGCATCGATGGCGCGACGCCGCTGCGCTTCCTCTGGAGCATCCTGCTGCCGCTCTCGCGCCCAAACCTCGCGGCGCTCGGGATCATCTTCTTCCTGTTCGGCTGGAACCAGTATCTCTGGCCGCTGCTCTTCACCACGGAAGCGTCCATGCAGACCGTGGTGATCGGCATCAAGCAACTCGTTCCCCATGGGGATTCGGTCCCGGCCTGGAACCTGGCGATGAACGCGGCCGTGCTGGCCATGATCCCGCCGGTGGCCGTGGTGCTGCTGCTGCAACGCTGGTTCGTGAAGGGGCTGATCGAGTCCGGGAAATGACCAAGAGGATCATCGGCCATCGCGGCGCCAAGGACATCTGGCCGGAGAACGGGCTGACCGGCTTCCGGAGCGTACTCAGCCTTCCCGTGGCCGGAGTAGAGTTCGACGTCCATCCCACCGCCGACGGCGACCTGGCCGTCATCCACGACCCCACGCTGGACCGCACCACGGACGGAATCGGACCGGTCGCCGCCCGCACCATGGCGGAACTGCGCGCGCTGCGGCTGAAGGGAGGCGAGGAAGGCGTGCCCTCCCTCGACGAGGTGCTGGACGTGCTCGGCCCGAGCGGCACCGAGCTGCACATCGAGCTGAAGGCGGGCGCGGATGGGCAGCCCTATCCCGGGCTGGAGACGCGGGTGGCGGACCATGTCCGAGAGCGCGGGCTGGCGCACCGCACGGTGCTCACCTCCTTCTGGCTGGAGGTGCTGGCGCGCCTGCGCGTTGCCTTCCCGGAGGGCCGGCTGCTCGCCTCGCTGAACCGCTCTTCGGTTGAGAAGCAGGGCGGGCTGGATGCCGTCCTGGCCGGGCTGGAGGCGTCATGCGTGGACCTCGTCGCAGTGCATCACGCCCTCCTCTCGGAGGAGCTGGACCGCTTCGTCCGGGATGTCGGCACCGAACGGCTGGGCGCCTGGGTAATCAACGAACCGAAGGCCATCGCCTACTGGCTGGCCGCGCCAGTGACCCTCATCACGACCGATCGCCCGGATCTCTTTCCATGACATCGGAGGACGAAAATCCAGACGAGCTCAGACCCGTCACGCCCAGGATAGGGCCGCAATACGCGGCCGTGCCCTGCAGCGAGGTGGATGGGAAGCTGCACGTTCTGCTCGTGACAAGCCGGGAAACCCGCCGCTGGGTCATTCCGAAGGGTTGGGCTGAGCCGAACCTCTCACCGGAGGCTCTGGCCGCGAAGGAGGCCTATGAGGAGGCCGGCGCCGTTGGTGAGGTGGAGCGAGCCTCCATAGGGGCTTACCAGTACCGCAAGCGTCTGAAGGATGGACGCCAGATTGAAGTGGAAGTTGGCGTCTTCAGGATGCGGGTCCACCACCTGCTGGACGAGTGGCCCGAGGCTGGTGAGCGGGAACGATGCTGGTTTCCTGCCGAGCTGGCCGCAAGGCTCGTGCAGGAGCAGAGCCTGGCCACGCTGCTTCGCCGCTTGCAGGGATAACGACGATGCCTCTTCCAGCATCACGTCAGAATGGCCTGCGCCGGATTAGATGCCGGCTGCATTCACGCCGGATCAGGCCGCGATCTGCACGGGCCTATGCCCGTCGGCGATCGATATGACATTCCACCGCTGGAGGGAGCTGGGCGGACGACGGTCGCAGGCTCAGCTCGTCCGGCGCAGCCGATGAACAAATCCTAACGAGCCTGCGAGCGCATCCGGAGCGCCGTGCCGCGCGGGTGTTCGCAGCCTTTACAGCTTTGAGCATCGATTCAGGACGACAGAACAGAATGCTCGGCGGCCCTGGCGAAAGCATCACTGCGGTCGTGACAGCCAGGCTTCGTCCCTGCTGAGATAGGCCGAAGCGTTCGCCCCCCCACGTTCGCCTCCCGGATCACACGCCATGTCGCAGGACGCCGCTGCCGCCCGCCACCCTATGCCCATCGGACCGGGCCCCGGCCTTTCCTCTCCAGCACCTTCAAGCAGCCATAATTCGACGCTTATGGCCGCTGCCATGCAGACAACCGACCGAATACTGGCGCTTGCCATGCTCGTGCTGACGCTTCCTCTTCTGCTGCTGGCTGCATCGGCGGTCCGGCTGAGCAGCCCAGGACCGGCCCTCCTGTGCATCCCGCATCTGGGCTGCGACGGCACGGTCTTTCCCCTGTGGACGCTTCGGACCACCCGGATGGGCAGTGCGCCAAGCACGGCCGAAGTGACCAAACTCGGGCACGTCCTCCGGATCGTGCGCATCGACCAGCTCCCTGTCCTGCTCAGTGTGCTGCGCGGCGACATGGCCCTTCTTGGCCCCTGCCCAGAGCGCGCTCTGTCGCCACTGGCCCGTGGTGAAACGGACCAGCGTCATCATCACCCGCGAGGCGTGAGGCCCGGCGCCTCGGGATGGGTGCGGATGAACTGACGCGGCTCCTACAGTGAAGCCGCTGGTGCGAGCAGCTTTGCCGAGAGCCATACAAAGACCTGCACCGCCCCCACCAGAGAAGGAGGGACAAGCCCAGAACTGCGATCACAGCGGCACCCAGCGCCAGCCGTCCTCCCGCCTGGGAGCTCGGGGCGGATCCTCTGGCATCTCTTTCAGCGCCGCTGCGGCTCCTGGGCGAATTGAGCGAGGCTTCCTCGGCTCGCTGTTGCGCCTGACCTTGATCGCGCCGGAGGTGGTGGGGGCGGTGTTGGAAGAGAGGCAGTCTGAGCACCTGGATCTGGCTAAGGTGCTGCTTCCGCTCTCAGCAGACTGAGGCAGCAAACGGCGGATATGGCCAGAGGTATCCTACCGTGTTCCGTCGGCTTCTTCGTTCGGGGCGTGCATCCATCTCGGCCCGCCGGTCGCGTGCCCCATTGCCGGGGGTCACCTCAATCGTTACGGCTCTTCTTTCCCTGGCGGCACAGGAGTGAAGCGATGTCCTCGACACCATCCAAGCACTCCAAGAAGACCCACATCGGCAATCATCTGCTGCACCCCGAGACGCAGATGATGAACTACGGCTTTGATCCGGCCCTCTCCGAGGGGGCCGTCAAGCCGCCGGTCTTCCTGACATCCACCTTCGTGTTCCGCACGGCGGAGGAGGGGCGCGACTTCTTCGACGTGGTCGCAGGCCGCAAAGAGTTGCCGCCTGGCGAGAGCGCCGGCCTCGTGTACTCGCGTTTCAACCACCCCAATAGCGAGATCGTTGAAGACCGGCTAGCGGTGTTCGAGGGGGCAGAAAGTTGCGCCCTTTTCTCCTCCGGCATGTCGGCCATCTCCACGGCACTCCTTGCATTCGTGCGTCCCGGCGACGTCATTCTTCACTCGCAACCGCTGTATGGAGGCACGGAGACGCTCCTGACCCGAACGCTTTCGCCCTTTGGCCTTCGTGCGGTCGGCTTCGAGGACGGTGTTGACGAAGCAGTGGTTCGGGCCGCCGCCGAAGAAGGGATTCAGGGTGGTCGTATCTCGATGATTCTTATCGAGACTCCGGCAAACCCCACCAATGGTGTCGTGGACATCTCGATGGTGCGTCGAGTTGCCGATGAGATTGGCCGTAAGCAGGGGCATGCTCCCGTGCTGGCCTGCGATAACACGATGCTCGGCCCGATGTTCCAGCGGCCACTCACTCACGGGGCCGATCTGTCTCTCTATAGCCTCACGAAGTATGTGGGTGGCCATTCCGACCTGATCGCTGGTGCCGCCCTTGGGGCTCGTGCCGTGATGAAGGCCATCAAGGCGCTACGCGGTGCTATCGGGACACAGCTTGATCCGCATTCCTGCTGGATGCTTGGGCGATCGCTGGAAACGCTCAGCATCCGCATGGAACGGGCCGACCGGAACGCGCGTGCAGTCGCAGAATTCTTGCGAGATCACTCGAAGGTCGCGAAGGTACACTACGTTCCCTTTAGCCCAATAGCGTCGTCCGTTGCGCGCGTCAGCGCCGCACAGACAACCGGAGCAGGTTCGACCTTCTCCTTCGACATATCTGGCGGACAGGCGGCGGCTTTCCGGTTCCTGAACGCCCTCCAGATCTTTAAGCTCGCGGTGAGCCTCGGTGGCACAGAGTCGCTCGCAAGCCTGCCGGCGAGCATGACCCACTCGGGTGTGCCCGCTGAAGTCCGCGCGAGGATGGGAATTCTGGAATCAACCATCAGGTTGTCCATCGGCATCGAGCACCCAGACGACCTGATTGCGGATCTGACCCAGGCCCTGGCAGCCGCCTGAGGGGGCACCGGAGCGGATTAGGCGGGCTAGCCAGGCGTACCGACTCAGATTGACCTAGCGACAAGCGGTTCCTAGCCTGCCGAGCAGGGCCGGGGTCTGCATTGTCTAGACTCCACCATGTGCATCAAAGGAATCCCCGAGGAGCGCAATGGCCACGCACCGCTTTCACCCTACCCGATACTTCAACGCGATCGGTACCGCGGAGCCGTGCCTGCGCGTTGCGAGCGGCGACACCGTGATTGCGGACACGATTGACGCGTCGGGTCTTGATGCTCGCGAGATAACCGTCGGCAATCGGCCGAATCCGATGACAGGACCGTTCTTCGTTGAGGGTGCTGAGCCTGGGGACACGTTGGCCGTCCACATCGAAAGGCTGACGCCGAGCCGGACGACGGGCTGGACCTATTCGCCCCTTGCGCTCACCGTGCTGGACGCAGCCGCGATCGTCGACCGGCCGGCCCCGCAACGCCATGTCTGGGAGATTGACCGGAAGGCCGGGACGGTGCGGCTGCAGGAACCAGCGAAGGGGCTGGAGACTTTCGCCCCCCCGCTGCAACCCATGATCGGCTGCTTTGGGGTCGCGCCAGCGGGTGGGCAAGCGCTGTCCACCGCTACGAGTGCGCAGAACGGCGGCAATATGGACTACCGCCTGTTTGCCCCAGGGACGACAGCCTGGTTCCCGGTTTCCGTGCCGGGCGCGCTCTTCTACCTCGGCGATGGACACGCTTGTCAGGGCGACGGTGAGATCGTGGGCACGGGCATTGAGACCTCGTTCGAGATGGAGGTTACGCTTCGTGTCCTGAAGAGGACGATCACTTGGCCTCGGGGCGAGACAGCCGACGACATCTTCACCATCGGCAACGCCCGGCCGCTTGATCAGGCGCTTCAGCACGCCACGACCGAGATGTCGCGGTGGCTTGGCGAGGATTTCGGACTCGATGCCCGAGCCGCGAGCCATCTTATGGGGCAGGTTGTCCGCTATGACGTGGGCAACGTCTTCAATCCCGCCTTCACCGTTGCTTGTCGGATTGCCAAGCGCTGGCTGACAAGGCTCTAGGACTGCATGGCCTGCATGATTCGGTGCCAATCCGACCTCGTGGAGGTCCATCAGTGTCGGGAAATGGTTGCGCCGTTCTCCACGCCATCCACTCCCTGAGCGTGAACCACCGCCGGTTCCTCTTCCGGATGTTGACTGCGATGGCGGGCGCTTCCCTCTTGCCTACAAGCACGACCAGCTTCCTGCCCCGCATTGCGCGGGTGTAGAGGAGAGTGCGGGCCAGCATGGCGTCGTGCTGGGTGGTGAGCGGGATGACGGCGGCCGGGTAATCGGAGCCCTGCACTTTGTGGGGCATGTGGGCGTAGGCCAGCACCCGTTCGTCCAGCGCCCCGAAGCCATACGCCACCTCCCGCCGGCAAAGCAGACCGAGAGCTCGCCTTCCGCGATGTCGATGCCGGAGACCACGCCAAGGTCGCCATTGTAGACGTCCCGGTTGTCTTCATTGGCCACCTGCATGGCCTTGTCACCCGGGCCGGAGGTCCAGCCGAAACGCTTCAGAGTGATCAAGCTCCCCCAGCACGGTCCTGATCAGGCAATCAGGGCAGCTATCAATGCGACGGCCACTTGCACGAGCAGCGTGACGCCTTGGAGAGCGATCAGGCGTCGGGCGCCGGCAATGCGCGGCGCCATCGGCCTTCCTGCCTTTCCCTCTGGCATCAGGCTGAGCCGGCGAAGCGCCGCGTCGAAGCTGGCCAAGGCGGGGCCGTCCGCTGTCTCGGCGAGCCGGCGGAAACACCGTGCGTCGAAGCCCACCCGCAGCGCCAGCCAGGTTTCCGCGAGGCCTGCGAGCAGGACTGCCCCCGCTCCGACCGTGGCCCGCCCACCGGTCGCGAGGAGCAGCGCGGCCAACGCCCCCCCACAGAGGGCGACGGAGAGGAGGTGTATCACCCGCCCCTGTGCCAGCAGGTCGGCCATCGCGCCCGCCACCGCGCGGTCCCCGGAAGAGGAGGGAACGTCAGGCGGCATCGGGCAGCACCACGTGGGGCCGCGCGGCGCGGATCATGGCCGCCGCCGCGCCGGCGTCCGCCGCCCGCCCGGTCCGCACCAGCCAGGCCGACACCGCCGCGGCGCTGCGCGCGTAGCCCAGGGCGCAGCACACCAGCACGGGCCCGTGGGAACGCCCGGCCTCGATCGCCTCGGCGGCTGCCTGCAGCGTGGCGGTCGGGGGCGGCACGAGATCCAGGCTGGGCAGGGCGACGCGGCGCCCTGGCCAGGGCGGCAGAGGGATCTCGGCGCAGAGGTCCACCACCGTGCGGAAGGGTCCGGCGGCCAGCTGGCGCCCGGCCGGAAGGCGGCCAAGCCAGACCCCGTCAACGACGTGACACGGCCCCGGCGCCCGCCGCGTCCAGAGCTGCGCGTTGACCCGAGCGGCGAGAGTGTAGGGCACTAGCAGGAGGCGGGTCGCCAGCGGCACCGTGCCGTCAGCGGCCTTGCCGAAGCCCGCGGCCCCCGCCAGCGCGTAGTTCAGCGCGACCAGCGCACAGGAGACGGCGGGCCAGAACAGCCACAGCCACCATCCGCCGCCCCATGCAGCCAGCCCGGCCAACGCCAGTGCCCCCACCCCGTAGCACGAAGCCAGGGATCGGCGCCGCCGGTCCCGCACGATCCGTGCGGCCAGCGGGCTCGGTCCCCGCTCCGGCCACAACCATAAGCAGAGCAGGCCCAGCAGGGCGCCGGTCGGCACGTCCACCGCGTGGTGCTGGTAGGTGGTGAGCACCGACAGCCCGATCAGCGTGAACCAGATGTGCAAGGCCCAACGCAGGAGGCGGCCCGGCGCGTGCCGGGCATAAAGGTCCCACAGGATCACCAGCAGAGCGATGTGCAGCGACGGGGCTTGATTGAAAGGCCGATCGAAGCCGCCCAGCACCGCGAAGAGGAAGCCGGGCAGCCCCGTTGTCTCCGGCCGCTCGAACGAGAAGCGCAGGGGAAAGGCGATGAAGCAGGTGACCGCGATCACCTGAGCCGTCAGCAGCCGCGCCGCGTGGCGATCCAGTTTGGCCCGCGTCGCTGGGACGAAGAGGGAGGCGGCGTAGAAGAGGTTCACCGACCAGTAGGGGATGATCGTCCAGCCGAGGAAGGGCACGTGCCGCTCCCAGCCGAACACCACCACCGGCACCTCGGAGTGCAGGGAGGCCAGCCAGTTCGCCAGCCCGTAGCTCGCGTAGAAGAAGGCCCCGAGCCCGAGCAGCCAGAACGCGGCGCGCCTCCAGGGGCGTCCCTCCGTCATGACACGCTGGCCGCCACCCGGTGCGCGAGGGAGACGGTGAAAATCCCCCACTCGTCGATGCGCTGCTCGATCTTGCGAAAGCCGGCGACGGCGACGAGCTGGTCCATCTCGGCCTGAGTGCGGCGGCGCATGACCCAGGCCTGACCCTGGCGATGGCTGGTCAGGGCACGGGCAATCAGCTCTAGCTGCGGGTGCCAGGGCTGGCCGGTGTAGATGAGATAGCCGCCCTCCGGGATGGCGGCGGCAAGCCCCTCGAGGGACCGCCGGACCGGACCGTTATCGGGGAAGAGTTCGTAGAGGCCGGATACGACGCCGAGCGTTGGCCGCGGCTGCACGGCGGCGAGGCTGTCCCGATCGAAGGCGTCGCCCGGTTCGAAGCGCGCGATGTCGCCTAGACCCTTCTCCGCAATCAAGCGGCGGCCAGCCTCCACGTTGATCGGGCTGTAGTCGCGCAGGAGGATGGAATCCGGCCGTGCCGGCGCGCCCTCCAGCGCCTCCAGCACGTAGCGGCCGTGGCCGGCTGCGATGTCGAGCACGCGCACGGGCTGGCCGGCCTCACGCAGGCGACGCATCGCCTCCCGCAGCAGCTCCTCCGCATTCCGCTTGCGCTGACGGATGCCGCGCCAGCCCGGTGAATCGAGGTAGGCGCGGTCCATGAGGCGGCCGATCCGCCCGGGGCTGTCCGCCCGATCACGATACACGTAGTCCAGCGTGGAGCCGGAATCGAAGCCGGTCTCGTGTCCGAGCCGCAGCCCCTCGGAAAGCCGGCCGCCCAGGCGCAGGGCCAGCCGGGTCGCGCCCCAGTACAGCCCGCGGGGCGACAGGGCCGGCAGTGGGGTGGCCAGCGCGTCCGCCTCGTCCCGCGTGTGACCGGCCCGGTCGGCGTCGAGCAGGGAAACCGGTCGTGGCGGATGCGCGAATTGCGCGAGGATGAAGTCGCGCACCTTCGCCACCACGGGCGCGCGGTCGCGCTCGCCCAGCGTGTCGTGGAAGAAGCCGGGCAGGACGTGCCGTTCCTTTACTGGTGACCCCAGCCGCTCGAAGAAGCGGTGCTGCGGCGGCTGGCGCACCACGAAGTCGCTGCCGGAGATGAGGAGCTGCGTCGGCACGGTGATGGCGCGGGCGTCCTCCACCACGCGCTCCGCCGCCTCATACAGCCCGAGAAGGACGTTGACGGCGATCGGGCGGGTGATCAGCGGGTCCGCGGCGAAGGAGGCGCGCCTCGCCGCGTCGTGCGTCAGGAGGTTCGCCTTGACGTAGGAATTGACCTTGAAGTCGCCGCGCAGCCGCTGGAGCAGCCGCAGTCCCGGCCGGGCGAATGGCACGTAGAGTCGCACGTCGAAGGCCGGCGAGGCGAGGGTGAGCGACCTTACCGGCGGCGCGTAATCGTGCACCCAGGTCGCGGCCAGCACGGCGCCGACGCTCTGCGCCACCACGGCCAGATCGGGCGCCTCTACACCGTGCGCGACGCCGAGATGGGCGACGAAGGCGTCGAGGTCACGCACCAGGGTGGCGAAGCCGGGGCCGCGGCCGCGCTCGCCCTCGGACCGGCCGTGGCCGCGGGCATCGTGGGCGAAAACGTCGAAGTCGGGCAGGTTCAACTCGTCCGCCAGGTGGGCGACGCGGCCGGAGTGTTCGTGCCCGCGGTGCACCAGCAGCACGGCGCCGCGGCGCGGGGTGCCGGGGGCGACGGGCCAGCGTCGGTAGAACAGCTCGGTGCCGTCATGGGTGCGGAAGCGGCCCTCCTCGACCGGGCGGGCCGTGGCATCGTCGGCAGGCGTCATCAGGTCGGGTTCTCCGCCAGTGCGCCGCGCGCGCGCCGGACAATGGTGAGCAGCAGCAGCAGGGAGAGGAGCCAGGGCAATGGCCAGAGCCAGCCGGGCAGCCCGCCAACCAGCCCGGCCAGGAGGCCGAGCGCGCCCAAGAAGAGGGCCCGGTCGCTCTTGCCGAGGGGCCCGTCGTAGCGCCGGGACGCACCGATGCTGGGCCCCAGCACGCCGGCGAACTCCGAGAGCGCCGAGAGCAGCACGACCGCACCGATGCCGCCCGCGCCGAACGGGGGCAGCAGCGCAAAGGGAGCGCAAAGGGCCGCGTCCGACGCGACGTCTCCTATCTCGTTCAGCAGGGCGCCGAGGCGGCTGCGCTGCCCGTGCTCGCGCGCCAGCATGCCGTCCACCGCGTTCAGCCCCATGCGCAGCAGCAGCCAGGGCGGTAATAGCAGGAGGATGCTGGGCGACGCCCCGATTTTCCAGGCGATCAGTCCCCCGAGCAAGAGCGAGCCGGCCGCCGCGACCAGAGTGACTTGGTTTGCGGTTACGCCGGCTTCGGCGAGACGACGGACGAGTGGGCGGAGAAGGGACTGGAAGCGGGGCTTCAAGGCATAAATCGTCATTCGGGGGCGGCTCCGAGACGGCCGGTCAGTTGTCCGCTGTCAACTCCGCCCGCCATATCCGCCTTCGATTTCACGAACGTTATCCTCGTGGGGCTACGTCTCGGGACCATGTGGCCGGCCCTGAGCCGGATCCTTGCTGTCGGTATCGACTTCAGATGTCCGAGGGGGCCATGGTATTTCACCCCGGTCGCAGGAGCGTCGCACTGCGACCTTGTTTTTGTCGCGTCCATCACGTCAGCATCGCGCCAGACTTCACGCGGTCCGATCACGTGGGATGCGCGGGCCCAAAACGAGCCGTTCGGCAACGCTTGTGGCCGGGACAGGTAAAGGGATACGGAATCCGGACCCATGACCACCTAAAGAGTCGAAGCGAGTGCAGTATACGAAAGCTTGTAGGTGAAACTGCCCGGCTCCCAAATTCCGGAGAAGAACTGCCCTCCGCAGAGGAAGTGCCGCTCGGTCGGAATCGAGACATTCATCCAGGGTCGCAAATGCGCGCGGAGCGGCCTGCAATACTGCATCGAAACCATGGCAGAGAAACTTCGTCTTGTGAATAATTGGAGCCAGAGGAACCCGGCGCAGACGTTCTCTGGGGTGGGGAATTCGGGCTGACCTCGGGAGCGAAGGGCGACGGCAGTTCATTATTGAAGGAGCCCTGCTGACTAGGAAGGTTCCTGGTTGCCGGGTTCTTGCAATTTCTATCCGTCCAGGGCGCTCGAACACACCGCAGCCTCTCATCGGCCTACACTGGGCGCGGTCGCCTCAACTCAACGCGGGGCTGGAAACCCAGCAGAGGAAGGGGCGGTACGCACTAAATCTGATTCCATAATGTGGAATGACGTTTAAGTTTACGGTGCCTTCGTCCGGTTTGTTGTATGTGCCGGCGCGCTTCAACTATGGCGGGAACCAATGGCCGGCTTTGATGCGTTGAGCGCCGATGAGGCAGAGCTTCTTGAGCGCGGGCTCCTGGAGTGGGTCGCTGAGGACGTGCTCGAGCGTCTCAGCAAGTCTGTCCCACCCGATCAGCGTGATGCCTTATTGGCCCTGGCCCGGGCGCAGATGGGACGAGTTCTCTGCACGGCGGTGCCGCAGGGCGACCCTGTTGAAGACGTTATGATCCGCGCAAACCTGGCCGCGGCCTTTCGCGCTACCTATGACGAGTAGGATATTCTCTAAGGCCAGCGTTCGCGACCGGCGGAAGCGATTCTGGCTTGACGAGGGCAACAAGGCGTCATCACCCCGAGCCTGAGGGGCTGTCAGCCCCGCGTTTTCATCCTCAAAGGTTCCACTCGGCGCGCGGGGCAGGAGCCAGCTCCTAAGTCCTGGCGGTCGTGACCTGGCCGTCAGGCCCTTCGATCTGAACCTCCGCTGCATGGCCACTCTGCCCCCAGCGGCTAGCAAGACTGACAGCGCAGGCTACCGCAGCTTCAGGCGTGTCATAGCCGGGGAAGTACCAGCCCTTGTGCCGGATCAACCGAGCCTGTCGGCTGCGAAGGACGCAGTAGGTCATCTGAGACACCCACCAGGTACTCCTAAGAGAGTTGGCGGGAGCTTTGCTCACCCTGCGATGACGGCAATGTTGGCTGACCGTGGCGATCTGAGGGCAACACGAAACGTTGGGTGACAGGAGTGACGGACAGTCCTCCACCCCTGAGGTGTTCCGCTGCGTTACGACGGCCGGTGCCTATGCGCCTTACCTGAACGAGGTGGTGCCGCACGGGCCAGCCCCTGTGGCGAGGTGATCGCGCGGGACATGGTGCTGCTGTTCAAAGTTCCGAGGCGGATTTGCCCCGCATTTCGCGAGGCGACGCCTGCCATGCTGGAGGGGCCGCTCGCGCCCTTCCAGATCGACGCCCATCCTTGAGAGGCTATGGCACGGCCTGCGGCCTGCGGTAGCGGCCGCCACGGCGACGGGGCAACGAGCGGGCCTGCGGCACCGGTCCTTCAGGGCGCGCCTGACCCAATACTCGGCGCTGCTCAGGCCGCCCGGCGTATCCTCGCACGCGCTGGAATGTCCAGGAAAGACCTGGAATTCCAGCAGGAAAGGGGCGCTAAGCCCTGGTAACGGCCTGGCAGATCAATCGCGGCTCGGGTTCAGTCTTCAGAGCACCCGCCTTGCTCATCAAGAAGACCGCGCGACAGTTTCCAGGAAGGTGAACGCCATGCCCATTACGGTCTCCAGCGGTCAGTTCATGACCGCGACGAACCTGCGGCTGGGAAAGACGGTGGCAAACGGATGGCGCAAGTCATCTTCGAACCTTATCGGGATCTACAACGACTTGGTGGAACTCGAGACCAACCAAGCGTACTCCAAAGTCTCACCACGGGAACGCTGGCAGTTCATGCTGCTGATGGCATGCAAGTGCCGACTTTACCTCCGCCGGAAGGAAGAGAAGGGCAAGGACCTTAACAGCGTCAAGAATGTGACGATCAGCAGTCTGGAGGCATCGCTCTTCACTCAAGTGATCAAAGAGCGCAACAAGGCCGACAGCCTCGGCCAGAGGGTCAACCAGTACAACAGCGGCCCGGGCGTCATCATGGGCAGGAACAACCCTCACCACGGCAAAGTCAGGTTCGAGCACGCGTTGGGGGGCGGCAAGACGCCTGCCCTTCCGAACGGCAGGGTCGCCAACGGACAAAAGCTCTGGGACCTTGCCGTAGCGGAGAACGTGCGCTTCACCGGGGATGACAACCGCGACGCCTTCATCCTGCGAGCCTGGATGAAACAGAAGGCTGCTGCGGGCTCACTGCTGAAGATCATTGACCCGCTCGAATACGCCGACGCTGCCTCGCGCCAGCAGTACGAACTCGCCTTCGGCGCCCAGCTTGTCTCCCAGGGAGGCGCGCCCTTTAACACCCTGGCTGGCTTTACCCAGGACGAGGCCGGATCTGGCCCCTTCGCCATCGGGCTGGACGGCACTTGGTATGCAAAGGCCGGCAAATTTAACAACATGCGCTTCCACCACTCCTCCTTTCTCTCGGGCCAGCCCGTCATGCTTGCGGGAACGATACGCTGCGCCTCCGGGAGGCTGCTCTATATCAGTAACAATAGCGGCCATTACGCACCAAGAATCGCCGATCTGGTCAACGGTGCAAGGGAGCTGCGGCACATCGGGCTTGATCAGGCAACACGCCATCAGGTCTCGATACTCGCAGCCGACTTCGAGGGCCTATACGGAGCAAAGGCGGGCAGTCTCTATCTCTTCCCCTACACGACTTTCAGCCGTCTGAGGGGCGCCGTGCCGAACCCACAGAACTACGCAGTCAACGTGGATTTCAGCGAGCTGTACTGGGAGAACCCCGGAGCTTCGCGTCCGCATCACCCCGTCGGCGTCGGTGCCGGTCGGATTGTTAATAAGCCCAACGCCGCTCCCATCGTCTGGCCCTGAGCGGCACCGCCAGCACCAGGGACAGCATGGCATTTTCGCGCGTCGGGCAGGGGCGCGCCGCAGCGGCGCCGCCAAATTCCCGGTCGCGCGCAGGCGTTGTTGCGTTCGCACGACGGCTCTGGAAGAGCTGGCGCGGCTACCACGGTGTGCCACGCCGGGGTGGGACGACCAGGGCTGCCTCGTGGGACGCCGAGCCTCATAGACGCCCCGGGTGTCGTAGGCGCCTTCACCGCTGATGACTCCCATCCGCGCCGCCTTCGGCAATGGCCCAGCAAGCATCGGACGATCTCGCGTGCTGTCGAGCACCAGGCGCAGCGGGCCGCTCCGCCGGCGGTAGGGGATCGTGACGGTCAGGCTCTTCTGCCGGCGTGCGAGGGTGCTGTAGTGCGGGGCCTTCCAGTCCAGACCCGCGAGCCGGATCAGGCTGCCTGCCATTCCCTACGCCGTCCACAGGGGTAGCGGGAAGAGCGCCTTCAGGGTCAGCGCGCACTGGATGGTCGCGTGCGTGAAGAGCTGTGGCCGGCCTCGCTGCCCCGTGCCCTCGGCCGTGTGCGGTACGCCCGTATCGGCTCGCACGCTGACCGTCACCGCGCGGAACAAGGTCGCAAGGTCTCCGCGGTCTAGAATGCTTCCGGCGAGCTTGCCCGCCTATCGTATCGCCACTCCATAGGCCGTGTCGTGAACCGACGGTTTCACTTTGCTAAGCCAAGACGGGCTCTGGCTCGCAGCCTTGCTGCCGGTATTCTGAGTGTAGACGTCATATAAGCAGCCTCCGACACAGGCGGGCTCCTCGTCAGTCTCATCGAGCGGGCGGAAGGACCTACATTCATAGGTCAGGATACGACCCTGAATATCGCGGAGGGCATGCACCGCCTTGTGCACCACTGCCAGCCGTTCGAAACCATCGATCCTGGCCCAGCTCCGTCACGGTACCACGAAGGCGTTGATGAAAGGATCGTATGCCGCAGCAACTCCCTTCGGCATCCCTTTCGATCGAGATGCCGATGCCTCACCCTCTGTGGATGCCGCCCAGGTCGAGGGCATGAGCGACCTGGGTGAAGCCTGCTTCCGAGACATACATGCCGCCGCACCAGAAGTCGGTTTTCTGGCAGGCTGGGGAGGTCAGGATGGCGATGAAGCGGCGACGCGTCAGCGAAAGGTCGGACATCGTTAGGGAACGCCGCGGAAGAGCGGTCGTGGCGCTTAGTGATATGGTGACCCGCCTCACCGATCCTTCGCCATGGGGCAGTTCCCCGGGATCAAGACGCTTTGTGGTTCAGTAGCCACCCTGGCAACTTCCGTGCGGGCGGTTGTGCGTCTGGAGCCGCGTCAATCAGACAAGGCCAAAAATGCCCCGGCTGGCGATCTCCAGCCGGGGGACAAGGACCCTGAAGCGGTGGCGCTTCAGTGGGTACCGAGAGAGCGGCGACCTTGCCGCTCAACTTTCAGACGGCGCGAAGGTTCCCTGCGGACGACTTGCCGCGTTGATCCTGTTGAAGATCGTACTGGATCTTGTCGCCTTCGCGCGGCTCCTGCAGGCCTGCGCGCTGCACGTCGGAGACGTGCAGAAAGACGTCCTTGGAGCCGTCCTCAGGCTGGATGAAGCCGTAGCCCTTGGTAGCATTGAACCACTTGACGGTGCCGATGGCCATAACCTGCTTCCGATCAAAACGGAAAACCACTGGGCAACATCGCCCAGGCGGATCATCTTCGCTTTGAAACGGAAGCCCGCTCACACCCACATGGATGGGCGCAAGAAGAACACCGAGACAACGAAACTGACTCTGTCTCGCTAGGATAGTTTCCCACAACTTGCAAGCGACCTTTGGGAGAGACGTGGGCGCCCGGACTGTCAGCGACTGGCAAGGGGAATGATGTGGCGATCGCTCGTTTCGGCTTCCCCGCAGAGCTGAATTTGTCCCGATCTCATGGATGAGTCCGTGGGTAGCGTTCGGCAACCCTGCCTTGGCCGCAGCCGTTCGCCTCCCGAGGGGTGTGGGGTGGGGCTTGGCAGCAGGCGCCGCTAACGCCATCCCGATAGGATCACTCCCCTCACGATGATATCCGCTCCCATCCCTCTTCGCGTCGTAGCGAACCAGATCCTTCGGGGCTTAGCCGCGCACTTGATGCCGGGTCTGAGCTGCACTCGACGAATAGACGGCCGGAGCATCAGTCCCAGTGAGCATCGGCGACAACGGGAAGAGTCCGGCGTTGTCGGTCACGTCCCCCTGCCGGACATGATAGACCCAAGGCCGCTCCGCCCGGCTCAAAGCCAACTCCGCAAGTCGCCCTGCAGCCGGTCAGGAGGCGCCCACGCCGGCCACGGGGAGCTTTTCCTTGCGCGACTCTGCTGACGCCGTGCTGGTGGCCTGGGATGCCGGTCAGGACCGCCCGAACCTGCCGGTAACTCGGGGCGGTGCTGGCGGCGGCGCGCCTGGATCGAATCACCCGCCGTGCCCACACGCTCTCCGGTCTGCTGGAGGAGAGAATGTTTGTCCGCGCAGCGGATATGCCACGGGCGGACGACCTGATGATGCGGGTCTAGACGCCCAGATGCAAAGGAAGTGGGAGCTCATCTCAGAGCGGACCAGGGCGGCGCCAGCAGCCGCACGGGCGCGTGGAGCGGTGTTCGGTGGGGAAGGGGGCTGGTCGCCCAGCCCGCCCTGTGCCCGCTCGGCCGCTCAGTGCGACGCGACGAGGCGGAGCGACCAGCGCACCGACTGGCACTGAAGATCAAACGGCTCAGGGCCGAGGGCATCGCAGGGCAAGCAGCATCGGCGCGGGCGCTGAATGAGCGCGGGGTCTCCGCCGGCGGGGCGAGGTGCATGGACTCACGCGAAGGTGCCGCGGGTGTGGGTCGATTTGGGGGAGGCGCTGACCCTTCGAGAATAGTGGCTGGCCATCGTTGTGGCGGGAACTGGTGGAAGTCGGCCTGACGGTTTCCAGCTGGGGCCGACCAACGAGGCCGTAGTGGAGCCGAAGAGTAGTCCCGCGCGCCTATGCGGTCTCACCGCGTTGCCGGCAGAGGAAGCGGGCCTATAAGTTAGGGTAGGACCGAGCGGGGGCTGTTTTGGATCGTTTCAACGCGGCAGGTCGACCAAGTCCTAGCTTCCTCGTCGACGGTGGTGAGACGGGCGCGCTCATGCGGGCGAAGGATTGGTCCGCCTCGCCCCTTGGGCATCCGGACACCTGGCCCGGCTCGCTCCGCACGACTGTCAGCCTGCTTCTTGCATCACGATTTCCCATGTTTGTCGCCTGGGGACCGGAACTGGGGTTCCTCTACAACGATGCCTACGCCGAGATCCTCGGCGCGAAGCACCCTTCGGCTCTCGGTCGCCGCTTCCAGGACATCTGGGCCGAGATCTGGCCCGACATTCTCCCTCTCATCGAGGCAGCGCTGCGGGGCGAGGCGACCTACCGCGAGAACCTGCCGCTCCTGATGAGACGGAACACCTACGAAGAGCAGACCTGGTTCACCTTCTCCTACTCGCCCATCCAGGATGAGTCCGGCGAGGTCGGGGGGATGTTTTGCGCCGTCGTGGAGACGACCAGAACGGTGCTTGCGGAGCGCCGTGCATCCTTCCGGCTCGCCCTTGACGAGCGCTTGCGGGAGCTCGGCGATCCAGACGACGCGGCGTCGTCGGCCGCCGAAGCGCTCGGTATTCAACTTGGCGTCGCCCGCGTCGGATACGCCGAGGTCGAGCCCGACGATGAACATATCATCATAGCGCGCGACTGGACCAATGGATTGGTCGGGAGCGTTGCCGGCAGGCACCGCCTGGACGATTTCGGACCGCCGATCATCAGGGAGCTTCGGGCGGGACGAACGGTGTGGGTGGACGACGTCAATATTGACCCACGCACCGGCGGCGCCGGAGCAGCGGCATTCGCAGCAATCGCGACGCGGACCGTGCTCGCAGTGCCGCTCGTGCGCGGTGGACGTCTTGAGGCCCTCCTCTACCTTCACCATCCCTGCCCCCGTCGGTGGACCCCCGATGAAGCTGCCCTCGCCGAGGACGTGCTCGAGCGAACCTGGGCCGCTGTCCGGCGCGCGCGGGCCGAGGCGGCCCTGCGTGAGAGCGAGGGGAGGTTCAAGTTCCTCGACAAGTTGGGCGAGGTGACGGCGCGCGCCTCTGCGCCGCGCGAGATCATGGCGGCGACGGCCAGCCTTCTCGGCAGGCACCTGAACACCACCCGTTGCGCCTATGCCGACGTGGATGCCGACAATGACCGCTTCACCATCCGCGACGATTGGACGGAGGGCATTCCCAGCAGCGCCGGGGAGTATAGCCTGGATCTGTTCGGCTCGCGCGCTGCGGCCGACATGCGGGCGGGGCGAACGCTCGTCGTGCGGGACGTGGACACGGAGCTGGCCTCGGGCGATGGCGGCGACATGTTCAACGCCATCGGTATCAAGGCGATCATCTGCTGCCCGCTCGTGAAGCGTGAGCGGCTGGTCGCGATGATGGCTGTGCACCAGTCCTCCCCCCGTGACTGGACGGAGAGCGAGGTGGCCCTGCTGAGAACGGTCGTAGAGCGCGCCTGGGCGCACATCGAGCGTGTCCGCGACGAAGCGGCGCTGCGGGAGAGCGAGGCACGGTTTCGCTTGATGGCCGACGCCGTTCCGCAGATCGTCTGGATCACCGATGCCGAGGGCCGTACGGAGTTCTTCAACCGGCAATGGTCGGACTATACCGGTGTCCCCTATGAGCCGACAACCGCGGCGGAGGTCGCAGCCCGCTTCGTCCACCCCGATGACGTGGCCCTGACCATGGAGCGGTTCGAGGAAGCGCGGCGTGCGAGCAGCACCTTTCTCGTCGAGCACCGCATCCGCTCGAAGAGCGGTGACTGGCGTTGGTTCCTGGTGAGGGGCGAGCCCTACCGGGACCCCGGCAGCGGGACGGTCACCCGGTGGTTCGGCGCCTCGGTAGACATCCACGGCCGCAAGCGTGCCGAGGCGGCGCTGCGGGCGAGCGAGGCGCGCTGGCGGGGCCTGTTCGAGCGCATGCAGGAGGGCTTCGCGCTTTGCGAGATGGTCTACGACGGGGAGGGCCGCGCGGTTGACTACCGTCACCTTGAGCTCAACGCGGCCTGGGGGCGGTTGACCGGAGTGCCGAACGAGGCGGTACAGGGACGGCTCGTGAGCGAGGCCATCCCGGGCATTGAGCCGTTCTGGCTCGAGACCTACGCGCGGGTGGTCGAGACAGGGGAACCCGCGCACTTCGAGCAATACCTCGCGGCATACGGGCGCTGGTTCGAGGTCACGGCCTACCGTACCGAGCCTGGGCGGTTTGCATCGGTGTTCTCGAACATCACGGAGCGCAGGCGTGCGGAGGAGCGACAGGCCTTGCTCGCGCGCGAGGTGGACCACCGGGCCAAGAATGCCCTTGCGGTGGTGCAAGCCGCCCTCCGCCTGACCAGGGCTCCGGATGTGGCGGGCTATATGCAGGCGATCGAAGGCCGCGTGGGGGCGCTCGCCAGGGCGCAGACGCTCCTGGCCCACGATAGCTGGGCAGGTGCCGACCTGCGCACGCTGCTGCTGGGCGAGGTGGCCCCGTTCCTCAGCGCCGGCGCTGGGGATGGACCACAGGCCGAGTTGGAGGGGCCGGCCGTGGCGCTCCCTGCTGGCGCTGCGCAGCCGTTGGCCATGGCTGTGCACGAACTCGCCACCAACGCCGTGAAGTATGGCGCCCTCTCGGTGCCGACCGGCCGCATTAAGCTTTCGTGGTGGATGGACGGCGGGCCGGCGGGAACCCTTCGACTGCGCTGGGCCGAGAGCGGCGGCCCACCCGTGGAGGCACCGCCGACCCGCCGCGGCTTCGGGTCGCGGGTGCTGGAGGGTACGGTGCGAGGGCAGCTCGGCGGCAGCCTGGCGTTTGCCTGGGGTGAAACCGGTTTGGTCTGCAACATGGAAGTGCCGTTTGGGCGTGATCCGCCCCAGACCGGGGCAACGGGTTTCGATACGATCACTGTGGACTGAACGGCGGAGATTGCGAGCGGTCAGGAGGATTGGGCGACACTGGTCAGCATAATTCGTCTTTTGCCTCCCAAGCATACAGAATTCTGCCTCAAGCACACGGCGGCGAAAGTGCCACGAGCATATCAATCTGCCTGGGAGTTCAGGGTTGTTCACTACCCAGCAGCGGTCGTTGGCCAGTGTTGAGCGGGGTCGGCGGACGCCCCGCTCGGCTCGGCTTCAGACTTCAGAACGAGACGGTGCTGGTGTGACCGTCCCCATCGGCCCATAGAGCGAGCCGGATGCAAGAGAGGTTCGCGTGATGGACAAGGAAGAGCTGACCGCCTGGGCCGTGAAGAACGGCTGGCAGGTCATGGCCGGCGCGCCCAGCCTTACCAAGCCGTCCGCGCCGAAAGAGGCCATCGTACGAATGGTCTTCAAGGCGACCGTGGTGAACCTGGAGGTCAAGAAGCCCGCGGGCAAGTGGGAGAAGATCTCCGGCGAGAGCTACGCGAAGATCCAGCCTGATCCGGACACCGGGGTACCTCAAGGTCTCGGCTTCGACAGAATCCCGAGCTTCTCGATGCTCATGCAGGAGAACAAGGATCGGCAGGTCTTCGCTCAGATGGGAGGGGCCCCGAAGCGGCGCTGATACCTGCCTCTGCGAGGACGCGCATTCTGGTTCACCGGCGTGGTTCGGGATCGAGCTTGATCTCGCCTTGCTGCTACGCCACCCGGCAGATCCAGGCGGAGAGTCGGACCAGCAAGACGGGGCGGTCGCTGGACCGGTAATGCCGGAGATGGCCGTGTCGCCAGCCGTACCTTCCATCCAGACCTATGTCGATCCGGCGCTCCTCAAGGCTCTCGCTCGCACCTGCCGATAACAGAAGTGACTGGACGAGGGGCGGTATGACTCGACCATGGAGGTGTCGGCCGCGGAGCGGATTGAGCGTGGTTACCAAGGATCACTGCTGCGTGTGACGTTGCTGGCGCCGAGCATCGCGGAAGGCTTCCTGAACGGGACCGCGCAGGAGGAGTTCAGCTTACCACAACAGTGGGAGTGCTGCCCACAGCCTGGGGCGAACAATGCTTGCTGCCGCCGTGACCGGGGCCATGCCTCGCTCAATCGGCCGTGATACGCGCAGCTCGAATAACTTGCGTCCATCTGGCGATCTCGCTGCGCAAAAGGCCAGAAATCTCAACCGATCCTGCGACGAGTGGCTCGAGGCCCAACTCAGCAAATCGAGCGGTGAGATGAGGAAGGACCTCTCTGGTCGCTCTATCCAGCTGCTCAATGATCGGGCGGGGTGTGGCGGCGGGCACGAACAGCGCCGTCCAGACGCCCATCTCGAAACCCGGCACCGTCTCCGCCACCGCAGGTATTGTCGGTAAAGCCGGGAGGCGCTGCGCCGACGTGACACCGAGGGGCACCAGACGGCCTTCCCGTGAATGGGGCAGGGAGGAAGGCAGGGTGTCGAACATGAGGTCGACTTGCCCCGCGATCACGGCCGATGCTGCCGGGGCCGTGCTCCGGAACGGGACGTGCAAGAGATCGACACCGGCGAGCGACTTGAACAATTCACCCGCGAGGTGGCTTGAGGTGCCGTTGCCGCCTGAGCCGTAGGTGAGCACGCCTGGCTCTGCCCGCGCCCGAGCGATCAGGGCCGCGACGTCCTGGATCCCCTTCGAGGGATGGGCGACGAGGAGGTTCGGACTGGTGGCAACCCCAGATACGGGTGCGAAGTCAGCGACGGGATCGTAGGTCAGGTTGCGATAGAGCCCGACATTCATCGCGTGGGTGCTGATCGTCCCCATCAGGACCGTGTAGCCGTCGGGGGCACTCCGAGCGGCAGCTTCCGTTCCGATGATTCCCGCGGCACCGGCCCGGTTGTCCACGGTCACGGGCTGGCCAAGACTGACCGACAGGCGCTCGGCCAGGATCCGCGCCGCGATATCCGTGAACCCGCCCGGGGCAAAGGCGACGATCATTCGAATGGGGCGCGTCGGCCACGCCTGAGCCCGCACCGCCCGCGGCAGAGCGCCGAGCAACCCAATCCCAGCGGTCGCCGATAAGGCATGACGTCTGGTCAACACGGCAGCATCCCTCCGCACCTCGTCTCCGCGACGCCGCATGAGGACGCCATGGCGCGCTGCTCAGAGCAAGAGGCGAAGCAGGCGGGGCTGAACCATCTAGAACCGCTCAGAATGAAGTATTCCCATCCGGGCAATGCGGATCGTGCGGCTGCTGGGTGAGAGGGTGCACCGATTGGCCGAACGGAAGATGGCTGCCACGCGACGGAGAGACTCGTTCGCAACTGCCGTGTGCCGGAATAGATGGGCCGCACCTTCGCGGACGTGCCGCGCGGCAGGAAGTAGCCCACCCCCCCCGCTCCGAAGCGGTACTTCGCGATTGCGGGCCGCATGCAACCGTGACGATACTGGCGGGCAGGACGCGGCCTCAGCCCGCGCGGGAGGGAGATCACGATGGCCACACTGAACGTCAACGGGCGACCGGTGCAGGTGGATGCCGACCCGGAGACTCCCCTGCTCTGGGCGATCCGGGACCATGTGGGGCTGACCGGCACGAAGTACGGCTGCGGCATCGCCCAGTGCGGCGCCTGCACCGTGCACCTGGACGGGCAGGCCGTTCGCTCCTGCGCCATGCCCCTCTCCGCGGTGTCCGAGGACCAGAAGATCGTCACGATCGAGGGCCTCTCGCCCGATGGAAACCATCCGCTCCAGGTCGCTTGGCGCGCGCTGGACGTGCCGCAGTGCGGCTTCTGCCAGTCCGGTATGATCATGGCGGCCGCGGCGCTGCTGGCCGAGAAGCCGCGCCCGACGGACGAGGACATCAACGAGGCGATCAGCAACATCTGCCGATGCGGCACCTACAACCGGGTGCGCGCGGGCATCCACCAGGCCGCCCGCGGCGGCATCACCGGTTAAGGAGGGACGCGCCATGACGACGATCGAAGCCTTGCGCCCGTCCCGCCGCGGGATGCTGAAGGCCGGCGCCGGGGCCGTGCTGCTCGGATTCCACCTGCCCGCCCGGCAGGCCGCGGCCCAGCCCGCACCCGCCGCAGCGGCCACGCCCGAGCTCAACGCCTGGGTGGTGATCCACCCGGATGACCGCGTGGTGCTCCGCATGGCCAAGACGGAGATGGGCCAGGGCGTCCGCACCGGCCTCGCGCAGATGTTCGCGGAGGAGATGGGGTGCGACTGGTCGAAGCTCTCGACCGAATATGTCACCCCCGGCCAGAGCCTCGCCCGCAACCGCGCCTGGGGCAACTTCCTCACCGCCGGGAGCCAGGGCATCCGGTCCAGCCAGGAGATCGTCCGGAAGGGTGGCGCCGCGGCGCGGATGATGCTGGTCCAGGCCGCCGCGACCCGCTGGGGCGTGCCCGCCGAGGCGTGCTCTGCCCGGGACGGGGTCATCAGCCACGCCGGCAGCGGGCGCAGCCTGCGCTATGGCGAAGTCGCGGCCGAAGCCGCGCGCCTGACCCCGCCGGCGGACGTGCCGCTGAAGGACCCGGCGCAGTGGACGGTGATCGGGCGCCCGGTGGCACGGCTCGATACGGCGCCCAAGACCACGGGCCGGCAGGTCTACGGCCAGGACCTCCGGATGCCGGGGATGCTCGTCGCGGTGCCCCGGCGCTGCCCCGTCTTCGGCGGCACCCTGCGCAGCTTCGACGCGGCGGCCGTGTCCGGGAACCCCGGCGTGCGCCACGTGCTCAAGGTGGGCGATTCCGCGGTGGCGGTGGTGGCCGACACCTTCTGGCAGGCCAAGACCGCGCTCGACGCCCTGCCGGTCGAATGGGACATGGGGGAGAACGGGCGCGTCTCCTCAGAGACGATCTCCGCCGTGCTGGACGAGGGCCTGACCGCGTCCGAGGCCTTCATCGGCAACCAGAACGGCGACGCGCGCGCCGCTATCGCAGGCGCGGCCCGGCGGGTGGAGGCAACCTACTCCTACCCCTACCAGAACCACGCGCCGATGGAGCCGATGAACGCGACCGTGGTCTGGACCCCCACGCGCTGCGACGTCTGGTGCCCGACCCAGAACGGGGAGGCGGCGCTGGCCGCCGCCGCCCAGGCCGCCGGCCTACCGCAGACGGCCGTGGACGTGCATCGCGTGGACCTCGGCGGCGGCTTCGGCCGGCGCACCGTGCATGACTGGCTGGCGGACGCGATCCTGATCGCGCGGCAGGTGCCGGGCACGCCCATCAAGACGATGTGGACGCGCGAGGAGGACATGGTGCAGGGACGCTATCACCCCGTCACCAAATGCCGCCTCGTCGCCGGGCTGGATGCGGAGAACCGGATCACGGGGCTGCACATGCGCATCTCCGGCCAGTCCATCCTCTCCACAGCCTTCCCCGGCGGCCTGCAGAACGGGCGCGATCCCGTGCAGTTCCAGGGCCTGAATGCCGGCGGCGCTGAGAGTGCGATCGGCTACACCTTCCCGAACCTGCTGATCGACCACGCCATGCGGAACCCGCACGTACCCGCGCATTTCTGGCGGGGCGTGAACCACAACCAGAACGCGGTCTACCTCGAGTGCTTCCTGGACGAGGTGGCGCACGCCACCAACCAGGACCCGCTGGCGCTCCGGCGAAGCCTGATGGCGAACCATCCGAAGCACCTGGCCGTGCTGAACGCGGTCGCGGAGCGGATCGGCTGGACCACGCCGGCGCCGGCCGGGGTGCATCGCGGCCTGGCGCAGCAGATGGGCTTCGGCAGCTACGTCGCCGCGGCGGCGGAGGTCTCGGTCAGCGACCGCGGGGAGCTGCGCATCCAGCGCATCGTGGCCGCGACGGATTGCGGCTACGCTGTAAACCCCCGCCAGATCGAGATGCAGGTGGAGGGATCTTTCGTGTATGGCCTCTCGGCCATGCTGCACAGTGCCTGCACGGTGAAAGACGGCGCCATCGAGCAGACGAACTTCGACACCTACAACGTCATGCGGATGGACGAGATGCCGCGGGTTGAGACCATCGTCATGCCCTCCGGCGGTTTCTGGGGCGGCGTGGGCGAGCCGACGATCATGGTCGCGGCCCCCGCCGTGCTGAACGCGGTCTTCGCGGCGACCGGCAAGCGCATCCGCGACCTGCCACTGGGGGATCAGCTCCGGCGCCGGACGTGAGGTGCGGGCGGCGCTGGCCGTGCTGACCCTCCTCGCTGCGCCGGCGGCGGGGCAGGTGGCGCCCTTCGTGATGACGGAGGACGCCATCGAGGCGCCGCTGAACGGTCTGCGCGGCGACCGCGCGCGGGGCGAGGCGGTGGTGCGGAACCGCGAGACGGCGAACTGCCTGATCTGCCACAGCATCCCGGTCCCGGCGGAGCGCTTCATGGGCGAGGTCGGCCCGCCGCTGGCGGGGGTAGGGGCGCGCCTGACGCCGGGGCAGATCCGGCTCCGTGTGGTGGACCCGACGCTGTGGAACCCGGACGCGGTCATGCCGCCCTATCACCGCGTGGAGGGCCTGGTCCGGGTGGACCCGCGTTTCCGGGGCCGCCCGGCGCTGTCGGCGCAGGAGGTGGAGGACGTGGTGGCCTATCTGAGTGCGCTGGAGAATCCGGAACCATGACGCGGCTGTCCCGTCGTACGGTGCTCGGAGCGCCGCTCGCGGCACTTCCCCTGCCCGCCGCCGCGGAGGAGGATTTCGTGGCGGCGGAGCGCGCCATCCTCGCCGGCCGAGGCCCGGCCGAGGGCGGGATCGTCCTCGACATCCCCCCCTTGTCCGAGAACGGCAACTCTGTGGACCTCTCGGTGAGGGTGGACAGCCCCATGACGGCGGAGGACCACGTCACCGCCATCCACATCCTGTCGGAGAAGAACCCCTTCCCCCGCGTCGCGACCTTCACCCTGACGCCGCGGGCCGGGCGGGCGGAGGTTGCCACGCGCATCCGTCTGGCGACCACCCAGACGATCCTGGCCCTGGCCGAGACGAGCCGCGGAACCGTCCACCGCGCCTCCCGCGAGGTGATCGTCGTGCTCGGTGCCTGCGTGGAGACGGGATAGCGATGCGCACGGTTCCCATCACCGCGCGGATCACCCTCCCGCCTTCCGTGCAACGCGGCGAGGTGGTGACAGTGCGCGCCCTCGTGCGCCATCCGATGGACCGGGCGGTGGATGCGCCCGGGCTGACGCCGATCCCGCGCAAGATCCTCCACACCCTCCGCGTGACCTATGCGGGGGAGGAGGTGTTCCGCATGACCCTCTCCCCCGGCATTGCCGCGAACCCCTATCTCGAGTTCACCACGGTCGCGACGGAGACTGGCGACCTCGTCTTCGAGTGGGAGGAGGATGGCGGCGCCATTTACCGGCGCGAGGCGCGCCTGGTCGTGACGTGACGCGCGCCGGGCGGGCGCTTGTGACGCTGCTCGCCCTGCTCACCGGGGCAGCGGATGTGCGCCCGACCCGGGACTATCTCTCCCCGGACATCCGCGCGGCGCAGGACGATCCCTCGCGCCACCCCGGCTGGCTCTGGGTGGAGGAGGGGGAGGCGCTGTGGCACGCCGGAGACCGGTCCTGCGCCTCCTGTCACGGTGACATGGCCAGCATGGCGGGGGTCGCCGCGCGCTACCCCGCAGTGGCCGCGGACGGCGCGCTCCTGAACCTGGAAGGCCGGATCGAGCGATGCCGCACCGAGCACCAGGGGCAGCCCGCTTTCGGCTACGAGAGCGAGGCCTTGCTTTCGCTGACCGCCGCGGTGGCGGCGCGATCCCGCGGCATGCCCGTGGCGGTCCGGACGGACGGCCCGGCGGCGCCCTTCCTCGAGGAGGGGCGGCGCTTCTACGAGACCCGGCAGGGGCAGTTGAACCTCTCCTGCGGGCAGTGCCACGATGACAATGCGGGCCGGCGGCTGCGGGGCGATGTGATCTCCAACGGCCTCGGCACCGGATATCCGGCGTATCGGCTGGAGTGGAACACGATGGGCTCCCTGCACCGACGACTGCGCGCCTGCTCCCTCGGCGTCCGGGCGGAGCAGCTTCCCCTCGGGTCGCGGGAATACCGGACGCTGGAGCTCTTCCTGGCCAGCCGCGCGAGTGGGTTGCCGATCGAGGCGCCGGGGCTGCGCCGATGATCCGGGCCGCCCTTGTCCTCGCCCTCCTAGCGGTCCCGGCCGCGGCGCAGACCGCGCCCGGTGTGGCGGAGGGCTGCGTGACCTGCCACGGTCCGCGCGGCGCGGGGTCCGGGAGCGTGCCGCCGCTTGCGGGCCGGGACGCGGCGGACCTGGCCACGGCGATGGCGGCCTTCCGCGCCAACGAGCGGCCCGCCACCATCATGAACCGGATCGTCCGGGGCTACACCGAGGCAGAGGTAGCGGCCGCCGTGACCTACTTCTCGGGCCTGCGATGACCAGCCCCGCCCCTCGCCGCGCCCTCCTCGGGGCCGCTCTCGTCGCGCCCATGGTGGCCCGCGCCCAGACCGCGGCGCGGTTGCTGGTGGTGGGCGGCGGCTTCGGCGGCGCCTCCGCGGCCTCCTATGCGCGTCGCGAGTATCCCTGGCTCGACGTGACGCTGGTCGAGCCTCGCACGCGGTATGTCACCTGTCCCTATTCCAACCGCATCCTCGCGGGCGATCGATCGCTGGCCGACGTCACCCACGGCTATGATGGGCTGCGGGCGAGCGGCGCCCGGGTGGTGCATGACCGCGCCGTCCATATCGACCCCGTGGCGCGCCGGGTACGCCTCGGCGGCGGCGCGGTGCTCGGCTACGACCGCCTGATCCTCTCCCCCGGGATCGCGCTTCGGTTCGGCGCGCTGGATGGCTACGACGAGGGCGCGGCGGAGCGGATGCCGCATGCCTGGATCGGGGCAGACGGCGCACAGATCACGCTCCTGCGGCAGCAGCTGGAGGCGATGCCGGATGGGGGCGTCGTCGGCCTAGCCGTCCCCGCCAATCCCTTCCGCTGCCCGCCCGGTCCCTATGAGCGGATCAGCCAGATCGCCGCCTATCTCTCGCGCCACAAGCCGCGGTCCAAGATCCTCGCGCTCGACGCAAAGGACACCTTCTCGAAGCAGGGCCTGTTCCAGGATGCCTGGCGCGCCCTCTATCCCGGCATGATCGAGTGGGTGTCTGCATCCAACGACGGCCGCGTGGTCCGCGCCGATCCCGGCGCCATGGTACTGGAGACGGAGTTCGGCACCCGGCACCGCGTGGACGTGGCCAACGTCATCCCACCGCAATCCGCCGCGGCCATCGCGGCCGATGCCGGGCTGGCCGACCGCACGGGCTGGGTGCCGGTGGATGCCCGGACGCTGGAGGCACGCGCGGCGCCGGGCGTTCACGTGGTCGGGGATGCGATGATTCCCGGGCCGATGCCGAAATCCGGCTTCCTGGCCAGTTCCGAGGCGAAGGCCGCCGTCGCGGCCGCGGCCGCCATGCTGCGAGGGGAGCCTCCGCCGGAGCCGGTCTTCGTCAATACCTGCTACTCCCATGTCGGGCCGGACTACGCGATCTCGGTGGCCAACATCTTCCGCGCGGATGCGGCGGGCCGGAGCTTCGCCGAGGTCCCGGCCTCCGGTGGGACTTCCCCGCGCGGCGACCTGCCGGAGCAGCGGCGGCTGGAGGCGCTGCACGCGGACGGGTGGTACGCCAGCATCACCCGCGAGCTGTTCGGCTGACGCGCCCTCAGGGCTGCGCGGCCGAGCGCTCCCGCAGCCAGGCGACGAGCGCCTCGAGCCGTGCCTCGTCGCGCAGGCCTGGATAGGCCATCGTGCCGCCCGGGACGACCTCGCGCGGGTTGCGGAGATAGGCGCGGACGGTCTCCTCGTCCCAGCGCAGCCCGGCCTCCGCCTTCGCGCGCATGGCGGCGGAGTAGCGGAAGTTCTCCGCCGCGCCCGCGGCACGCCCCCAGAAGCCGGCGAGGCCCGGGCCGACGCGGTTGCGGGCGTCCATGCCGTGACAGGCGGAGCAGTCCCGCCGGAAGATCGCCTCGCCATCCGGCGGGGTCTGCGCGACGGCGACCGTCGGCAGCAGCAGGAGAGCGGCGAGGGCGATGCGGATGGACAAGGACGGGCTCCTGAACTGGTAGGCTGGAACCCCGAGGTAAAGAACTTATGCCGTAGCGCGCAAGCTATCGGACAGGCGGCGGGCCGAGGCTGATCCGGAGGGAACTGTCTATGCCGGCGGGCTCGGACGTGCTTGTGGCCGACGCGCTCGCTCGTGCGAGTCGCGAAGAGTTGGACCCGCTCACCGGTCGAGATGGTGACTGCGTGGCCGACGATGGTGACCAGGTCCTTGTGACGCGCGCCTTCATCCGAAGCGCACGCGAGCCGTTCTTGGCGTTGTTGCAGGTCACGCACTCCACTAGCCCTGCCAGGGCCTCCATGGGCGCAGACCAGTGGGCCACCGCTCCTGCTCGGGCTGCTCCTGCTCCTGCTCCTGCTCCGCATGGGCATGCGAGGCGCGAGCACCTGGCGCCTCTTCCGCGAAGGAGCCTTGATAATCGGCACGACGCCCGCGACTGACGGCTGCCTCGCCTGGATGCGTGGTCCCTGACGCAGAGCAACCGAGACGGCTGGAGCGGCAACGGGGAGAGTGAGGGATGCGGGACGCCTCCGCGGTGGCAACGTCGGTTCAGGCTTTGGCGGCCTCCTGGCTGTGCGAGCCCCACCTATGCTCCGCAGAGATGACGCTCATCGATCGGGAGAAGCCGCACTTGTGTTGGCCCGCCTTCCCTGTCGCCCTCGAGCTCCTGCTCGGAGGTCGCCCCGGCGAGGGACGGCCACAGCGGGTGCTCCCGCGTCACGCGCCCCGTGAGCAGGTCGAAGCTGACCCAACGTCGCTGATTCTCATGCTCAGCCTGGTAAGCCAGGGCGGGAGTGGAGAGGGTGCGGCCGAGATCCGCGGTCTGCACGAGACGCGCGCGGGGATTCACGGCCCGGATCTCGCGCATGGCAAGACGGGTTCCCGACAGCTCATTCACCAGGATGCGGAGGAAGACGGCGTCGTCCTGGGCATGGGGTACCAGTGGCCGAAGAGGCCGCTGAACCGGGCCGTGGTCAGTGGTTCGTTGACCGGGGTGTAGCCTTCCGGCCAGGGATGGCGTTCCGCCACGGCGCGGGCGTAGGCCGCGAAACGCTACGGGAAATCCGGCTCCGCAAGGCTCGTCTCCCGCGGACCGCTGCCATGATGCAGAAGGCCTGCGATCGGCCGGACGCCAGGGTTCCGGATGGTCGCGAGCCGCTTATCCGTCCATCGCCAGTCGGCCTTGGCCAGGCCGTCGGGCGCGACACGCTCCCACAGCACGGGGTAGCGAATGGCGCGGATTCCCAGACCGGCGAAGGCGTGGAGGTCGGACTCGCGATGCTCGTGGCCACTCAGGAAGGTCTGGTCCACGTAGCCGTCGCCGATCCTGGTGACCGTGCACTCGATGCCGCCCCACATCTCGGGTGGCGTCACGGAGGTGCCTTTCACGGGGACGGGTCTCCTCAACCCGTCACCCGGATGGCGACCTGCTCATGCTCCGCGTTGAAGGCGAGGTACTCATAGGACAGGGTCCGGGCCGCCGCGAACGCCGTGAAGGCACGGAACTCGTGGTCCTCCCGGCCGGGGTAGTTGAAGAGCTCGTCGAAGACGATGATCGAACCCTGGATGAGCCGATTCCCGAGTTGGTCGAAGACGCAGCGCGTCGAGGAGTAGAGGTCGCAATCGACGTGAAGGAGGGCGATCGGCGCCCGCCCGGCGCGGCAGAAGGCGGGCAAGCTTGCATCGAACCAGCCCTTGATCAGCCGCACGTTGGCGCGGACCGGCGGCAGTCGCCCGTCGGTGCTGAACATTCCTGGCTCGAAGTCGGGACGCCAGAAGTCAGGCAAGCCCTCGAAGGAGGCGAAGCTGTGGACGAGCCGGCCCGGCAAACGGCCGGCGGTGTGGTTGATAGAGGTCGTCTGGAAGACGCCGAACTCGAGCACGAGCCCTTCGTCCGGTGTGCATGCGAGGGCGGCATCCATGACCTCGAAGTGGCAGTGGCACCGCTGCGCTTCGCGGAGGTCAGGGAGGAGACCCGTCGTGTTCATCAGTTCCATGCTCAAGGGGACGGCTCCAGATCGCGGCGGTGTACGTGTCCGGGCGACTCGAGTCCTTACGAGTGGCCCGTCGGCGTTCCCGCAGTCCGCCCGCTCGGGCGGCGTCGGCGTGAAAGGTGTCCGCGGCTACGACGCGGGAAAGATGGTGACCGGGCGCAAGCGCCACGCCCTGGTGGAAAGCGATGGTAGGCTCCTGCTCGCCGCCGTCTCGCCCGCCTCCCTACACGACAGCCACGGCGGGGCGGCCCTCCTGGCCATGTCGCGCCGCCTCTGGCCGTTCCTGGCCCGCTGCTTCACCGACCGCGCCTACGCCGGTCCACGCGTCGCCCAGGCCTCGCCCGTTGCCGTCACCGTCGTCGGCAAACGGCCTGGGCAGAAAGGCTTCGCCGTCCAACCCAGGTGCTGGGTGGTGGAGAGGTCCTTCGCCTGGTTCGGCCTATGCCGACGTCTGGCCCGCGACCACGAGGCTACCATCAGCTCCGCCGTCGCCTTCTTCACCCTCGCCGCCGCCATGATCCTCGTCCGGCGTTTGGCTCAGCCGTTATGAAGCGGGCTCTTAGACTTCCCGCCGAACTCTTCCATAAGGCTTTCGATCGTCGGCGCCTCGTTGAACGAGGCCCATGCCTGGAGCGACGTTCCGACAGGATCCTCGACGTATACCTTGGTCACATGGCCATTGAGGCTCAGCTTGCTGGCAACATCGATGGCCGCCTTCGTTGCGGCGGCCTTCGACTTGTAGCCCTCGTACTGGCTCCCCGCATGAGTGATTGCCCAGCCGTTCCCAGCCTGTCGGACGTGGTAGGTCAAATCCTGCATCGCATGTTCCGTTCCTGATCGGCTGGTGCCCCGCCTAACCTGGGCCTGGGAAGAGCAGTAGCACCTCTAAGAGGGGAGGCGGAGTTCAATGCGCGTAAGGGGATTCGCGTGGCAAGACTGATGAGGCTGCCCTGACCCCCATACCGCTTAGCTGGGTACGCCTCGGCTCGGGGGGAAGCGCGTCTGATCTCCGGAGCGCGTCAGACCGTCACGCGTTCGCAGTTGGTCGTCTCGAAGGGATCAGGGCGGTAAACCAAATCTGACTCGAGATGCTGGTCTGCGAAGCGGAACTGGAAGCCGCTCGACGCAGAGTTCCCGACGCCCAAGCACGAGCGGCTGCTACGGAGAGATCCCTCGTCGACATGGGCGGCAGGCCGGCCCCGTGCCAGCCGAGGCTGCAACGGCGCTCCTGCCCCTGGAGAGCCATCGAACGGCTCTTCAGAGGGCGCAAGACGATCTGGCACGGCTCAAGGACGAACTGCCCTGTGAGCGTGCAGCGGGCGGCCTTGTCGCGGGGGAGGGGGCCTGCTTTGTAGCGGCGCCATCTCACGGTCAGGATGAGAATGGGCAACGCACCTGTCTAGCAAGGCCCGATCTTTGATGCGCCCTGGTCGTCCACCGGACGGCGGGCAAGAGCGACGGCTCCGAGCAACCCGCCCTACGGCCTGCCGTTCAACCCCTTGAGGCGTGCAGGTGGGGCCTGGAGGTGGGCCCCGGCAATGTCATCCCCCTGGGGTCACTCCCCTTACGATGACACCCGCTCCCATCGCCCTGATCTCAGTCCACGGTCGCCATTGCCCGTTCCGGCGCCGTCCCACCCGATTGGGGCACATCGGATGTCTCCTTCTCGTTGCTTTGCCGGAACTACTGGGTCGTGCGGTTCTGCGTGAGAAGGCTGATGCAGCCGGGTGTACGCAGATTGTGGTGGGGCGCGCGTACGCCCAATATCTTGCGTTGGAAACGAACGAGACGCCGCTCCAGCAGGCCAAACACCGTCTGGCAGAGGGAGATGACCGGATCAGCAGGCAGGAGACGTTGCTTGTGAAGCATGTCCATCATGTGCCCTCAGTCACTTCGAGCGCGCCGGCATGGAGAGCAATGGAGCAACTCACCCCTTGGGGGGGAAGCTGGGGTCTGTGTCGGCCGTCATACGGTGCGGCGAGGCGCTGGTGAGCAGTTCGGCCCGGGCGAGCGGGCGGCCCTTACGGCGCGGCCACGGTCCGGCCGGCGATCAATCAAGGATAGGGCAAGAAAAGCCCCGGCTGGAAATCTCCAACCGGGGCTCAAAGACCCGCGAAGGTGTCGCGCTTCGGAGGCTTTCTAGAGGGCGGCAATCTTGCCGCCCAACCTTCAGGCGGCGCGCAGGCTGCCAGCGGAAGACTTACCGCGCTGATCCTGCTGGACCTCGTACTCGAGCTTGTCGCCCTCGCGGGGCTCCTGCATGCCTGCACGCTGCACGTCCGAGACGTGGAGGAAGACGTCCTTGGAGCCGTCCTCGGGCTGAATGAAGCCGTAACCCTTGGACGCATTGAACCACTTAACGGTACCGATAGACATGACTTGATTCCGATCAAACCGGAACACCACCGGACAGTATTGTCCAGGCAGATCATCTTCAATTTGAAACGGAAAACCAGCCGATACCCAAACGAACGGGTAGAAGAAGCAGACCGAAACAACGAAACTGACCTCCTTCAGCTACAAGCTGTCTTTCTGCTTTGCAAGATATTTCGGGGAGGGTGGCCTGGACGCCGGCCGCACTGTTGCGCCGCCAATGTCAGACCAGCCTGCTCTACTCAGTCACTCGCACCGGACCATGGCGGAGAAGGGCGCCAGGGCGGGCCGGCTTACGAGCATCGGGGCGCCCAGTGGTCGGTGGTCGTAAGTCGCTGGCGTGGTAGCCACATAAAGGGGATGGACACCTCATCCCCTGCTGCCCGAGCCAGCGATGCCATCCTCAATCTTCTCTCAGGACCTGTCGACGAGTGCGCCTTGCTGATGGCTCGCGGCGAAGTGGCGGGAGCCCAGGAGAAGCTTAAGCTGATAGCCGAGCGCCTCAGGCGAATTCGGAGGGATCTGAGGGACAGCGAAGCGCCCCCTGTTTAGGGTCCTGCTACGTCGAGGGCGCGGTCAGGCCCGGGATCCGCTGTTCGGGCATAGCGTCGCCCCGGCGGGCTCAGGAAGCTGCTACCCGGTGCAGGCGACCATCACCAGCGTTGCAGTCCAGAGAGCGAGAGTCGTCCATACGATGGATCGCATGTCGGGCTTCCTGCCGGCTCAGTCGCCCAACGCATGACCCCGTTGCGAGATGGCAACCTCTCCCTCGTATGGATTACCGTTCCTGCGGCACCCAGCGCCCGACCAAGGACAGGGTGGCATCGTCGATCATCCGCCCTGTATCGTGCTGCACGTCCGTGCTGGCCCTGGGCTGGTCGCCATCAGGGGGCCAATCGCCAGCAACCTCAGGAAGAGTCACGATTGCTGCCAATTTCGCAGTGGCAGCGTGAGGAGAATGCTGCGTGGTGCACGGTTCACCACCTTACACGACCATTGGTGCAGCAACTGCTGCGCACGTCACGCCCTGCATACCGCCGCTCCCGCTGCTCCGTGGTTTCGCACGGTATCGGCTCGACCAGCATCGGCAGCGTTCACCCCGTATGATGGCGGTTATCCTTGATTGTCACGGTTGTTGCCGCCTCCAGGTGCTTGTCCCCCTGACCCTAGGTGCAATGGGAACGCCAGCGGCATGCGAGTGTTCGGGTCTTGGCGCATCATCGCGCTTGGCTTCCTCGCGACAAGGGAAAGGGTGACATCGCTGTCCGGGCAGTCCGGGCGACACGCCGTGCCCCTTACTCGGCAGGTCGTCGGGTCATAGGACCGAGCCGGTCAGGTCCGAAACCGAGGCTCAGAGATGACCCTCTTCGACGTGCAGAGCCTGCTTCTCAGCCAGGCGAGCCAGCACCCACTCGGACTGGAAGGGGCCGCATGACTTTCGCGCGGCCACTCGAAACCTACGGAGCGCGGGCTGCTGACGGCCATCGCTGCGCCAGCCTGGACGACGTTCCGAGTGCTTCGGCAGGGCTTTCCTAAGCGTCAGGTGCGGTCGGCAAATGGTGGGACGTCCACCAGCGTGCCGATCAGACGCAACAGAGCCTGATGCTCCGGGCCTTTCGTAGCAGCGTTGAGGAACTCGCCCAATTCGATGGGGGAGAGCCGTCCTCCAGACGGTGCATTTGGCTGGTGAATGACAAACGCATGCCCGTTCTGTGGCTCTCGGCCCAGAAACCAGGAGTCTCCATTTGGGCTGCGGTACAACTCGCGACGCTCTGCCATGACTGGCATCCCATGCTTCCCGCCAAGGATATGGGAACTTGGTGCCACGTGCGAGAACTGTGCGCGGGAGAAGGGATATCAAAGGTGGGGGCTTGTACGACCGTGGCGCGGGTGGTGGAACGCCTCGGGGCGAAGCTCGCGGAATGGCCGGTCTTGGCCGCGAGCAGCATGTCTGCTCTTGGACGAGTGGTAGAGGGAGGTCACCGTTCGCCGGCCTGCCCGCGACCACAAGTCATGACTTCAAGGCGCCGCTGACTGAACACTCGGGAACTTGGGCCCGAGCATAGCGATTGCTTTCCCGTTATTCCGGGTACGGCTAGCCTCATAGGTTAGAGCCCGCCCGGCCGCCAAACGCTAGGCTATCTGCGGTGTGCCTTGCAGGCCGTAAGGGTATCCCCCCTGCCGTCGCATTGAGGTCGCCAGCAATGGGACCTCCGATGCCAGACGATCAGTACAAGGTGAAACCACAGCAGATTCTCGCAGACTTCGGCGAGTTTGCCCTGCGCTCTGACGACTTGGACAGGATCCTGGCCGAGGCTTGCCGCCTCGTGGGGGAGGCAACGGGAACCGCGCGCGCCAAGGTCCTGGAAATCCTCCACGCGGAACGGCAGCTCTTCGTCCGAGCCGGGGTCGGCTGGGATCCCGGCATCGTCGGCCATCTCTGCATCCCCATGGAGGAGCACTCCTCCGAGACTTTCGCCATCGAGGCGGGCGAGCCGGTCGTCTCCCAGAACATCCGCAAGGAGGACCGCTTCGGCGTCCCGCCTTTCATGAGGGATGCCGGGGTGGTTGCCCTGGTGAACGTGCCCATCTTCCTGCCCGGCGGACGCGCCTACGGGCTGTTGCAAGTGGACGACACCGAGCCACGGGACTTCGGCGACGACGAGATTCAGTTCCTGCGCACCTACGCCACCATCCTCGGCCCGGTGATCGACCGGTTGCTCCTGACCCGCGCCCTGCGCTCGACCGAGGAGCGGTTCCGCCTCACGGTAGAGGCGGCCCTCGACTACGCCATCTACCTGACCGACCCGCAGGACCAGATCACCGACTGGCTGCCCGGGGCCGAGGCTGTTTTCGGCTGGACGGCCGCGGAGGCGATTGGTCAGCCCAGCGCCATGATCTTCACGCCTGAGGACCGGGAGAAGGCGCAGGACAAGTGGGAGATCGAGATGGCCAGCAGCGAGGGTGTCGCACCCGACGTGCGCTGGCACGTCTGCAAGGACGGCAAGAGGGTCTTCATCGAGGGCTCCACCCGCGCGCTCCGCGACCAGGACGGCATGCTGCTCGGCTTCCTCAAGATCGGCCAGGACGTCACCGAGCGCCGCGCGGGTGAGAAGCGGCTTCAGGAAAGCGAGGAGCGCTTCCGCCAGTTCGGGGATGCGTCCTCGGACCTCATCTGGATGCGCGACGCCGAGACCCTGCAGTTCGAGTACCTCAGCCTGGCCTTCGAGAGGATCTACGGCGAGAGGCGGGAGGAGGTCATGAGCGGAGACACGCTCCAGCGCTGGGCGGACCTGATCCATCCCGAGGATCGGGAGCGGGCACTCTCCATGATTCATCAGGTTCGCGCCGGTGAGCGGGTTCTGAACGCCTTCCGGATCATCCGACCTTCCGACGGGGAGACCCGCTGGATCGAGAATACGGATTTCCCTCTCTTCGACAGCACGGGGCGCGTGCAGCGCGTGGCAGGGATCGCCAAGGACGTGACCGAAGCGAAGCTGGGCGCCGCCCGGCTGGAAGTGCTGGTGAACGAATTGCAGCACCGCAGCCGCAACCTGCTGGGCGTTGTCGCCTCGGTCGCCTCCAAAACCCTCGGCGCGGAGGGGGCAGCGGCCGACTTCCAGGCCCGGCTGAGTGCCCTCAGTCGGGCCCAGGGCCTGCTCAGCCAGTTTGGTAGCGACACCGCCGAGGTTGGTGCCCTGGTCCGGGCGGAGCTGGAGGCGCACACGGAGGTCGGTCCGCCGAAGGTGGCCGTCGCCGGTCCCAAGGTGCTCCTGACGGCCCGCCAAGTGCAGAACTTCTCCCTCGCGCTGCACGAGCTGACCACCAATGCCGTGAAGTACGGCGCCCTGCGGGACAGCAAGGGGCAGCTCTCCGTGACCTGGACGGTGGACCGGGACGAGAAGGGGCAGCGCCGCCTGACCCTGGACTGGACGGAGAGCGGCGTGGATGTCCCGCCGGGGACGGAGACCCGGCGGGGCTACGGCCGTCAGCTGATCGAGCAGGCGCTCTCCTATGCCCTCCGGGCCAGGACAGAGTTCGTGCTGGGGGAGGATGGCGTGCGATGCCGCATTCGGCTTCCTCTCCTATGATCCCGTCCGCTGCGCCTGCCGTGCTTTATCGCTGCCTCCACTCATCCCGCTCTTCCACCTGAGGTCCCATGCCCGAAGCCACTGGTTCGTTGGTGGGCCGCCGCATCCTGCTGGTCGAGGATGAGTACCTGATCGTGGAGGCCATGGAGGGATGGCTGAGCCAGGCGGGCGCCATCGTCCTGGGGCCCGCTCCCAGCGTGGAGGACGCACTCCGCATTATCGCGAACGAGGTGGACGGATTGGATGGGGCGGTGCTGGACGTGAATCTAGGCGATGGGGAGACGGCCTACCCCATCGCGGACAGGCTGGCCCAGCTCGGGGTCCCTTACCTGTTCGCGACCGGCGACGTGCGGATCTCCGACAACCCGGCCCACCGTGGTCGGCCGCGCTTGGAAAAGCCGGTTTCGCGTGCCGAGTTGCTCAGGGCGGTTGCGAGGCTCCTGGTGACTCACCCGGCGTGACACGCACGACAACGCAGGACTCGTCACGGCTGACTGGTCTTGGCTGGCGGCCCCACCAGGGACGAAATAGCCGCCAATGTCGTTAACGTCACCGAGGATAGCCGGTGCTGCTGCTCGGCGCGCCAGGACCGGTACGTCGCGGTGCCAATCGCCGTGCACGCTTCGCCAAGAAGGCGGCCCCGCCAGCGGAACCGGCAGCGCCTCGGCGTGGAGCACCTCCGCCCGGATGCCGGTGAGCCCGGACGACACCGGCACGGCAGCTGCCCCGTGCGCGGCCATATGCGAACCACCCTGGGCCGGCCGCGGCAGGCGCCGTAGTACGAGGCCAAGCACGAGGCCGACGCCGCAGACCAAGAGCCAGGGGGGGGAAGGAAGACGGGAACCAGGAGCGCCAGGCCGTATCGCGCGGTCCCGAGCGCATGGGCCTGTGGCGGCCGGCAGGCCGCCTCCCACGCGATGACGCCGAAACAGGCGATCAGCGGCGCAGCCATCTACAAGAGGATGCCCAGGGCCGGCCGCCGAGCCGGCAGAATCACCTCAAGGATGGTCAGCACGATGGCTGCGCCGGCAGCCATCGCGATCGTCGCAGCAGGGCCGATCACCATGCTCTTAGAATGCCCCGCCCCGATGCCTCTCCGCGATCGCCTGCCGCATGGTCGACCGGCACGTGGTTAGCCTGCCTCGTCAGGGCGCTTGGTGTCCCTGCCGTCCGCCGGACGCCCCCAACCGAGGACGACGTTGTCTCCGAAGTTGTAGTCTCCGATCTCGCGTTTTACGATCCGGCCGGTGCGCTTCCCATCCTGCCCAGGGAAGGGGAAGTAGGGCTCCATGGCCCAGACGAAGCCACCGGACTGCTCGAAGATGACGTTCATGTGGGCGAAGCCGGTGATGTGCTTGAAGGCGATGCAGACCGGGGTGGAGCCGAGCGGCAGGCTGTAGAGATCAGGATCCGGCGTCGGCCAGAGGCAAGTCGACATCTTGAGCCGCGTGTCGTTGCACCATGAGTTGACCATGTATTCGGGCCGCATTGCGCCGTTGTCGTCGATGCTGCGCCAGTACTCCTTCATGATCGTCTTCTGGTCCCAGACCGGGCGTCCACCGCGCATGGCCTTCAGCCACCAGGAGAGGCAGGCCGCCCAGCAGGCATTGCCGTGCAGTTGTCCCTGGGCCGGCAGCCCCGCCCAGTTCGTGATGGCGCTCATGATGGAAAGTCCCGGAAGCGGCGCATTGGCGCGCCGGCTGGCCTGGCTTGTGCCGCGCCTTGCACGGCTCCGACAACGAAAGCTGTGTCTTACGCGTCAGAGAACCCGTCTCGTCCGTCGTGTGCACCTTCCGGCCCGATGTTCGTTTTGGAGAGAAGTGCGCTTACCCGCCCCGACACGGCTGCGAGGCAACCGCCGGCTACCTGTCCGTACCCAACGACGGTCGTCGGTCGGTGTTGAACAGCCGCGGACCCAGGCCGGATGATGCGATCAGCTCGCGATGCCAAAGTTAACCCAGCTGGCTTCCTCGGCTTCATCGATCGCGGCTCCTGCCTTGTCCTCCATCAGGCGGTGCTTCTCGCCGAGCAGGCCCTCCAGGTACGGCACGCCCTGGCCCCTCTCATGGAGCAGCATGAAGACCTGCACGACAGCCAACACCCTGTAGCTTGGCTTTCAACGTACGGTGGTGAGATACGACGTGGCAGGTCTCCTCCATGTTGGGTTGTCGCTGCGGCTGCAGATGCGCCGGCTATATCGTTGGTCTCTGGCCCTCGATCATCTGGTCGTTGTACGGCGCGATCCGTGGTTCCTCATTGGGGTCGAGGGACAGGCCCCTGGGTCATGGGACTGCTCCCGCATCGGAGCGCCGTCCGGGGCTGCTGAGGCCCGCTCTTGCCCTCCAGCACCGTCTCCTGACCCATGAACGCCTGCCAGCGCAGTATGGCCACGTCCACATAGGCCGGTGCAACTCGACGGCTTGACAGGCACAGCCCGACCGCTCGGCGACGATGACCGTGGTCCGTGGCCCGGAGAACGGCTCGTTGGCCCCCTGTCGTGGGAGGAACTGTCTCCGATGGGCCGGCGCATGCAGTTCCCCGGCTTCGGGATGCCGTGCATGATATCGGTGCCCAAGTCGTAGGACGGAATAGACCACAACGTCGCCCGCTTCCGGTCGCCCGACCAGTAGCCCTTGCTGCGGTCCCTGACCGCGTACCAGCACGGTTCGCGCTGCCAGTGGCCGCGTCTCGAGAATCGAGACCGCAATGCGGGCCTGAAGTGCTTCGCAAATCTTGGAACGTCGCGCCGCTCTACAACCACCTCAAGCGTCGCGCCATCCGGAAGTTCCTTCCACGGGTATCGCGTCGTCAAGTCTCCGATGCGAAGATCAACGAGCAGCCCTCAAGAGTTGGTCGAGGTCCTGCCCATGATCCCGGCGAGGCAGGCCACCACCTCCCCGGGCCGGTAGGGTTTGGTGATGACGGGCGCATTCTCGTGCCGCCCCTTGTTGACGTCGGATGGTGCGAGCCCCGTCGCGAACACGAAGGGCACGCTCAACTCGGCGAGGCGATCGGCCACCGGGAGCGCCGATTGGCCATCGGCGAGGCTGTAGTCGATCACAGCCGCATCGATCCCGCCTTCCGACATGGCCGTCGTAAGCGCCGATAAAGCCTCCGCTACTCGCGCGGCCTGGACGACAACCCCCGCTCCCGCGATCATCAGTGCGTCTTCTAGCAGGAAGGTGATGAGCGGCTCATCCTCGACCACGAGAATGCGGCGTCCTGCTAAATCCGATGTCATCGCGAACTCCTCGGCTTAGTTGCTGACGGCGCCGGGGCGGAGTGGGCGGCAGGGGGCAGGTCCTCCTCGAGGATGGTGAGGTGCACGGCGTAGGACACCTCGCCGTCCTCGGCATCACGATGAAGCGTGCCAATCACCTCTTCCCCGGCCGCAACCTCAACGCTCATTCCAGCCCGTCTTGCGGGAATGACGCTGATGCGGTCCGTTCCTAGCAGCCGACGCAGGTAGGCCTGCACACGCTCGGTCTCGGATCTCGTCAAGCTTCAACAACTCCCCCGGGCTATGCCCCATCACGATTGCCACGCGAGAACGAACGAGCCAACATGAAGTCGGCCGGCATTTGGTCGGACCGGACACGCCTTACTTGGCTCCACAGACCATGGCGGCGGGCCGAGGCTCTGCTCGGAGTGCTGCCGTCCTTGCTGCGGAGATGGGCGTTGCGGGCTTGTAGCTTCAACCCGCCAACTTGACCGCCGAGAAGTGCGGGCGAAAGACGTTGCCGTCCTTGTCCTTTACCTCAACCCGGATGCCGCGGAGCGTTGGCACCGTTCTGACGACCGTCCCACGCCGCTTGGTATTAACCCCTGCGCCGGTGGTAACAAAGCGGACGATCGCGCCACGCTTGAACGTGTTGGACAAAGGCCTTGCTCCTGCAAACGAACGCACGACACATAGTGGGGTATGCCCAAAGCGCCAAGCGCCGGCTCTTGATGCGGTGCTCACAAGGCCCTGCGGCGTTTCGTTTGTCACTCAATGCAATCTGCCCTCAATCGGGAATTTTGATTGCACCCGGCGCTGCCCTCATCCATACGCAGCGGCTCAGTCCCTTCCAGTTCGGCCTGCTCTCCTTCGCTCGTCGCTGAGCGCCGAGCCCGGCGCCCGTTCTTCTTCGGTCATCGATACGGCTCATACTTCACGGGTGCGATCCCAGACGCAAAAGGAATAACCGGCCATGGCACTCGGCGCCGTGAAGTGGTTCAATGGTACCAGGAGCTTCGGCGTCATTCAGCCGGATGATGGATCGAAGAACGTCTTCGTTCACGTGTCTGCAGTGCAGAGTGCTGGCACCCACGAGTTCCGCGAGGGCAACAAGCTCCAGCGCGGGTTTCAGCGCGAAGGTCAGGGCCGTATGCCCGCGGGCAATCTCAAGGTCGCTTGACCCTGTACTCTAGTTTGGAGTCGGTGGGAGCGGCTCGGCTGCTTAGCGACAGGTCCCGCAGGATCCATGCTGATCGTCCCTCTGGTGCAGATTCTCCGCCCGATGAATCTGCGTCGCAACGAAGTAGGAGAAGCTCCATGGCACGACATCGCTTTGAAGTTGGCCAAAGTATCGAAGTGTTCGCAGGAAGTTCAGCGCCTCGGGAAGCAACGGGCAGTTATACCGTCGTCCGAACCCTTCCGAACGATGGCTTGGATCGCGAGTACCGGGTCCGGCACAACCTGAATGGCCACGAACGAGTTGTCTGCGAAAGTCAAATACGGCTCGGGGATATGGCTCTCCTCGGCAAGAACATGCCGCTTCCGTCTTCATGACGTTTCGGAATCCGCCTCTGCGTTTGCATTCGCGGGAATGAGACCTACAGGTCGGGCTGAGGAGCAGCGGGCGCTAGCGGCCGCGCACCACTGACCGCCGCGATGATGTACCTCATGGGGTTTGTGCCGAGTCTTGTGTTTGGCTTGGGGTTGTAGATCCCTCTCTCCGACTTGGCATGGGGAGCTCGGCGGTCAAGTCAGTGCTCACGTTGATAGCTTGTGATCACAACGCGGCTATCGCGGTCGGATCCTGTCCCTCGGGTTGGATCGGCTGCCCGAAGACGACGCAGCGTACTAGGGAAGGCGGGAGCACCATCCGGTCCCATTTGCCTAGGCGTCGGTTTGGCGGTGCCGAGGTGCCGCAGGGCACAGTCAGCAATCGCCAGCAGACGCAAGTCTGACAGCACCTTTGGATATGACGCGCCTTGCCTTCTCGGTCCGTCGGGCGCCACCACGGCAACCGTCCCCGCCCGCATAACGCGAAGAAGGAGCAGTGCTACCTCACGTCCGCGCCGTGACGAACTGCCGGCAATCGACTCCAGCCCGTACGGTCCCAAGGCTGCCGAGATCATCGCTCCATTTTTGGCTGTGCGAGGTTAGCACCAGCCCCGGCTAGATCATCGTGCCGGGCCGACGCAACGGCCAGAACCGGCCCCGGGCGAGCGGCATGACCGGGAGACAATCATGCCAGGGCGCGATGACGAAGCCCCCGGATTGCCCGGCCAATAGTCGCAGCGGCTCCGTCCCCATGCATCTCCCGCCCGGCCGTGCGGTGACAAAGGCTGAAATGCGAGTTGGCAGGCCGTCACAGGAGTGGTCTCAGCGAGTGACTTGAAGGAGCTTGGGTAAAGGGCGCCATGCTCGACGTCCACCACCGTTTCGTGGGAGTTAAGTTGGGGCATGCTCCGCACGCGGAAGCGCATGGGCGGAGCGGTAGCAAGCCTTAGGCAGCCGCCCTTCCAAAGAAGGACGGGCGCGCAAAGTCACCTTGATCAGTTCACCTGAGCGCTTCGGCGATTCAAAGTCAAAGCGCCCGCTGGGCACTCCGATTTGGAGATCCGGCCGCATTTGAGCAACACGGACACTTGACCTCGCTTCAGGTCTCCGGCGTTAAAGTTGCAGCCGGGATGGTTAGCTGCGGATCCTCATCGAGGTCATCGGACCAAATATGGAGAACACACCCAGCGCTTGGCGGCCGCCGGAGAAATTTGACATGCGCGGCAGCCGTGATCCGGTCCTGTAGCCGTAGGAACTGGATGAGCAGATCGCGTGGCAGATTCGTGTGGTTCGCGCTCACGTCCTGGATGGCAGCCTTTGAGACGGAGCAGGAAACGCTTGCGCCGTGCTCCTCGATCTCGAAAATGACGCGATCGTGGCTCCAGCGCGGTTCAGCTAGGACGACTGGAAGATTGTCGTTCATGGCGCGATGAGGCCCGATACCGTGAAGAGGGACAGCATGCCTCCGACCAGGATGCAGGCAGGCAGAATGTCCGGAGATGTGGCAAGCCAAACCTCCAGCCAGCCTCGGCTGTGTAGGGGACCGAAGATGGCGGAAAATCCGAACATTTTTCACCCTAGCACAACCTCACCATCGGTGCTGCGCACGTTCCCGGCATGATGGAGCGCGATCGACGTCTCGCCCGACCAGCCAGATTGTCGGCATCACTACGCCCCAGAGCGTGGCAACGCCGATGGTGAGAAGTGCCAAGGCCAGCAGGCCTGCAATCGGCAGGCGTAACCTATCTTCTGTGGGGTGGTCGAAGGCCACGAGGACGATCGCAAGACCGACAGGAACATTACTCAGGGGCAAGAGGACACGGAGCGCGACACCGAGAAGTAAATGGCAACACCAACCAACCCCTTTGTGTCCGGAAGGGAGTGGGCCAGCAGACATAGATCACGCGTCTCAGCGCCTGCAGCACCGGGGTCAGCCGGGCGATCGCAGAGTGCGGGTGAGCGGAACTGACGCGCGGCTCTGCCAGAGAACGAGGAACACGGAAGTCCGGCCCCCCCCGGATCATCTGTAGAGCAGAGATTACGAGGGCTAACCGAATCCAAGAGAGACGACTGGTAGCGGTCCGACCACCCCGAGCAGGATGAGGACTGGCCGAAAGCCCTTTCCTGCAGGTGAGTGGTGAGCCCCGTGAGCGTGACTTCGCCCGGTGCATCCTCTCGCAGCTTCTCCAGCAATCGCGAGGTCGGGACATGTAGGACCGGCATCGGCGCGACGACGTCCTCAGCCGAGCGACTATTGGTGTTCGCTACTCTGTGGAATCGCTGCCCTTGAAAGCACGTCAGTGATCGCCGGTCCTGTGGTTGCTTCGGTCGCCTGGTTGCCGCTGTCCTCATTTCTGCCGCTGCTTACGGCCACTGCCAGCACGAGCGTCCTTCGGGCTTGGCTTGCCGTTGGTGACATTCTTGCCATTCTGAGATGCGCGCCCTGCGTAAAAAAGGGGTGGAGGCTGGCCATGTGCTTGCCTCGTGGGTGGTGGCGTTCGAGGTTCGCATGCGTCGAGCACGCGCCGGCAAGCTGACGATGGGTGGTGAACGCTTGCACCGTGCTGACAATGCCTTGGCGGCAAAGCGCTACGTTGGTGAAAGCTTGTGGCGAGGGCGGGGGAGAGGGGCGCGGAATCAGCGCCGCCTCGCACCGTCACACTTGTAATGGTTGAAGCAGCTGAAGCTTGTTGGTGAAATCGCCCAACTCCCAAGACCCGGAGAAGAACCGCTTACCGGAGATAGCAGATGCCTCTCATCCCGGAATGGAACCGTAACGCTCAGGACGTAAATATCTACGGCACGGGACCCATGACCGCATGCGACTACGGCAGAGAAGCGCCGTTCTGGCGGGGCGCCAGAACGACGGAGCCGGTCTTCGGACCTAAGCAGCGCGAGACTTACGGGCCTTTACTTCCGTCTCGAAGCGAGCTTTCCAGAAGGCCATGTCAGCCTCCCTGCCGAACATGACTCGGACGCCGGTGGCGCCCTTGCTCACCCGGATGCTCCCGCCATTCTGGGTTCTGTGCTCGGCCACCCATTGCTTGAACGTCGAGTCGTCACTGTCATAGCCCGCGAACTCAAGCACCCCGACGACCTGTTCCTGCTTACGCCGCTTAACCATTCTTCAGAATCCTATCGGTAATGGGGAGAGCGCGGACGCGGCATCGCTCAGCGGTCGCCGGTCTTACGGTTGCTCTGGGTCGCGCTGCTGACGCCGCCCTGCTTGCCGCCGCTGCTAGGGCTGCTGCCCACGCGAGCATCCTTCGGGTTAGGCTTGCCACCGTTAGCATTCTGGCCGCCCTGAGGGGCGCGGCCGGCTGGAGGAAGGGGAGGGAGATTGGCCATGGGATACCTCGTCTGTGGTTGTGGCGCTGGTCGCGTGCGTCGGTAACGCCGCGGCACGTGCATGAAGGGTGGCTTTGGACGTTTGAACGGGACGGACGCTGCCTTGGTGCCAAAGCGCCACGGTGGTGAAAGCCTGTGGCGAGGGGCGGGGAGAGGGACCCGGAATCAGCGCCTTCCTGCGCCACATGAACAGAGGTGATTACAACACAATAAATCTCGTGGGCAAAATCGACCAACCCCCAAGCTTGGGAGAAGAGGGGTGCTCCGGCGAGAGAAAGCATGACTTATCCCGAAGTCAAACCCTGAAGCTGCGCACGCAAATACCCGCAGCACGGGCCGCATGGCTGCACTGCCATCAAGGCAGGGAAACTTCGTTTTGTGGAAAGTTGGAGCGGCGAGAGAAGCTGCGCGCAAACTTGCTCTGGGGCGGCAGCAAATCGGGCAACCGTACCATCCTGCAAGGATCTGTAAGTCCTACGATTGCCCATCGTGGCGATAGGTCGGCCAAGGGTTGCGCCATCGGGGATCGGGTGGTTTCGTTCCGCGAAATCCGTCGCCGATTCGTCCTCATCGCGTCTCTCAAGCGTCCCCTCTTGACGGTGGTGTCCCTTCTTCAACGCTCAGCCAGCAAGAATAAGGAGCTTCAATGGCCTTCTCCCCGAGTCCGACGCCCGGCAACGATACCATCACGAGCGACGGCACGGACGGTTTCGTCGACGCCCTCGGTGGTCACGATACCGTTCTGGGCGGCAATGGGCTCGACACGATTCTTGGTAGTACCGGGCATGATGAACTGTCGGGCGCAGTAGGGGCGGACAGCCTCGACGGCGGCGACGACAACGACACCCTGGCGGGCGGCGCCGGGGCCGACGTGCTGATCGGCGGGGCAGGCAACGATACCGCGGACTACTCCGCCTCGCCCAGAGCCACCCTCGGCAGCAGCCTTCGGGTGAGTTTGTTCACCGGGCTGGGCAGTGGCCCCGGCTCCGACGCGGACGGTGACACGCTCTCAGGGATCGAGAACCTCATCGGCTCGGCCTTTGACGACCGGCTTGAGGGAGATGCGAACGCGAACCGTATCGAGGGCGGGCTGGGCGGGGACCGGCTGATTGGGCTGGGCGGCAACGACATACTCCTCGGCGGCGACGGCGCGGACCTCATCAGCGGTGGCGCCGGGGCGGACCTACTCGACGGCGGGGCCGATGACGGCCCGCCGAACGGCCTCGACCTCCTGGATTACCGGACATCCAGCGCGGGGGTGCGGATCAACCTCACCGCCAACACGGCCTCGGGCGGCGACGCCGAGGGTGACGTGATCAGCGGCTTCGAGGGCGTCTACGGATCGAACTTCGGGGATGAGCTGACCGGCACCCTGGGCAGCGACCAATTCGTTGCCGGCAGCGGCGACGACACGATCCGCCCCGTGGGCGGATTCGACTTCATCTCGGACATCGGCGGCGTCGACACCGTGTTCTACGACACGGCTGGCGGAAGCGTCGTCATCGACCTGCAGCAGGGCATTTACACCGTCAACGGCGCGTTCAGCGGGTTCCTGAACGACATCGAGAACCTCGTCGGCTCCGCCTTCGACGACAGCCTGACCGGCGAGGACAGCGTGGCCAACCTGCTCGATGGCGGAGCCGGGGCCGACACGCTGGTCGGCGGCGGCGGGAACGACACGCTGATCGGTGGCGTGGGCTCCGACCGCTTGGATGGCGGGGCGGGGATCGACACCGCCAGCTATGCTACTTCCTCCGGCCGGGTGACCGCGGCCCTGTCGATCCAGCCCCCGACCGATAACGACGCGCTGCACGACACGCTGATCGGGATCGAGAACCTCACGGGCTCGGACTTCAACGACCAACTTGATGGCGACGCCGTGGCCAACATTCTCGATGGCGGTGCCGGGAACGACGCCCTGTACGGGCAGGGCGGAGCCGACACGCTTATCGGCGGTACCGGCCGTGACACAGTCTATTACGACATCGCCAATACCGCGGGCATTACGGTTAACCTAACGCTCGGGACCGGTCTCGGTGGCCAGGCCGAGGGTGATGTGCTGATCGGGGTTGAGAATGTGGTCGGAAGCGCCTTTGCCGACCGGCTGATCGGCGACGCGAACGCGAATATCCTGAACGGGGAGGCCGGCGAAGACACGCTGATTGGCGGTGCCGGAGCAGACACGCTCCAGGGTAACACGACCCTCTCAGGGGCGGACGTGGACACGGTGGATTACAGCGCCTCCTTCGCCGCGGTAACGGTCAGCCTTTTGACCGGCACTGGATCGGCTGGCGACGCAGAGGGCGACGTCCTCATCGTCATCGAGAACCTCGTCGGCTCCGGCTTCAACGACGTACTGATCGGGGCAGCCGGTGCAAACAGCCTATTGGGTGGGACCGGCGACGACCTCCTCATCGGAGGCTCTGGCGCAGATGTGCTCGACGGAGGCTTTGGGCCCGACACCGTTTCTTACATCACCTCCACAACCGGGGTGCGCGTCGAGTTAGCCACAGGCTTGGGTCAGAGCGGCGATGCTCAGGGAGATATCCTCCGCAACATTGAGCGCGTGTCAGGCAGCGACTTCGGCGATACCTTTACGGGTGGTGCAGCCGGTGATGTCCTCTTGGGCTTGCTCGGAGACGACCTACTGGCCGGCGGTGACGGAGACGACTTCTTGGTCGGCGGTGGCGGCGCTGACCGTCTGGATGGCGGCAGCGGATTGGACACGGCCAGCTATGCCACGTCGACGATGGCCGTTCTCGTGGATCTCACGACCGGCCTCGGCTCGGGCGGAGAGGCAACCGGCGACACACTGGTCGGCGTTGAGCGGGTGTTCGGATCCCAGTTCGGCGACACCCTTATCGGCGGCGCGAGCAGCGATGTGTTGCTAGGGGATCTCGGTGCCGACCTGCTGCGCGGCGGCGGCGGCGCAGACGTGCTGGTAGGCGGCGCCGGCTTCGACACGGCGGACTACCTCACTTCCGGAGCCGGGGTGGCAGCGCTGCTCGGCGGCGGGACGGCAGCGGGCGGGGATGCCGAGGGCGACGTGTTGCTGGAGGTGGAGGGGCTGATCGGCTCGGCGTTCAACGACGTGCTGGTGGGCGACGCGGGGAGCAATGTGCTGATCGGTGGCGCCGGCAACGATTACGTGCTCGGCCGTGGCGGTGCGGACGTGCTGGTGGGCGGCAGCGGGACGGACCGCTTCGTCTTTGCCGTGTTGACCGACAGCACTCCAGGACCGGGGGTGGATCTGATCGCCGACTTTTCGCGTGGAGAGGGCGACCTGTTCGACTTCTCGCCGCTGCTCGGGGGGTTAAACTACCGGTTCATCGCCAATGCTGGCTTCAGCGGGACCGGGCCAGAACTGCGGTCCGAGGCCATTGGTGGGGGGCGCTTCCTGGTAGAAACCGACGCGGGTGAGGGCACGGCGGACCTGCGGATAGTCGTGCAGACTGTGGACGTCTCGGGCAACCTTGTTGCCTCCGACTTCGTCTTCTGAAGCCCGTATTCTGCACCACATTCCGGGAGGCCGGACCGGGGTGTCGACCGACGCCGAACGACTTGGGCGGGGAAGGTGATCTAAGGCGCCGAGGTGGTCGCCTACCACGAGGCCGGACATGGCACCGGGCAATCGCTGCGTACCAGCGGAGCGGCGGCCGTGTCCTGCACACCGCATAGAGGCTGGGCCAGAATCAGATATCCTGGCCCAAGACGCTCATCTCTGGCCCGATCTTCTGTCTCGGCCCTGTGCTGTTGAGGTGGGCGGGACTTTGGTTCTGCCACTGCCACTGCCACTGCCACTGCCACTGCCACCGCTCCAGCGAACGGGAGAGATGCGCCAACCGCAGGTGAGGCCGACCTGGTGCAGCAGGGTGAGGGACATCGGTGCGGACCTCGCAGCGAGGTGGATGGCTCTGGGGAAGGTCGTCGAGAGGTCAGCTGAAGATCGATGTCGGTATAGGCCGAAGAACAAGTTAAAATTCAGCGCGGGCCCTGCCGAAGTAGTCCTCCCCCCCAGCGCTCCGCCCGTGCTCAAGATGACCGGCAGGCACTTCTCGGCGAAGTGGGCAGACGGGGTGAGATGCGGACGCTCCAATCCTCAGCTCGATTCATGCTATCGCACCCATATGGATACCAAGCTTCCCATCCCGCGTGCCGTCCTTGTCGGGATTCAAACGCCAGAGGTGGATGACGTCGCGCATCACGCCAGCCTTGAGGAGCTGGGCCGTCTCGTGAAGACCCTCGGCTATGAGGTGGTGGGCACGGTATCGCAGCGGCGCGAGGGGACCGGAGCGGCCTCGGTGCTCGGAAGCGGGAAGCTTACGGAACTGGCAGCGCTGACTGGCGGTACTGGTGTGGTTGGCTCCATGGCACCCCCCCCGAGGTCCAATGCGCGGCAGCGCTTCGAGGATCCGGAAGACACGACTCCCACCGCCAAGCCCGAAGCTGACCTAGTTCGCAGACCGGAGTTCGTGATCGTCGATCACGAGCTCTCGCCGAGCCAAATCCGGAACCTGGAGCGAGCAACCGGCGCTCAGGTCCTCGACCGTACTGGCGTCATCGTCGAGATCTTCCATCGCCACGCGAACACCCGTGAGGCGAAGCTGCAGGTGGAGATGGCGCGCCTCAAGTATGTGGCTCCACGCCTGCGGGAGTCCTCGTTTGGTGGCGGGCGGCAACAGGGCCCCGGCGCAGGAGAAACCACCCTCGACCTCGACCGGAGAAAGATCCGTGACCGGCTTGCAGAGCTAAAGGAGCAGCTGGACGCAGTGCAGCGCGATAGTGACCAGCGCCGCGCCGCCCGGCGAGACCAGCTGCGAGTGGCGCTGGTCGGCTACACCAATGCGGGCAAATCCTCCTTAATGCGGGCTCTGACTGGTAGCCAAGTATTGGTGGAGGACAAGCTGTTCGCGACCCTCGACACCACCGTCCGTATCCTTCAGCCGGAAACGCGTCCCCGCGTGCTTATCTCCGACACGGTCGGTTTCATCAAACAGCTGCCCCACGATTTGGTCGCCTCTTTTCGCTCGACGCTCGCGGAAGCACTACAGGCCTCTCTGCTGTTGTTCGTGGTAGACGCATCGGATCCAACTTATGAGGCGCAGCTAGAGGTCAGCCGCAAGGTGTTGCATGAGATCGGAGCGGACGCGGTGCCGTCCCGCTTGGTTCTAAACAAGATGGACAGAGTGGACGTCGAAAGACGGGCTGTCCTGATCGGGAAACATCCGGAAGCAATCCTGCTATCCGCTCATTTGCCCACGGATGTAAGCGCGCTTCGCGCCACCATCATCGCGTTCTTCGAGGCTGAGATGGTGGAGGATGTGTTAGTCATACCCTATGCGAAGCAAGGGCTGATCGGCGAAGTCTATGAAAGTGCACGTGTCCTTTCCGAGAATTACGACGAGGCGGGCCGTGTGCTGAAGGTTCGGGGTCTTCCGGCAGCTATTTCACGACTGCAGAGGAGTCTTGCGTCTCCCTGAGCCTTGCGCCTGCTAGCGCCTGATCCAGTTGAGAGAGGCGGAGGGGCTGAGGACGACGAGGTAGGAGCGGGCGGTTCCCATATCGGGTGGCCACGGCACGCCACTCCTTGAGCCTGGCCCGGAGGCGCTCGACGGGGTTGCGGTTGTTGTAAATCCACTCAGGGCAGGGGAGCGGCTCCTCGTTGCGCTCGGTCGCGATAACGGGGCGGGCACCGAGGGTCCAGGCGTGCTCTCGGAAGGCGTGGCTGCTGTGACCGCGGTCGGCCACCGCCCACCGGGGCACACCGAGCAGCTGATCGTGCAGAGGGTGTAGGAGCCGGGATGAAACTCCCCGGAAGTGCCGACTAAAAAATCCCCAGGTGGCCGGGCAAGCGGTCTGAGGGGTTGGTCCGGTCGGCTGGCCATGGGTCGCCGATGCTGCTGCCGTCCTGGGGGAGGAGCGGCGCCGGTGGTCCGACTGGGAGATCGTGGTGATCCTGGACCTGCACCGGCAGGGGCTGTCGGTGTCCGCCATTGCCCGATGGACCGAGCTCGACCGCAAGACGGTGCGCAAATACGTGGAGCGCGGCCTGGAACCGCCGATTTACGGCCCGCGCCAGCCCCGGGGCACGCTGCTGGATCCGTTCAGCCGGTATTTGCGCGAGCGGTTGGCCGCTTTCCCGGAGTTGACCGGGCGGCGGCTGCACCGCGAGTTGCGCAATCTCGGCTCGGGGGTGGCTACACCCGTCTCACCGACTTCCTGCGAGACATCCGGCCCGCGACGGCCCCTGCCTTCGAGCAGCGCTTCGAGACCGCGCCCGGCCAGCAGGGCCAGGTCGACTTCGCCCAGTTCCGCACCGAGTTCACCGATGAGCCCGGCGTGACGCGTATCGTGTGGCTGTTCTCGCTGGTACTCGGCCACAGCCGGATGCTGTAGGCGCGCTTCGTGGTGCACCAGTATCTGCCGGCGGTGCTGCGCTGCCACGCCATGGCGTTTGAGGCGCTCGGCGGCGTGCCGGCGGAGATCCTGTACGGCCGGATGCGCACCGCGTCACCGGCGAGGCGCCGGCGGGCATCAATTATAATCCGACCCTGCTGGCCTGTGCCCGTCACTACGGCTTCCTGCCCAAGGCGTGCCGTCCCTATCGGCCGCAGAGCAAGGGAAAGGTGGAGCGGCCGTTCCGCTACGTGCGCGAGGACTTCTTCCTCGCGCGCCGCTTCCGCAACCTCGACGACCTCAACGTTCAGCTCCGGCAGTGGCTGGACGAGGTGGCCAACCAGAGGGTGCACGCGACCACTCGGCGGGTCGTGGCCGAGCACTTCGCCGAGGAGCGGCCCAGCCTCGGACCGCTGCTGGCCGGTCGAGATGCAGATGCTGCCCGACACCGTGCAGATCTACGAGTGCGGCCAGCTGATGGCCAGCCATCCGGTGCTCGAGGGACGCGGCGAGCGCCAGCTGGCCAGCGGGTATCGACAGCCGCGACGGCCAGTCGTGCACGAGGTGCATGAAACAGCTGTCAACGCCGACCCGCTCGGGCGAGTGCGTGCCGCGTCGGCCGCTCGCCTTCTATACGCGGTCGGGCAACGCCTGGCCGAGCAGGGAGGCCGTCGATGAGGGAGGACCTGCCCATCCCGGCCACCCTCGAGCGGGTGCGCCGCCACCTGGTCGGCCTACGCATGCCACTCGCCCTCGAGGTGCTCGACCACACCATGCGCCAGATCGAGCGTGGCGAGATCGGCGCGCTGGAGGCCATCGACGGCCTGCTGGCCGAGGGGCTGACGCTGCGCGAGGGGCGCCGGATCAAGGCGGCGCTGCAGATGGCACGCCTGGGCACGATCAAGACCCTGGCGAGCTTCGACTTCTCGTTCCAGCCCTCCCCCCAACCGCATCCTGGCGCTCGCCCAGCTGGACTTCATGGCCGCTACGAAGTCGTCCACCTGCTCGGCCCGCCAGGCACCGGCAAGAGCCACCTCGTCATCGCTCTGGGCGTCGAGGCCGTGCGGGCCGGGCACAGCGTCTATTTCACCTCGCTGGCCGACATCGTCGCCTCGCTCGCCCGTGCCGAGCGGGAGTGGACCCTGCGCGAACGCATCCGCTATCTCTGCCGCGCCGCGCTGCTCATCGTCGACGAGATCGGCTACCTGCCGATCACCGCCGGCAACGGCAACCTGTTCTTTCAGCTGGTCAACGCCCGCTACGAGCGCGGGGCGATGATCCTCACCTCCAACCGCGGCTTTGTCGAATGGGGCGAGGTCTTCGGCGGTGCCGTGGTCGCGGCCGCACTACTGGACCGCCTGCTCCACCACGCCGTCGTCGTGCAGATCGAGGGCACTAGCTACCGGCTCCGCCAGCACGCCGACCTCGTGCCGGACAACCTCCGGCCTCCTCCCCAGCCGCCATCGCCCGGACCCCGCCCCGATGACGCGGCAGGCCCCCGAAGATCTGGAGCCCCAATCCACTCGTCCCCTGATCACCAGTCCCAAACTGGGGAATTTGACTTCGGCACTTCTGCGCACCATTCACCCGGCGTTGACATCGGGCGCCGGGCTCCTGAACCACAAGCGCGTCTACCGCCTGATGCTGCGGGGGCAGTTGCTCCTGCAGCGCCACGGCACCCGGCGGCGATCGGGCCCACGAGGGCACGGTGATCGCCCCGACCTCGAACCTGCGCTGGTCCTCCGACGGGCTGGAGATCCCGTGCTGGAACGGCGAGGTCGTCCGCCTGGCCTTCGCTATCGACACCCACGACCGCGAGGTCATGGCCTGGGTCGCCACCACCGGCGGCATCAGTGGCGAGATGATCCGCGACCTGATGCTGGCCTGCGTCGAGCGCCGGTTCGCTGCCCTCCGGGCGCCCCACCCCTTGCAGTGCCTCGCCGACAGCGGTTCGGCCTACGCCGCCCACGACACGCGCTCTCGCCTGAGGGCGCGATGCCACAATGTTGGCGCAGCCGGAAGATGGTCAGGCGAGTCTTCGGCATGTCGGCCGGGCGCGGGAAAGTGTTTTCTCGTCCGGAATGAGAACCGCTAGCGTTCGCAGGCTGTGGCGGCGTGGATGGGACACGCAGCCCACGGCCCGTAAAGCTTATTCTGGGTTGAGCGGGTCGAGGGTCGGTCGGTTGATGTTTGGAACGCTCCGCTGATCTAGCCGATCTCGAATTCGGCCCGCAGCGCCTCCTAAGGAGCCTTTTGCGCCTGCGGCCGGTTCACGTAGGGCGTGGGCAGCTTCCCGTGGTCCCGCCACGAGTTGACGAGGCGGTGGATCGCCTCGGCACTGCCTCGGCCGTTCCCGCCACGCTCTCCCGATCTCGCCGACTTTCAACCCTCCCGCGTCCGGAAGGCTTCGAAGAGGCCGACGCGACGTTCGCCCCTCAGTCAAGGGTCATCGCCGCGTACCGGCCAGAAAAGCCCGAAGCCAAGGCGGCGGCTCCAATTCAGAAGCATCAGCCGAAGACCGCCATAAGAAAACTGAGCGGCCGAGGAGTTCGCGGGAGCGAGCTATGATCGCCTGGCAATCCCTCATCCGGCGCTCATCGTCCATCAAGTTTGGGCGGTGGATGGTCAAACGCGATGAGCGAACAGTCTGCATCCCCCCCCTGTAGTGAGACGTGTCATCTGCCGCGCTAACCCACATCACTCCGCCTATCACGTTGCGGGTAGGCGAGTTCAGACCTCTCGCATCCAGTGATCTGCCATTCTTGCCTAACCCCTGCAGCCTCCCCCCTTTCTCGGACAAACGGGCGGAGCGGCTATGGCCATGCAATGAAGCGGGACGAGGATCAGGCCGGTCTCGTCAGCGCCGTCCATCTGTCTCATGGCGCCACCCGCGCGGGCTGCACGGCGGCCTGGCGCAATCGGATCTTCGGCTAGAGCTGGTCGGGCCGTGGGTGGGGAAGCGTTAGGGCCGCGGCTGGTCTTCCTGCTGAGCGACCTTCGCCAACTCGCGTGCGAGATGCTGGCGCCCAAGGGCTTGGCTCTGGTGCATGGAGGCGAGGAGTGCCTGGGCGGCGGGCAGCTCCGTCTCTGGCCCTTCCGTCACCAGCTTCACGATCAACGCCTCCTGCTTGCTGATCCGGTCATCTCCCTCTGCGAGATGGCGCTTGGCCTGCTGGAGCGGCGTCTCGTTCGTTTCCATGGCCAAGTCTAAGGCGAAAGCCGAGAGGACCGCTAGCTTAAGCGATAGTCCGCCGCTCTCTTCCAAAATCGTCCGTTCCACCGGGACTTGTCGGGGCGGCTGAGCCTCGTTGGCCCGAGTAGGTCAATCCATGAAGTTGTCGGCCTAGCCGCCGCTGCGGCGAAGTCGTCGGGAAGCGGGAGCCCGGCGTATGGGATGGACCGGCGCAAGGCGCGAGCAGGCAAGGCAACACATCCTTGATCTGGAAGACCGCATCGCCCGGCATGAAGCTATCGTGCGAGCCTTCGAGGCCACCGGCTTTGCCGACGGGGCGCGGGTGGGAAGCGAGGTGGTGAGAGCCTTGAGGCACTCGTTGAGCCTAAGCGAAGCCACCTTCGTTCAGATGGATCGGTCACACGGGCTGCCGCTCACGTCGGACGCTCGGGCGTCATCGCAAGAGGAGCGGCGGCATACACGCGGAGCCCATCCGGCATGCTGGTCCGCCGCTCCGTCATGGCGTTCGTCAGCACCGGTGGGGCGGTAGCACCTTTCCATCACTGGCGGTGCGGCTGCACGGCGGCCGGCCAACCAGCTTCCCGACCTAGCCTTCGATGGCGCCTTCCAACGTCGCAGGAGTGATGTCTGGACTGCGGCCGAGCTCAGCGCCCACCTCATCTGCCTGGTCTGCGGCGGCCGGGTCGATGGGACGGCGTCGCGTAGGCAGTCGAAAAAACCGGGCCGGTGTGCTGCGGGGTCGAGGAGAGGACGCTGAGGCGTGTCGAACGCGCTCTAGTCCACCCACTGCACCACCAACGACAAGGTCGCCGTTAAGATCCGTCGGCCCGTCTCGTCCCGAATGTCTGTCACGATTTCGCGGCTCATCCCCTCCGGCAACACGTCTTTGGCGATGTCTGAGAGGGCCTTCAGGGCCATGGCCCGAGCCTCCATAACATCAGCGCAGTCCAGGCCTTCCTCGTCGTGAACAAATTGCTCGCCGTCGTTCGTATCGAAGAAGAAGCGGGTCATGAGCGCGCGATCATCGTCAGTCCTATGCCATTATGACCTGCGCGCCTGCGTCGGGATGGACGAACAGAGAGCAGACCGCAGCCCGCCCAGCATAGGGCCGATTCGGCGCGTATGGCACTCTGGCATGAAAATGAGACGCAACATTGGATCAGAGTACAACGGAGAGGTTGTGCAGCCTGAATACTTATTCTTCTCTTGGTTGAAGGTTTCAGCCAGTAGATTCACGAAATCGATATAAGTGTAACACAATCGCTCCCAAAGCAGCTTTGTACACGAACATGTCTTAAGTCTTGGACGTGCCCACCGGACAGGCTCCTTCTGAACGACGGCGCTTCATAGTTGCAAACACGCAACATCAACGTGGGGATATCAACTTGCTGCACCAGCCGGTCGCGAGCTTCGAGCCGCATTCCCCCGCGATGTCCGACATGGCCAAGGGAACCGCGTCGGCTACGCCCGACACGCTTTCGGTTCCTGCCCGACACCGGGTGATCCGAGAAGGGGAGCAGCCCGAGCACATTCATCTGCTGTTGAGCGGGATGGCCTGCCGCTTCCGCATCCAGCGGGACGGAACCCGGCAGATCATTGCCTTCCTCTTTCCCGGCGACTTCTGCGACCTGCAGCTCTTCGGCACATCGGAATACGCCGTCAGTACGCTGAACGTCTGCAAGTTCACCCTCTTCCCGCGGGCTCAGCTCGCCACTCTCGCGCAACAGGATACCTCCCTCGCGCTGGCTCTGCTCCGCGAGAGCGCTAGGGAGATGGGCATGATGCGCGAGTGGCTCGTCACCATGGGGTCAGGCAAAGCTGAGCGGCAGTTGGCGCATCTCTTCTGCGAGTTGCACGCCCGCCTTGCTACCTGCAGCGAGCCGGGAGCCCTCACGTACTCTCTACCTGTCACCCAGGCGGATGTGGCGGATGCCCTGGGTCTCTCTCCGGTGCACGTCAACCGTGTGCTCATGCTGCTTCGCAAGCGCGGCCTGGTCTCCTGGAGTGGCGGGGTGCTCACCCTCCTTGATCCCGCCGCCCTCGAAAGCTTGGCGGAGTTCAATTCGGACTACCTTCCCCCCAAGGGCCGCTCTGCCGCCACCCGCGTGGCGCTGCAGAATGCACTGGCCCGGTCACATAAGGGAGGCGCAGAGAGCGACAGTGCTCAGCCCGGCCCGATCGGGGCTGAGATCGTACCGCAATGGGCCGTACCCCAGCGACTTGTGGTCAGGAGTGACGAGGATCTGGAGCAGGAGGCATCGTAAGAGAAGCGGCTCCGCGAACGGAGTTGGCCTGCCTCTTTAGGTTCTCCAGAACCTATATCTCAGACACAGCTGCCGCACTCTGGCTGAGAGAGAAAGTTTGCCCCAAACGCGCGACGGCCCGTCTCGGAAGGGGAACCAGGCGGGCGGCGGTAGGACTACAAATGCTCATGTGGGGTGGGCGCCATGCTGTAACGAGGTGCGCCCCCGGGCGGGCTGATCTAGTAGCCGGGTCTAGTCCGTCGTCGTCGGCCGACACCCCGGCCCGGTCTCGTGGGACGCGGTGCCATCGGGCGCGGCGCAGCCACATATGTTTTCTTCCAGAAAGCAGCGATTGGGCTCGAACATCCTACGTTCGAGCCGTCACACCAGCACAAATTGGCTTCAGAAGACGAAGTCAGAGGCGACCAGATTCTCAGCGACATCTCAGCCTGGACCACCATCCGTAGATCGGCTGTTCCTTCGCCGGCGTTAGTCTCCACGAGGAAGCGTCCGACTTCCAGGGTTTCGGACCGCAGTTCCGGCCCGGTGCCGCTAAAGCCGGCGTTCCCGATGAAGCGGTAGCCCAGCCCATCGAGCAACGGTGAGGTCCACCACGTCCCCCTCTGCACGGGAGAAGTCGGCGATCAGGTCCACCCCGAGCCCGGGCGTGCTGTCCCCGAAGGTCGCGAAGACGAAGCGGTCCGTCCCGGCACCGCCCACCAGCACATCCGCCCCGCCCCGCCCCGCCCCGCCGTCCAGCGTGTCCACTCCGGCGCCACCGCGCAGGAAGTCGTCTCCGGCCCCGGCGTTCAGGATGTTCCCGCCGGCATCCCCCAGCAGCACGTCGTCGAAGGCGCTGCCCACCAGGTGCTCGATCCCGACGAGGGTGTCCCCCGTCGCCTCCCCGCCCGCGCCCAGGCCGTCCACGAGCGACACCCGGACGGCGGCCGAGGAGAAGTAGTAGGACGCGGCGTCCCGATCGCTGCCGCCGATGAGGCTGTCCGCGCCCGCGCCGCCCATGAGCGTGTCGTTGCCGGCGCCGCCGTCCAGCGTGTCGCTGCCCGTCCCCCGAGAAGGATGTTGGCGACACCGCTGCCGGTGATGTCGTCGCTTAGGTTCGACCCGATAACGTCCTCGACATTCGAGAGGACGTCGCTCTCCGAATAGGCAGAACTCGAAGAGCCCCCGAATTGGGCGAGTCCGGCGGTCAGGTCCACGATGAGGTAGTTCGCAATAGTCCGTCCCGGCCTGCGGTAGTCCCTGTAATAGCTGTAGTCCACAACGTCGTGCACGCCGGCTCCGCCGTCGAGCGAAGCATTGCCCGCCCCGCCCCCCTGATGGTGTCGTTGCCCTCTCCACCGAGCAGCGTGTTGTCTGCCTCATCGCCGGTCACGGCGTCGTAAACTGTTGCCTCGACCCGCTCTATTCCCGTGTCAGTTTGTTCAGCCGCCGCCCCACCGCCTCGTCCGGTGGCAAGATTCACTTCCACGCCATCCGCCGTGTCGGTGAAGCGCAGGGTGTCGATCCCATGGCCGCCGTCGAGGCTGTCCGCTCCTGCCAATGTGACTAGAAGGTCATCGCCGACGCCGCCGAAGAGCTGATCATCTCCGAGCCATCCGAACAAGGTATCAGGGCCGCCGGCACCCTGCTCCAATCCTCCACAAGCCGAAGTTTTTCTGCCGTGGTCGTGGTGCAATCATGCGCCCCGTGCCGTGGGTATGTGCGTGCGTGGCTTGATGGAGCGCCTTCGGAACGGACGGCTTTTCTCTCTTCGGAGGGCCTTGCTGCTCCGAAGCTTGGGAGTTGAGCGTTGTTGCAAAGCTTTAATGAATTGATGTGGCCAGCTATTCTTTAGACTTGCGCCGCTTTCGTTGCGGCCTCTGGTTGCCTGGCGATGCCGGCGCGTCGCCAACCTCGGCACTCAGGCCACGAGCCCAGTCACCATCCGCCATTGTCTTCGCCAGTCCTAAAAGCCCTTTGCGAACATCCGCATCCCGGATGCGTCCATACACATCGCGGAGTTCGTGCCACTCGCTGCCGGACTCGGCATCACCACCCTCGGCAGTGTTTCCCTCATGCAAGCTGGAACGGTCACGCACGTCATCGTCGACGAAGTAGCCGACCGATACGTTCAACGCGCGGGCAAGGTCCACAAGGCGTTGGACGCTCAGGCGGTTCGTCCCGCGTTCGTATTTCTGCACCTGCTGGTAGGTCAGGCCGAGCGCGAGGCCCAACTCTGCCTGCGTCATACCGATCAGGATGCGCTGTTGCCTCACTCGGGATCCGACATGCGCATCGATCGAATCGTTCGGCCGCTTATCCCCCGATACCGGCTGCCCCTCATCATGCGTTCGCATCAGCTTCTCCCTGATGGCCACCCAACCTGGACCGACGCGACCAGACCAAGTTCCACCCCGCGCAACTCCCGAAGAATGCGGAACAGTCGGCAATCTGAGCAAGAGACAAAGCTCAATCTTTGAGCTTCCGCTCAAGCTTAAGGCCGGGCACCGGTGCGTCTGTCAGGGTTGCTGTCTCGGTGGTTGCGGCCCGTGCTCGAACCTTGATTGCAGTATGTTCCTACGCGCTGTGCCTCTGTGCCCCGACCGGCCGGGCCGCGAAGCGCCTCTCGGAAAGCACGGGCCTGGAAGCCCGGGCCATCCACCGCCTGCTGCAGACCGATCCAAGGCAGGCGGCCTCAAGCGGACGGAGGGGCGGCCGCTGGAGTGCCATATCCTGGTAATGGACGAGACCTCGTTGGTGGAGGAGGTGCCGCTCGTGCGGGCGCTGCTCCGGGCCCTGCCGGACGAGGCCGCCCTCCTGCTGGTCGGCGACGTGGAACAGCTGCCCTCGGTCGGACCCGGGCAGGTGCTGGCCGACATCATCGGCGCGGGCACCCCTGCCGATGGTGCGGCTGACCGGGGGGCCGCCAGGCTGCCGAGAGCCAGGTCATCGTCAACGCGCACCGGATCAACGCCGGGCAAATGCCGGAGCTGAAACAGGGCGAGGATTGGCCCAGAGCGGCAGTTCCGCTCCTGAATGCCAACGCGATGATGCGGCCGCTGCCTCTGACCGGGCTTGGTCTGAGCCTGGCGCGTCCAAATCTGGATGATTGCGGGCTGCAGAGCCCGGAGGTAGAAAGCCCGATCGCGGATCCGACCTCTGGCACTCTGCGGCTGATGGATGACCTGCCGTCGCCAGTATGGAGCGAGGCACGGTCATGCCGCGGTACTTCTTCCACGTCATCGACGGACAGTCCTTCCTCGATCAAGAGGGGACCGAGCTTCCCGATCGGGGATCGGCCCGCAATGAGGCGGTGCGCCTCGCGGGCGCTCTTCTAAGGGACGACAAGGGCACCTTCTCGGACGACCACGACTGGCGGCTGGAAGTGACGGACGGCGGCGGGCTGCTCCTGTTCACGCTACACTTCATGACGGTCGAGGCGCCGGCAGCGGTCCAGCCAGCACTCACCTGACGGGCGTCTGAAATCAGTCTCTGGCGATGCCAACCGGGCGACTTTCGGGGTTCGCCCCGGGCAGGAGCGGACATGCCTCGGGTGAGCCCGGCCGTCGAGCTACATGGCCGCTGGGAGCGCGCCCCCTCCTGGTGAGGCGATGGCCCAAACGGCGCGAAGAAGGTCCGGATAGTGCACGGGCTTTTGCAGAACGGCTGCCGTGCCGTTCCCGCTCCGGACGTGGTCCTCCGAGTAGCCCGTCACATAGACGAACGGCACGCGGATTGCGGTGAGCGCGTCCGCCACCGGGGTGACCATGGCACCATCGAGCTTCATATCGAGGATGGCCGCGGTGATGCCACCATCGGTCGAAGCGGCCTCGACGAGCCGCAACGCATCGCCGACCGTACTGACGGGCCCCACGACCTCAACCCCCGCCTGCTCCAAGCAGTCCTTGACGTCGGCGGCGATGAACCACTCGTCCTCGACGACAAGGACGCGGGGCCTGCCCGAAACCGGCGCATCCCCGCCGCCCGCCGCCGGGTCCGGCAAGCCAGTGAATGCCTCACTCCCCGGTGTGGGCGGAAGCATCCGCGCGAGTATCGCGAGCGCCTGGCGCACGACAACCTCGCGCTCGTCGGGGAGCCCAACGAGATGGTCGGGCGGGGCAGCGGCGAGGATGGTGAGGAAGCGCCGGTCGTCATTCGGGCACTGGTGCGGCACGCGGCCGAGCACGAGGAGGGCAGCGCGGGCCGCCTCCCTCGCGGCGGCGAGCGCTGTGTGCGGTGCGCCCCGGTCAAGCGCCCCGGCCGCGATGTCTGCCGCGACGGCCGCGCGGATCCCGCAGTCATCCTGGCCGTCGTGGTCCGCGCGGTGTTGGCGCGGGTCGGTCCTCTCTCGCATGGCTTGGCCTCCAACTGGTGCCTGAGAGGCCTCCTAGGCGCTTCGCCACGTTGCCGCTGTTCCCTACCGTACCGCCTACAAGTTCCCTTGCGCCAAGCAGGCGCCGCAGGCCGTCTCAGGCCCGGTAGAGCGCCCTCGCGCCCGGGGGCAATCCGAACAGGGCCTCGGACGCACGCCGGACGATACCGTAGCACTCGCAGGAGACGCTCTCGAGGCCGGGCCGGTCCGTGACCTCGATCCGCCCCGCGCCGTAGCGGATCATCCCCGCTTTCTGGAGCAGGCCTGCCGCCACCGTGATCCCGGAGCGGCGCACCCCGAGCATCATGCTGAGGAACTCATGGGTCATGGCGAAGCTGTCGCTTTCCGTCCGGTCGTGAGACATCAGCAGCCAGCGCGCGAGGCGCTGCTCAAGCTGGTGCCTGAGATTGCAGGCCGCCGTCCGCGCCACCTGACCGTGGTGGAGGAGCGCGTAGCGGTTCAGGATGGTGCGCAGGGCGGGATGGCGCTCCAGCGCCTTCCGGAACGCGGCCGTTTCCATCCGCAGCCCCGTCCCGGGCTGCTGCACCATTGCCTCGACGTCGTCGGCCTCGGCATCGAGAAGGATGGGGAGGCCGACGAAGCCCTCGCAGCCGGTCATCCCGACCTCGGCGGCATCGCCGTCCTCGGTGTAGGCGAGTTTTGAGACATAGCCCGTCTCCAGGAAGAACACGTTCCTGATCGGCTCGCCTGGCGGGTGGAGCACCTCGCGGACGACAAGCTCAACCCTCTCCAGCCGCGGCCAGAACTCCTCCAGGACCTCGGGCTGAAGCGCCGAGAGGAGACGGTTGCGGGTCGCCGGAGCAGAAACGCCAGAGGCGGCCATGATGGCTCCTGCGACGGGGTTGTCGGCGGGAGCACAGGCGTGTCTCTCAGAAGCCCGCGCCGGAGAACCACAGCGGGCGTTGGTCGTCATATAGGGACGCTGCGAGCCGAGGTCAGTACGAAACCGCACATCCGGCCCACCTTTCGGCGGCGGGCGGAAACGCCGGCGGGTCGGGACAGCTCGCCCCCCCCCTTGTGCGTTAGCGGACCGCCGGGGGCTTCACGGACGCGCATGGGAGTGAAGAACTGCTCGGGCGCGCTGCTCCAGCACAGGAGCGGCGACCCATGTTCCCCAACAGCACCGCCTCGGAGCGACATCGCCTCGTCCAGAAGCTCGCCAGCATCGCCGACCTGAGCGAGGAGGAGCAGCGCGCCCTGCTCTCCCTGCCCATGAGGGTGCGGTCCTACGAAGCGCGCACCGATATCGTCCGGGATGGTGAGCACTCGCACGAGTGCTGCCTTCTCCTCACCGGCTTCGTCCACCGCTCCAAGCTGCTGAAGGACGGCCGGCGGCAGATCCACTCCTTCCATACGCCGGGCGACATGCCCGATCTGCAGGGCCTGCACCTGCCGGTGATGGACCACTCGGTCTGCACCCTCATGCAGACCACGGCCGCCTTCGTCGAGCACGCGGCCCTGCGCCAGATCACCCGCGAGCACCCGGGCATCGCGGAAGCCTTCTGGCGCGACACGCTCGTCGACGCCGCGATCTTCCGCGAGTGGATGACCGGCCTCGGCCAGCGGGACGCGCGCGAGCGGGTCGCGCATCTCCTCTGCGAGATCTCCCTCCGACTCCGGGGCGTGGGGCTCGCGACCGAGGCGGGGTTCAGCTTCCCGGCCACCCAGGCCGACATCGGGGACGCGCTCGGATTGTCCACGGTTCACGTCAATCGCGTGCTCCAGGACCTACGCAGGGGCGGGCTGGTGCGGGGCAACCTCACCGCCCTCACCATCCTGGACTGGCCGGGGCTGCAGGCTGCCTGCGACTTCGACCCGGCCTACCTGCAGCAGAGGCCGAAAGAGGCGAAAGGCCGGGAGACATCCGGGCACGCGTCGCTTGGGTCGGCGCAGGCGGTGCACTGATCGGCCGCCTCGCGTCTGTGCCATCCCGCGTGACAAAGACCGGCGCGGCACCGTGGCGAGCCTGCGGGCAGGACGGACCGGCAGGTCCACACCACCTCCCGCTTGTGGCCGGGCAGGTTAGCCAACCTCTCTCATCCAAAGAGACAGGCGACCAAAGCGGACTGCCAGCTGGCGGCGCTCTCGCGACGCATCGGCCGCCAAGCTCTGCGCGGGAGGCTGCGCGAAGTCAGCGTTCGCGACGGTAGTGCATGGCGACCGCGCCATTGCGGAGCGGCTTTGCCGAGACCAGCTCGAGCCGTCGCGTATTGGGCAGCCCACCCTGGAACAAGGTCGGGCCGTGGCCTGCAATCCTGGGATGGACAAGGAGCTTGTACTCGTCGATCAGATTCAGCCGGTCCAGCTCGGTCGCGAGTTTGCCACTCCCGAGGAGCACGCCCGCCGGAGTCGCGTCCTTGAGCCGCTGCACGCCTGTTAGCAGGCCGTCGGCGATGTGGTGGCTGTTGGTCCACGCAAAGTCCCTTCGCGTGGACGACACCACGTATTTCGGCTTGGCCTCCAGCTTGACCGCCCACTCGCGTATCACCGGCGGCGCCTCCACATCACCGCGAGCAACCGCCGGCCAGTAGCTCTCCATCATCTCGTAGGTGATGCGGCCCCACAGCATCGCCCCGCCCTCGTCCATAAGGCGGGTGAAGAACGCGTGCGTCTCGTCGTCAGCGATTCCTTCCTGGTGGTCGACGCAGCCGTCCAGGGTGACGTTCATGCTGAAGGTCAAGAGTCCCATGCGGGAAGCCTATGTCATCCGCTCGAGAAGACGGAAGGCGACTGTTCGCGATCGATGCCCAAGTTCCGCTATGGGGCGGAAGTGACAAACTTCGGCGTGTCCTTCCGGCAGCCACGCTCTCGGATGCTCCCCCCGGGAGCGAACCTGCCGCAATCGGCCACTCCCTGTCACCTCCCGTCTGCTACGGCCCTGCTTCGGACCACAAACGGAACCCGAGCCGCCCCGTCACCCGCGCCACCGTCGTAATCGTCCAGGCACCCCGCCCCTTCGGCATCGACACGCTTCTCTGGTCCAGTACCCGCGCTGCTCCGCCACCGATGCGTTTGCACTCTCCACCTGCTACCCACGCGACTCAGCCCCCCGTTGCCATTCGCAAGCGGCGGGGGCAGAGGCGGGACGAGGCAAACACTTCACGAGCCATCGATGCTCAATCCGAGCCGCGCGACCATCTCACGTTCGTAAACCGTCCGCTCTCGCACGAACGATAAATAGTCTGCCGGACCGAGATACTCGACCGGCGTTTCCCAGCGGCGGATGAGCCCCTGCGTCGTGTCGTCGAAGAGCCCCTTGCGAAATGCATCGTGAAGCATGCGAACAATGCCCGGGTCCATCCCCTTCGGTCCAACGATCCCATAAGGTGATGTGAGGGACACGCCATAGCCGAGTTCGCGAAGCGTTGGGGATTGGGGGAAGAGGGCCATCCTCTCAGGCGTCCAGATCGAAAGAAGGCGGAACTCCCCGGCCTCAACGTTCGGACGCCAGGAGGACGCGTCACTCATGCAGTCGACCTGCCGTCCCAGCAGGGCTGTCACTCCTTCTGGACCGCCCCGGAATGGAACATGGACCATCTGCACTCCTTCTCGCGCCAGGAGTTCCTCCATCAGAATGTGCTGCGCGGTCGCCACGCCCGAGGTGGCGTAGGTGAGGGTCGCTGGCCGCGCGCGCGCCGCGGCGATGAGGTCGCCCCAGGTCTGATATGGGCTGTCTGCCCGGACGACCGTTCCGTAAACGAAGCCGCAGAGTTGGATGATGTAGGTGAAGTCGGTCACCGGATCCCAGGTTGGCTGCCGGGTAAGGAACGGGTGGCGGATGACCGAGAGGTGCTGGTGGGCGAGGGTGTAGCCATCCGGGCGCGCCTGCATGAGTGCCTGGGCCCCCAGGGTGCCGCGCGCGCCTGGCCGGTTCTCCAGCACCACGGGCTGGCCCAGTTCGCGCCTTGCGACCTCGAAGATGGAGCGATGCAGCACATCCAGGTTGCTCGGCGGCCAGGATATAATGAAGCGCATCGGCCGATCCGGGAAGCTCGCCTGCGCATGCGCGATACGGGGTAGAATGAGAGGCGACATCGCAAGGGCGAAGACGCGTCGGCGCGAGGCACTCGAGATCGCGCTCACCATCGGGTCTCTCCTTCCCATGCTGTTCTCCTCCAGATACTCACCGGCAAGAACTCAGCTGGTTCTTGAACTCAGGCCGGGAGCTCGCCGCGCAGCGTGTTCCGAACGAGATTCGGACACGGCGACCAGCGCACGGGCATCGAACCGCATGAGTCCGGATTCCCGAACTCTGATTCCTACATCGCAGCGAGGCTTAGAGAGGGTTCAAGGGGACATTGCGGCGGCGGTGGTTTCCCCGGCAATGATCTGGTTTGGCGGCGGGATCGCTGCGCCACCCTTCTCACGCATGAGTTGCTTGACCCGGTCATAGCAACGATGAGCGTTCTCGCGGTTATCGAAGAGGGAGACGAGAGCAGCGCGTGTTCTCCCCGGGTCGCCCCATGCAGCGTAGAAGGCTTTGAACCCGGGCGAGCTGATGGTCGTTGGCGTTGTGATCTCGCGCGTCAATCGTTCTATAAAGTCAGGGTCGCTGACGTCCGCGAACTGACGGACCATGACATAGAAGGGCTGAATGCCTTCGCCAAAGCTGCCGTCATGCTGACCGCGATTCACCGCGATGATGGCTTCGCCGGCGAAGATCTCAGGCGCGTTCGGCAGCAGGTCTCGCATATGGGACTGCACCCAGGACCGAGCCCCATCGTTCGCGCTGTTTGCCTGCTGCTCCGTCTCGAACAGGCTCATTGAGACCCCGTCGCCATCCTCACTGCGGAAAGCGCAGTATCCTTGAAAGCCAGGTGCACGCTTCAAGATGGGTATGAGCCCAGTTTCGAGTCGTTCTGCGATCTGCTCGATGCGCGATCCAACCCCCGCGTAGCGTCTCAGGGTTAGGTACATGACGTCACCTCCCTGCTTTGTCCTTTTGCCGACTTCCCCGGCGCAGGAAGGCTGAGACTCCAGGCCACGCCTTGTCAAGATTCGTTCGATTTAACAATGATATTCTTCAGAATGAGGTCAGCTCCAGGGCCTCGGATGCGAGTCCGCTCTCAGTAGATTTGGTGTCGGTTCCTCGCAGGCCTCACGTGAGGCCTGGAAGGGAACTTCTGGCCCTGTCACGCTTTCAGCCACCTGCCGTATGTCATCTTCCATTGGCCATTGGGGTGCGAGGCAGCCCCATCACTTGCGCCCATTCAGCGCCCCGCGCCTGCGCCGCCCGCCGCACGACATCCTCGAACCTGAGTCGCTCGATCTCCGATGGCAGCCGGTGCGCCACACGCTCAGTCATCTTCTGCCGCGCCTAGGCCACCGAGCGGGTGCACGGGGGAGACGGCGACGTCACCCGTGCACCCAGCAGGGCGAGACACCCCCGCCACCGTCAGCGCCGCCTAACGCCTCCGAGTTCGTGGCTGCTTCGTGCCCATTCGCGTGGCGGTGTCGACCGCCAGAGGCGGACATCGCGATCCAAGCGGCTATAGTCGCCGCGAATGGGCAGCGGACGTCACCTGCTATCGCTAGAGAGTGGTAAGCCTTCACACCCCCTCCGTCATCATGGAGTCAGTAAAGTGCAGGAAGCCGACAGGCCCGAGGTCGAGGCGATCGTGTCTCGTATCGTCTACGAGAACCGATGGATGCGGGTACGTGAGGATGTTGTCCGTCGGCTCGATGGCACCGAGGGCATATACGGCGTCGTCGAGAAGCCAGACTTCATGCTCGTCGTGCCCAGGGAAGATGATGGCCGACTGCACCTCGTGCAGCAGTTTCGCTACCCCGTTGGAGGGCGTTTCTGGGAGTTTCCGCAGGGCTCGTGGGAGCGCGCGCCTGAAGCGGAACCTGCGAGCGTGGCGCTGGGTGAACTCAGGGAGGAGACGGGCCTGATGGCGGCCGACATGCAGCAGGTTGGGTACCTGTTTGAGGGCTATGGCTATGCCAACCAGGGCTGCCACATCTTCCTGGCAAGTGGTCTTCGGCAAGATCCGGCTGGTCGAGAACTGGAGGAGCAGGACTTGGTTACACGAGCCTTCGCGGCGCCTGAAGTTGAACGGATGATCGTGGATGGCGAGATCAAAGACGCTGTGACGGTAGCTGCATACGGGTTGCTGCGCCTGAAACGGCTGCTATGACCTGACGCCGAGAATGTCCGGTTAGGGTCGGGAAAGCCAGGATCGCACATGGTCTGATGGCTGAGTTCCCGGATGCTCTACCCCGAAGCGGAACTGCGGCTCGCGGCCGGCTTGCGCCGTTAGCCGCCTTTAGCCGGCCATCCTCAATGCGCCAGCGACGCCCCGAGCCGCCGCAACAGCCGCGCCAACATTGTATGCCCAAGCACCCCGCCCAGCCGGTGTGGGCACGCCCCTCTCATTCAGCGCCCGGGCCGACGACGTCTGGCCTACGACGCCCTCGGTCCTGAGCCACTGATTTCCAACGGGAGCCGGCGTGCCGCTTTCCCTGCTCTCGCCGCGCCTGAGCCGCTGACCGAGCACATCCTGCAGGCCATCCCAGGCCTGCCTGGCGGAACGGCAGCGTTGGAACCCCTCATTGCCGTCCTTGCCCGCCTCGGTGTCCTCATTTCCGAGGCAACTTCGTTCCCCATGCTGCTGAGG